>CAYVAZ010000184.1:7680-10229 GCA_964449065.1 uncultured bacterium
TGTTTGCGTGGGGGTTGGGGTTTCTGTTGGGGTGGGGGTGAATGTAGCCGTTGGCGTCGCGGTAGGGGTGGGTGTAATGAACATGGGGATTTGAGACAATATGGCTACATCCGACACCCCACCGGTATTAAAAGAGAAGCCCATGGCCAGTAAATCGACAAATGTGCTTTGATTGACATCCGCCAAAAACAGGCTGCCGCTGATCATTGTATTGAGAGATATGCGGTTGCGGGGAGATGGTAACGGAATGAGCCGATTGCCGATGATCTCAAAAACAGTTACAAACCCTCTATCATTTCCTTGCTCGAAATTGATGGTTCCAAAGGTTGTGTAGACTTCTTCAATTCCGTCTTTGTCAGCGTCTACCACTTGCATATTGTGTGAATTGGCCCCGATGGTTTCGGTTTGTTCTAAGACAAATTCAAAAGGAGAGGGTTGGGAAAACAAATGAATTTTTCCCTCCGAACCAAACCCTAAAGGCTTGGAATCATGTACAAGAAGAGAGGGTAAGCCGCCCTGCGGCTGTAGAACTTCCAGATTGATGGCCGCCAGATTGGGAATTGTGTTTCTGAGTTGAAATCCCCCTTCTGGTATTCCTTCGTAAATACGGGTTTCTTGGGATGGGTCGCTTTGAAATGGCAGCATAATTACGTCTAATACATCATCTAAGTTTATGTCATGCAAGATCATTTTATCGGACCGGAAGGTGTCTATGCCAACACCTTCAGCAGGCTCAAAGGTTCCGTCTCCATTGTTTTTGATTAAAAAGACATTGGTGCCGATTTCTTGCAGGGGGGATGACAAGTTGACTAAAATGTCGGGGATGTCGTCGTTGTCTAAATCTTCCACTTCAATCACGGGGGCGAATGAGGTTGGATTGTTGCGGGCGAAAATCAGCGGTTCATCTTCCGAAAAGGTTAAGGGCGTTTCGGTTTGCGGCAGCCAGCGAATGATGAGGGTTTTGTCAAAACTTCCTGTCACAGTGGTAAAGTGTGAGATCACCAAATCGGTTCGGCCGTCTTGGTTTAAGTCGCTGGCTACGACTTGCTTTGGAGAAGAAATCGGGAAACTGATATCCGGGTTGTTTAAGGAAGGATTCGATATAAGGTCAAAATCGGAATACATATCGATGCGGTCTGAAAGACTGCTGTGAATGAGAATTTCCGGTATGTTATTATCATTTAAATCAATGGCTTGAATGTCGTCCGGGAATGATAAAGGGACGTTTCTAATGTCGAGGAATTGGTTGAAGAACGGGCCTTCCGGGTCGGGAATGAGAACGGGAACAGGGTTTTGGGTATGAGATAGGGAAGGACAAAACCATCCTATAACAAGAAAATAAAAGAAAAATTGAAATAACCCCTTCATTCGCAGTGAGCCCATCTCCCTTGTTCATTCCACTGGATAGTATATCAAAATATTGTCAAACCATCTATGAAATTCTATGATTTTTATGACTCATCATGTTTGACATGTGGAAGAAAGGCGGTTAACAAATCCCGGTTGATAAGAATTCCTTCTGGCGTTTTAACCAGCAATTGCATCTCGATTAATTTATCAATGTCTCTTTCTAAAGTCCTCTGTTTTTTTGTTGCGTAAAGCAATTGAATGGAAGAGTCTTTCCAAATGGATTTTATTGGCATAGGGGTAAATATATCGGTAAGATAAAGAACAAGTTGCTTTTTTCTTATATCAGTACTTTTCAGTGAACCGCCGAATGTATCTTCCACTAAATTAAGCCAGGAAATGCGCCATTGAATACCCCGGATGGTTTTCAATTGTTCCTTTAATCCATCCACGAACCCTTGTAACCCATATAAGAGGAACGGAAAAACATTTCCACCGGATTGACTTGCATACTCCAATTGCCTGTAATATTCGTTTCGTGTCTGGTTGTAGTGGTTACTTAAAAGATGAGCTGCTGGAGAAGGTATGCCGGAAGACAATAATAACTGAAACTCTACTAAACGGGCAGTCCGTCCATTTCCATCCCCAAAAGGGTGAATCCAAGCGAGATATAAATGGGACAATAACGCTTTCAAGATGCCGATACTGATACGGTCCAAACCGGGATGAGCGACGCCTTTGTTAATAAAATGGCATAGTTTCTCTAACAAGAATTCACAATCCTCCGCAGGTGCACCTTTGTACCTTCCGACTCCAACTGAATGGGTTCGAACTTGTCCAGGTATGACTCCTTCTTCTACGGACAAATTCTGGAGAATTACCCGGTTATAATTCTTTATATCATTGACGGATAACTGCCCCAGGTTATCAATACGGTTCAAAATCGAATTGCATGCTTCCAAGACATTATCAACTTCTTTTTGAAGGTATTCTTTTGAAGAAGGAAGAGTAAGTTTTCCTTCGATGCGCTGTCTCACTTCCTCTTCAGTTAACGTATTGCCTTCTATTGCTGTAGTGGCTGCAATTCCTTTCGCCAAATAGATGCGATGTAATTCTTGATCCACATTGGGCATCAAAGGTATAAAAGTAACTCACGTTACGCACTACATTATGATATGCCCGTTTTTCTCATCGTTCGCTGA
>CAYVAZ010000185.1:0-10225 GCA_964449065.1 uncultured bacterium
ACGAGCGAGCGCAAGGTATAGTCGAATCAATTATGTGATTGGAGTGATTTTATGGTCTTGGTTAAATTGGATATCGCAGTAGTAGATCAAATATGGATGAGCGAGATAAGCGAGGAATGGTTATGGTTACTGTGGGGTATGGTAATTAAATGCGAAGTGATTTCACTTAAAACGGAACTAAGTCGCCAAAAATCCAACTTTTCGTCCATTTGATGACTATGTGATGACACCACTGAAAATCACAGAAAACATAAAAATCATAAGTCAAGTAAAATCAACCCGCGCCGGGAGGGACTCGAACCCCCAACCGCCTGATCCGAAGTCGTATAAGTCAAGTATTTGAAGCATGTTGTAATATCAAGAAAGATAACGCAACCTGCTGAAATTGCTTCTGTTACTCCTCCTGTATATTACACTCCTACCTATGCAAAGTCTTGCAATAAAACGCCATTTTCTCCCAGTGGGCTTCCACAATCTGTCCACACCTGGAGGAATTCATGAAAAGAGTATCACTATTCAAACGAGGTCTTACCTGGTGGGTATATTACCGCATCCAGGACCAGCGTGTAAGAAAAAGTTTAGAGACTCATAATAAGAAAATCGCTCAACGAAAAGCCGAAATCATTGAACAAAAACTTATCAATAATGAACTGAAAGCATTTAAAGGGAGATTGAAACTTTCAGCATTCTGGGACAAATACCTTCCTCATGCTCAAGCGAACAAACGGCCAAAGACGGTTGATACCGAAACAAGAAATTGGAAGGTGTATTTAAAATGGGTAACTGACCAAAATATTCGCTATATGGATCAAGTCACTCAATCAATGGTTGATTCTTTTAGTTTTTATTTGTTGGCTTTACCAGCCAGCGTTCTTTATCTGCTTGCCACCACCGCTGAACTTTCTCTTTGTTACTCATGCCAGGTTGATCCTTAAAGCGCTTGTTAAATTCCCCATCAGTCAAATGATCAATAACAGGGATAAAATTCTCATCACCTTGATTAATCTTTTCCATTACTTTTGGCAGTAATCGAATTCCCAGGTGCTTTATCTTGGTGAGCAATTCTTGTTTTTCTTCCGGCTTAGAAGATTGCTGGTAGGAAGCGTATAAAGCATTAAATGTTTCAATGTCTTGCTCTTCCCCATTTTCCCACCAATCAATGTATGTATAAAAGAGCGTTTTTTCTCTCTTCATTATTTCCCATCGAATTTCATCCTCAAATCTTTTTTTACTTATTTTTTTTACTGCGCTCTTAAAACAAGCACCTTCTAATCCTCTACCAACTTTAGGCATATCTTCAACGAAAAACGGGATTACTTGAGCCTTGTAATCCATCAACTTTTGGAAAGATTTTAGTTTCATATATGGTTCTAGCGATGAACTAACACTAACACGGAAATCGTTTTGTATTTCCTGCTTCCAATCTTCAACTAATGTTTCAAATACAGATTTAGTTAGTGCTTTTTCAGGGCTTTGGGCGGACAGAGGTAAGCAAATAAAAATCAATAAGAAAAAGATAGTTAAGTTTTTCATGGTTCTCTCCTTGTTTTTCTATGTTGCATAATTGCCGTAACATTTGCAGATGTCTCCATATTCTCCACCCTCTAATTCACTAGAGCCATGTCTTATCCTTACTTCATGACCTATTTTACTTTCAAAACTACCACCAACTTTTCTATCAGCATGTGTTGGCGTTCCATTCTTACAATACAATCGAACCGTAACAACTGAAGAATCACAATCATCCCATGGATAAAGACCATAATTTGCATAATATTGAGTGAAATCACTTACTTCCATAACACCATCGTCATCACCTGCTTCATCAACTTCCTCCCATTTCCAGCTATTCGTTATTCCTACACTCCATGCAATGCAATTATAAACAGGTAGGTCTCCATCTTCAGGTGTTCTTTCACCAGTCACACATGCAGGTAAACTTAGGTTCGGGAATAAAGAGGGAAAGCCATTGTTCACATCGTTTTCTCTCGCATTGGTACATCTTATGCAACCTGATCCACACGGAGGAGCAGGTGGCGCTGCTTTCAACTCAATTGTATCTGAAAGTATTATTACAAATAAACTCGAAACCATGAGGCACGTTGCGAATAAGAATTTCTTTCTGATTAAATTCAAACTCATCATTAATTCCTTCCGTTATTTTGCAGTATATTCAATTTCTTTTTTTGCTTGGTCTGCATAAGTATTTAGAGGGTATTTCTCAATGATTAATTCAAATTCAGATAATGCTTTCTCGATCTTACCCAGATGAATTAGTGCACGTCCCCGCCAAAAATATGCGCTCGCTATGTTCTCTTCGACTTGATAACCAAATTGATATTGGGGATCCCGAAAGAAATCAATAAACATCGTATAATTGCTTATGGCTTCATCATATTTCCCTAAAACAAACAAACTGTAGGCTTTCAGTTGATATGCAGAACCAATGACAGAACGGTGATCCGAGTCAATGAATTCATCTAAAATGTCATCGCAGGCTTCAATTGTTTTTTCATAGTCTTTATGCTCGCCCTCGAAATATGACTCTGCAACGATCAGACTGGCGCGGCTGCGGATATAACTATTTGCGTTTGGATATTCAGATAACAATGATTTGCCCAGTTCAGCTACTTCCACGAATCCTTCTAAATCCATACGGGCTAACTCGAGCGAAATCCCTAATAAATTTAACTTCGCCCGGATTGCTAGCTCGCTGTTTGGATAATGTTCAATGAATGACTCATACGCCTGTTTGGCTTTTTCAACCTGGTAGCGATGATGGCCGCGATAGGTCAGGTGATATTGGGTCGCAGCGATATGATAGGCGGCTTCTTCCGCGTGTTCGGAATTTGGAAAGCGTTCCAAAAAGGTTTTGTATGCTTCAATCGCAGAGTCATACGCCAGTTCTTCTTCGGGTGCGGCTTGGCGCTTATAGTTTCCGCTGGTTTCCGGCAGGCGCTGTTTCGAGCGCATCAAGCCTTCTAAGTAATAGGTCTTTGCTAACCACAGTTGGGCTTCTTCCGCCTCGACTGGGTCGGGGCTGCGTTCCGCCAGTTGAACCATCGCCTGGATTTGCGGCGTCAATGCAGCGACCAAGTCTGAGGTTTTGGCGTCCGGTTGCATTTCGGTATTTTTAACGTAATTCACCGCCGTTGACATTTTGGAATGCAATTGTCCACGGTCGCCCAAGCGTTCGGGCAGCCCGCCCATCGCGTGGAGCGCCTTCTGGGTTTTGAGTTCTCTCACGCGAAGCCCTTTGGCGCTCATTTCTTCCGTCTGCATTTCGACGGGCAACACATGGCGCCAGCGTTGATTCCAGGCTTCGTTGTTGCCTTCCGGCAGCGCATCTTCAAAGTCGTCAAACCAACCCGAAACCACGACAAACTTTCCGCGATAGAGGACGATGTCGCTCCCTTCGGTTTGCAGTTCCATTGCGCCTTCTTCCGTATCTGTCGCGGCAATGATAGTGCGGTAGGCGGTAATGGTACGCGCTTCGCTTGTGAGCGGAAGCGCGAAAAGCGCAAGAATAATTATGGAGGCGGGTTTTATCATAATTTGCTCCTGGTATTGCAATATTGAGCGGTTTGATTCAATTAATCAAATTTACTAAATTTGATTAAATAAGACCATATCACCCCCCCCCCTTTGTTGTCAACAAAAATTTGCAAAATAAAATATTAGACTTTTATTAGGGCGTTCAGGGCGGCGAGGCAAGGCCGAATGAAATGAGGGCAGGCCTTTGAGCCCGTCTACGCAGGCGATGAAGACATCGTTGACGCCGCGGTTCTTGAGTTCGGTGATGACGCTCAGCCAGAATTTCGCGCCTTCGGCATTCGCGATCCACAGTCCTAAGAGTTCTTTCTCGCCGTCCAGATTGACGCCCAGCGCCAGGTAAACCGTCTTGTTGCGCACTCGCCCGTCTTGGCGGCTTTTGACCACGATGCCGTCCAAAAAGACGATGGGATAGACGCTGTCCAACGGTCGGCTTTGCCACGCCTTCACATCGTCCAGCACGGCGTCGGTGACCTCACTGATGAGACCTTCCGAAACCTCCACGCCGTAGATCTCTTCCAGGTTGCTTTGGATGTCGCGTACGCTCATTCCGCGCGCATAAAGAGCGACGATTTTGTCGTCGAAGCCGTCGAAGCGTTTCTGGCGCTTAGGAAGAATCTTGGGTTCGAAGCTGCCGTTGCGGTCGCGCGGCGTTTGAATGTCGATGGCTTCATCCCGAGTCAGTACCGTCTTTTTGCCGTGTCCATCTTCCTATTCGGCCAATCGAAAACGCTTCAATTTTCAAACTTCAAAAACACAGGATTCTGGTTGACCGCTTCAACTGCCCCCAACGACGAATGATGCACCACCGGCGGAATGATGAAGTGAGCATTGTCCGAACCATCAATAACAGGCGAAATCGGTTCGGACGTGAGTTGAACCCATCTCACATGCTCGTGAGTATAGGGCGGCTGAAAGATGAATTTATAAAGATGCGCCGGGCCAGGGTTGTCTGCGTTGACAGTGAAGCTCATTTCACGCGGCTGCGCCTCGTAGAAATCTTCGGTGCTGTTGATATACCTCCACATCGCACCCCAGCGGGTTCCCTCTTCGGTTTTCCAGCCGCATCTCATCACCCGTTCCTCAGATAACCCTTGAACCGGTTCTGAATAGTTCGGAAACCAAATTGGGCTTCCCTGACCCAAGCCAAGTCCCGAAGGGGCATCGCCGGGGTTGGAATGCAAAATCTGGCCGACTTTTTGAATCGCCCGCGGAACGATCGCGCCGTTCTCGTTTCGAAACCAACCCGTGTCGAAAAACTCCTTACTGCTAATGTGATGGACCCAATACATGCTGTATAGCCATGTCGAGCCTTGTCTGCTTCGCATGGTGGCATCCATCAAAGTCCGGCGCATGTAATAAACCGCCTGGGTCATTTCATTGGCGCCAAAACATCCATATCGGCTATCTGGATCAGGGCTGAAGCCATATTCGAGGTTCACATAGTCTGGCTGATATCCGTAGGCATTACAAATATTATCAAGGGTATCAAGACGGTGAATCCACTCTCGGCTTTCAAACTCGTCCACCAAACCTTCGGGTGGAACTTTACCTGTATACCCATGAATAGAGATCGCTTCAGGAAGAGCGTCGATATCATTGTCTGTATCTTCGAGAACGCCCTGAATAAATCCGTTCAAATAGGCGCGCGACCAAATGCCATTGTTTTCAAGCCATTGGTTAGAGATGCCGGGGTTGTCGTCGCCTCCGGTAAAATCAAGCGCTCTATGGTTTTCAACACTACCGCTATAAAACGCCAAATTTGGCCAGCGAGGTTTGACCGAATTTCGGGCAGCCAGATAATACGCAGAAAAATCACGGCCCGCAAAAAGTTGGTCTTTCTCTTCATAGCCCCACTTGCCGTCTTCTTCATTGCCAATTTGTAAACCAATGACGGTTTCACCGACTGTGCCCGGCAATGCGGTTTCAATCATCTCCAACCTGCGTTGAATCCATGCAGCAAACCCCTGAGGGATGCAATCATAGCGGCGGCTAAACTGCCGAGCGTCTGGGTCCTTCCACCACAAATCCAAGTTCCACCAGCAGGCGTCGCAACAGGGTTCGCCAGAGTAACCACAAAGCCCAATCGAGCAGTCGATGTCATAGAGTAAATTGTTTACCCCGAAAACCATGATCACTTTCATGTTTTTCACTTTGGCTTTGTGAATCATGCGAATGTTATCGGCGGGCGATTCCTGAGCGAAATACCGAATGACGTGATAATTATCTGTTTTCATCTGGTCTAAGACCAAACCGAGGTTTGATCCAAAAATATTTGACTGTACGGCTGCCCCAAATTGTAGTTCGCCCGGTGGTGGCAGCGTCGGCGTTGGAGTGGGGGCCGACGGCGCGTCGCCAGTTTCCATTACGACGCGAAAACCGAGAGTCGACCCTTTGAACGTAGAGTTGAGTTTTTCACGGGCAGCACTGCGACACCCTTCACGGGAGCCTTGCCAAAAACCGCCGCGGGCCGGGTGTATTTGTTCATCCATAAACCCAAACGGGGCAAATTTTTCACTGTCGGTGTAATCACGAGAAAAATCGAGGCACCATTCTAACACGTTGCCACTCATGTCATGCAGGTTCCAGCGATTGGGTGATAGAGACCCGACGGGATGGGTTTTGTCGTTGCCTTCGTTGAAAAACTGCCATGCGTATTGATTGATATCGTCGAGGCTGTCGCCCCAATAAAACCGGGTATGCGAACCAGCGCGACAGGCGTACTCCCACTCGGCTTCAGTCGGCAGGCGAAAGCGCCGTCCGGTCAGTTCTGACAGGTTCTGAGTAAATTCCTGCACGTCAAACCAGTCAACCGTCTCAACGGGCAGGTCAGGGTTCCCTCGAAACTGTGACGGGTTCGTGTTCATGACGGCTGTCCATTGCGCCTGAGTGATCTCAAAAACGCCCATATAAAATTCGTCGGGAATGGTCACGACGTGGCGCGGCTCTTCCGATTGCTCGCGTGCGGCGTCAGAGACATCGCTGCCCATACGAAACGTTCCTGCAGGCAAACGGATTAAACGAAGAGACTTTGCACTGGCTTCTAAACCATCCAGCGGGATCGTCACTAGATCGCCTGCTTCAGAATCTTGGGGTGGTAATGTCGGTGTTGGAGTTGGCGTCGGCAAGACTGAGTCGGCGTCCAATACAATTCGCAACCCGACGCTGAGAGTTCGAAAGCCCGGTTCGAGTGGGTCTCGGGCTGCGCTGCGGCAACCATCGGGAACCGACTGCCACCATCCGCCGCGTATAATGCGCTGGGTTCCGGTCTCAGGCCCGGCGGGATCAATCAGATCATTTCCTGTGTATGGACCATACCAGTCAGTACACCACTCGAACAGATTTCCGCCCATGTCAAACAGGCTCCAGGCGTTCGGCGCCTTACTGCCCACGGCCTGAGACTGGTTGTTAGAATTAAAGAGATACACTGCATGTTGATCTATTAACGACGCGTCTCCCCAATAGTAGTCCGTTTGCGTCCCTGCACGACAAGCGTATTCCCATTCGGCTTCGGTGGGTAAGCGAAACTGCCCAAATCCACGTTCGCTCAAACTCGACAAAAAAGCCTGCGCATCGCTATACGCGACCGAATCTACTGGCAGGTTTGGGCCGCCCTGGTTGACGGATGGGTTCTCCCCCAACACCGCCTGCCATTGGGCTTGCGTTACTTCATGTGAACTCATCCAGAACGAACGGCTGATCGTCACAGAGCGTTGTGGGGATTCGTCTCCCTCAGCCCCACCCATAATAAAAGTTCCAGAGGGAATATAAGCCATGACAAGTGGGTTGGCGCCATTGGGCATGCCAGCCAACTGGATTTCAATGGTCTCTCCAGGGTTCGGCGCCGGCGTCGCAGTATGAGTAGGCTCTGGCGTCGGCGTCTCGGTCGGCAGAGGCGTCTCGGTCGATGTAGGAGGAACTGGAGTGAATGTGGGGCTTGGGGTTATTGTTGGCGTTATAGTCGGCGGAGCTGGCGTGTAAGTGGGCGCCGGGGTCGGCGTCGGCGGAGGCAAAAAGACAATTTCTGGTGCTTGACCAATCTTGTATATTTCGCTGACTTGGCCCTCTGAATGAAACTCATCAATCCAGATCCCCATGACCAAATCAATGGTTGGCGATGTGAACGAAAACAATGCAATAGCCGCCGCTATGAAAAATAAAGAAACAATGATTAATGAACGCTTCATTGAGAAATTGTCTTCCAATCTTCGATTCTTGAATCGTGTTGTAATTGAGGGGAATGAATTTCAATCCGGTCGGCCACCATCTGGATGGGCGTTGGCGGAGCAATGGCTGAGATGGACTGAAGCATAAGCGAAATTGTGAAGTCTTTCAGTGAGACATTAAATTCACCCAACAATATAGGTTCTTGCTCATCTTTGATTGAATAAACGGTGAGTTGCGACTTTGTTACTTCGACCTGAAACCCATAGGATTCAGCGGGGTTCACAAGTTTTCGATTCCATTCGATCAAGTTGCCTTCTGCATCGGTTGGAATTGGAACCCCATTCTTCAACACGACGACTCGATTGATGGCTTGTTGGGTAACCAAACATACCATGATGTGAGTGGTTCCATCATGGAACAGAAGGCCGCGGTATTGGGCGCCATTGGGAACAAACGCATATTCATTGAGCGGGTCTACATGAAGAGTCGCGCGAACATCAGCCTGTTGAAACTTTCCGTCTTCTGCCGTGCTGGGGAGGGAAACCGCGATGTTGGCGCCTTCAAGAACAAGAAATTCATTATCGGCATAATACGCCCGCCCGGAGTCGATTTCATCAGTATTAATTTGCTGAGGAAGAGGGTGGCCTTGTGCAAATACATCGGCGCTGCCAATCAACAAATAAACACAAGTACACAGATTGAATTCTCTAAAAAAAGAAAGTCGTATTCCCTGGGAGAACATACCATCATCACCGATCTGAGAGTTCGTTTTTTTTTCAGAACCTGCCAAATAAATACCAATAAGCATACTAGAAAAAAATGCTCTGTATTAAGAGGCTCAATTCTTAATACAGTGCATGCGTGCATTGGACTCCGTTTTTTCTCTACAGAGTCGAATGAGTCCTATCAGAATCTAGCGCTCGAAATAGAGCGGTTTATATTGAAACGCCTCGTCCAAGACATACACTTCAAGTCGGTCGATGAGAGCAAAACGAATAGAGCAATCTTTTACGTCGTTTACACTAATATTTTGCATCTAATACAGGTGCCAAAGTTTAACTTGTACCGGATTCTCTACCACATCAACAAACCATGAGTGTTCAATTGTTGTTCCATCAAAGTCGTCAACAGCCTGGGCTGTGACAGTGAAGGTTTCCGCAGTCTCGGGGTGAAAATCAAACACTCCGTCGGAGCTCGCCTCCTCCCCATTAACAAGATATCGAATTTGAACAAAGTCGTTGTCAGGATCAAAAGACTGTACCGAAAATGAAGCTGGTATGGGCGCACCCAAAACGGTATCTATGCTCATTTCTGTTGGAACAATCTCTGAAAAATAAGGAGAGCGATTCAACAGAATCGACGCACCTTCAGCGTTTGCGTCGCTCCATGCATTGCCCAGGTTGGTTTGTGCGCGGACATAAATGCGAGGATGAAAACCCTCGGGCAGCGTAGACGAATTGTATCCGTCAGAGACCAGTGCTTCTTCACCTGAATCAAAAGCCCCGTCGACTGTCCCCAAGGGGCTTCCTTCGCCAACAGGTGTATTGGGGTTTAACGTCCACTCGGCAGCCGTAATCCGCTCCTGAACGGTTTCAAACACGGCTGAGCGAGCGGCGCTCCAACGGCCATCCTGGTCGCGGGTTCTTACATAGATTGTGTTTCGTCCTTCAGGCAGCTTGCCAAAACCGCTGATTTCTGGTGAAAAGCGTTCGCGTGGCTCGTCCCACGCGCCGTCGTCGGGCGTTTCAATGGCAACCCCGTTGCCTTCGCCGGGATCATTGTTGATGAACCACTCGGCGCCGGCCAGAAATGTGTTGCCATCGACGTGCAAGTAATCAAAACTTCGCCAGTGTGACCACAAACCTTCCGCGCTACGCATACGCACGGAAACGGTATGAAAGCCTACGGGCAAGCCGCTGTTTTCAACATCGACCGAATATTTCGTTTCACCACTCATGACCTCAGCGTCAGGAACCAATGTCATATTGAACGGTTCGCCTTCGTTGATGCGATATTGAGCCGCAACGATGCTTTGGGCGTAGACCGGAAGCATTGAAGCCAACAGAAAAAGTGTGATGCATAAATTCAGGTTCTGCATTGTGGTTTCCCTATCCTGATAGTATTAATTTGTTGCGCCGACGGCTTCGATAGTGAAAATGTCGCCCTGCTTGATCGTGCCAGGCGTCACCTTGATATCTCGAATGATCGGGGCGCCAGTCAGCGATTCGAAAAAATTAGACACATAAGGCCCGCCATAAGCGCCAATGTCATTACGAGAACCGTCTGGGTCCTCATAACGGTTCAGCGGATTGCCCATATTTCTCATCGGAGAATTGTTGAGAAGGCGGGCGTCGTTAAAAGGATCAAGAAACTGGGGGTCGACTGACATATTGCCAGAGTTTTCTTCAAAGCCCAGATCATCAGTAATGCCAATGCCTTCAGAAATCTTTATATGACGGTCCGGCAAAAAGTCGAACATAAAATCCGAAAAAATCATACCGCTAAT
>CAYVAZ010000186.1:0-3739 GCA_964449065.1 uncultured bacterium
CAAAGCGAAGCGTAGCCCACCATGACCATCTCTGCTCACTCGATTTTAACCAACAGTCTTATTGCAACTTGGGATTATGCGCTGTGTTTATTCCAATGAAAAAGGCTCATACCGTTCCTTTTCAAAACGACCGTAACGAATAGAAATTATGGGGTTGACGGAAGTACTGTACGCAAGAACAAGCCGACGGTTTGATAATAAATTTCACGGTTGGATTGCTTTTTAAAGCCATGACCTTCATCTTTGGCAAGAAGATACCATACGGTTTGACCATTATCCCGAATGGATTGGACAATTTGTTCGCTTTCCCCGGCCGGGACGCGGGGATCGTTTAATCCTTGAGCGATTAACATCGGTTTGTTGATTGCCGCCGCGTTTGTGGTTGGAGAAATTTGATGGAGAAATTCACGCATGTCTGGATTGCTTTCGTCACCATACTCTTCCCGCCTCAGCTCGCGGCGGTATTCTTTGGTGTTTTCCAAAAAGGTAACAAAGTTGCTGATTCCTACGATTTCTATACCGGCCAGCAACCGTTCACTGTAATGAATCATAGAGGCCAGTACCATATAGCCGCCGTACGAGCCGCCCATAACAACTACGCGGGTTTCATCCAACTCCGGCTGTTCCTTGATCCAATCCAGTAACGCTCCGATATCCTTTACGGAATCTTCCCTTCGGGTTCCATTATCCAACTTTAGATAGCTTTTTCCGTAACCGTTAGACCCGCGAACATTCGGTGCCACGACCGCCATGTTTAGTTCATTTAAAAAGTATTGAAACGAACCATTAAACCTTGGACGGTATTGGCTTTCCGGCCCTCCATGGATATAGATCAATACTGGATGCGGTGCATGGGACTCCAGCACCGGTTTGTAGTAAAACGCGGGAATCGTGCGGGACGCTCCGTCTACTTCATCAAAGGTCTTGTAGTGAATCAATTCCGGTGAGACGAAATAATCCGGGTCCAAGCCGCCGGTTTCGCTGAAGGTCCACCGCTCGAAATCATCATATTTTGGGATATTGATGACATAGACATCTTCCGGGGAGGCCGGAGTATCAATGGTCAACGCCAATTTCTCCCCATCCAAACTAAAGGAGATATCTGAAATGACGCCAACTGGAACAGGAAGAGTGCCCATTTTCTGCTTATTTTTCATGTAGAGAAGGTGAAGTTTACTCACCCCGTTTTCGTTGCTCACAAAAGCCAAATAGCGTCCATCATCCGATAGGTCAAACGACGTGATATTCCAAGGAATCTCGGTTGTGAACGAAGTCAATTCCTTTGATTCCATATCCAGCGAACGCAATTCGAGAAACTCGGAATCTTGATCGGAAATAAAGTACAATTGGTTCCCGTGCCGCGTCCATTCCGCCTGCCCGGCATACGCGATTTTTTCATCAGAGGGATTGATTTGCTTCATTTCTTTTGATTGTAAATTCAACGTGTACAAATACGACTCGTTGATGGAGACATAATGAATCAACAACAGTTGATTGCCGTCCGGTGACCAATCCAATGGAATCCATAAACCGGAATTTTGCAGCAGCAATTCCGCTTCGCCGGGATTGTCGGTATTCGCGATGTAAATGTCATAGTCTTTTTGGTTGCGTTTGGTGGAACTATAGACGAAGCGGTCCCCTTTTGTCGACCATACCACGCCAAGGTTTCTTGCCGTTCCATCGGTAATTTGTCTCACGTCGTTGGTGGCGGTATCCAATTGATAGATTTGATAGTTTTCCTGACCGTCTTCATCTTTGGTAAACAACAGAGTGTTCTGCGTAGCGCCGGGACAAACCGCCACGGCACTCACCGGTTCCATCGAAAAGGTATGTTGGGTCCGGGCGCCGCCCGGCATGGAAACCGAGTGAATCTGCGGAGTTTCGGCAAACCGGGTTTTTATATAAAGTTTGTTTCCTGAAGGATGCCATCCGGCTAAGGACGCAGAACGGGTATTGAGATAGGGGTGTAAGGATGTCTGGACTTTCTCCGGTATGGGAGGGATGTTTTCAAGGATAAGGTTCCCCCACTCTACCCGATTGATCTCCGTCTGATTATCAGAATGTACCGGATTAACAATATGAGTAAACCAAAAAAAGAAAACAACACACTTCCAGTATCTACGAATCATGCAATATATTCTCATAGAAAAAAATGTTCGTTCCATTCGTAACATGTCAGCCCTTTGAACTCGTTATCCCTCCCCAATCTTGGGCAAAGGCTTCTCTCGAATACATAGTCTTGTACAAGTTCAATTCAAACGGCCGACTTCTCATCCCGTTGCTATGTTAAATTCTTAGGCTCTAAAACCGCCGCGCTTTTTCGGCAATTGTAATTGCAAGTGATAGAACCATCATTTAGAAGGCATCATCTTTGGGAATTCCGTTCCACTCAATTCCCACGATCTGAACGCCGTACCATTGTTTAGAGAGGAAATTTTGAGCGAGTATAGCCAATTTCTTTGGAGTTGCGCTTTCAAAACATGTCCAAATTATAACAAGTTATATTTCTTCTGCCAGTCTTGATTCAAATCCAGTTGACGGGCAATTTTCAGTAATTTATTTTTAAATTTTTTGTGTTCGTTCTGATAATACGTTTGTGCCGACCGTTCAAGTACCTCGATTGCTTTCTCCTCTTGATTGGTCTTGCGATAGGCTTCGGCTAAATCCAAACCGAATTCCACATAGTTTTTGTCGTTAGAAAAGGCTTTCTCCAGATAGGGAATGGCTGTTTTGGGTTGGTCCATTTTGTTTAAATAAATATGACCCACTTGATGATATGTGCGGGGCAGCCAAAATTTTTCCGCTTCCGATAAAGGTTTTGATTCGGCTAATTCTAATGTTTGCAGGTAATATTTTAACGCGGTCTTGTAGTCGTCTTTCTCTTTGAAGTACAAAATACCCAATTCATGCAAGGGAAAAATGCTTTTCGGAAAATCCTTCGCAAGCTGGTTAAGGATTTGTTCGGCTTTTTCATCATTTCCTCCCATGATCCAGGGAGTCAATCGAAGGCGAACGGCTTCCCCCAAACGGGCGCGTTCCGTGGTGGGATCCAACTCCAAAGCTTTTTCATAGAGTCCAAACACTTCTCTACAATCATTAAATAAGGCCAAGTCTGATTTTCCTTGACGATGCTGATCATCCACCAAAAAGCCTTTGGTTTGAGCCAGCCAGCAGATGTAATTTACATTCTTGGGCTCACGCTTGACGCAAAGTGAAAAGAGCTCTTCTGCGTGTTTTAACTGAAAATCAAAAAGGGCATCCTTCCCTCTTTCAAAAATAACTTGCGTATCTGTATCTGCTAATGCCGTTTGCGGTACGGATTGTTCTTCCGCATTCACTATTTGTATCGAAAAATAAATCAAACAAAGAAGCGCATACAATACGGTAAATTTCATTTTCATAACATAACCTTTTGAAGTGAAGTTTTATTTTCTATTATATTTTTCGTAGATTTTAAAATAATTTCCCTTTAAAACAAGTGAATTCAGCATTGGATTCCCAAAAAAATAATTCTTGAGTTAATTGTTTCGATACAATCCAAAGTAGCCATTCTTGATGCCGGTTTTCTGCGTTTTAGAGCGTTTCAAAATTGGATAGACAGAATCTGTCGTTGTTCCCCCCTTATTTAAGGGGGGTAGGCGGGATCAAAGACAATCTCTTTCTATCTCAAACCTGAATTACTCTAACGGATGCTGCAATCAGATGAAAACTTCCTTCCTTGCCCCCAAAATGTCAATAC
>CAYVAZ010000186.1:3839-10170 GCA_964449065.1 uncultured bacterium
ATACCCCAAAATCAAAGAACGCTGCTGCCAAATTGACCGCTGATAGTTCGCAATTAGAACAGTATGCACGTGATAATATTCTTATGTTTGACCGTTCGTCTTGCCCTTTGAAAGACAAACATAAAAAGTTCTTTACGCGACAGTCACCTCAAACAATACAGTTGCACCACTGGGAGAAGGAATAAAAGATTCTCCGTGCCATTTACTTTTGCTGTATATTCCAACGGGATTACCTGTTATTGCCGGGTAAAAATGTCCAAAGAAGACACCGCCCCAGGTAGTGTAAACTCTTCAGGAAAATAATCAAAAGGTAAATTGTTGAGAAAAATCCTTAACTGAATGGCATTGACTCCCGCTTGGTTCGGGAAGGGAAACGGCTTCAAATGGATGTTCTGTTGCTGTAAAAAAACGGTTACACATGAAGCGTCACGAAAAAATCCCGTTCAATCTTCTCAATCCTGTAATCTTTCACATCCAGCGATTGCATCAAGTTTTCCAAATCTTCACGGTAATACATATTCAACTCGCAGTTGGAAAACCAGCGGTAGCGCAGTCGCCGCTGCCAGGCCAGAACCCCGCCTTCTTCCGGAAAACTAAAAACAATCTTATTCTTCGCCAAAGTTTGTAAGTGCTTGATAAACGGGATGGGTTCCGGTATATAATCCATTACGCCCATCACTATGATGACATCAAAGCCTTCTTCGTCTTGATAGTCCATCACATCGGCGGTCTCAAAGCGGCAGCGGTCAGTCACGTTCTTTTCCTGCGCGTATTGCCGCGCGATCGATATCATATTGGAAGCAAAATCCACCCCCACCACCTCACGCGCGCCTTTCTGTGCCAACAGTACCGCGTAGTGTCCGGGGCCAGTGCCCACATCCAAAATGCGCTTATCCGCCACCGTTTCACAGGCCTCAATCGACTTCTGCATACGAATCAACATGCTCTTGCGGAACCACTTGTCCATCAAGCGTGAAACCGCGTTGCGCTTGCCGCCGTATATTGAATCAAACTCTACCGCATACCCGTCAAACAACTCTTTGACTGTTTGTTCATTGCTCATGGTTTTTCATCTCCATTGCGGAGGTCTTCCCGCCATTGTTGTAACGATGTAAACGAAAAGTCTTGTAGCAGCCGCCGCAGTTTTGCTTTGGTGGAATGCAAGTTTATATAACTTTTGAAATGACGGAATGTATTCATCCGCAGACGCGGCTGGTTTGGGTCGATGTCCCGCGGATGGATATAAAACACCACCGATACCCCGTTTCGATTAAGCCGCCGCGTTTCCCGCTGAATCCACCAATACGGAAACAGCCGGAAATACCCTCCACCGCAAAAGCAATAACGCTTGCCAAAAAGAGTGGTTACCGTTATGGGATACTCTTGAATCTCCCCGTGCTTTGTTGAGACCCTATAAGGGTTCACTTCCGCGTTTTTTATCCCCCCGTGGCCGCGCGAGGCTGGGAATACCGAGCTATCGTATTTGTATCCGACTTCCGCCATGATTTCATACCCCCAAGGTGTGTTTTCCGTCAGCGAAAATCCAGGGGCACGGTAACACAATACCGGTGATTGAATTTGATCCTCGATAATGGTTTTGGCGGTTTGAATATCCTCCTTAAACTCTTCCGGCGATTGCCGGTAAACCAACCGGTGGCTGGTACCGTGCGAGGCGATTTCATGTCCCCGCTCCTTGGCCTCTTGCACCAAATGAGGATACCGTTTCGCGATCCACCCCAAAAAAAAACAGGTGCTCTTCGCTTGCGTTTCTTCTAAAATATCCAACAAACGCGTAAAATTCGGTTCCAGCCGGCCGGGAAAAGAATCCCACTCCTCCATCTCCGGTTCGGATTCGATATCCAAAATGTGAAACCAGTCTTCTACATCAATCGTGAGTATATTTTTCATAGCGGTGAAGCCATCATTTTCGTCTGCAATACGCATACAGGATAGCCGAAAGGCGCGGGAAGTTTACGAGCCGAACATCCCTTTCATTTTGTTGAGGAACTTGGCCATGCGGGGCGTGGAGCCGTCGTTTCCATTGCTTCGTTTCGGCTTGGGTTCAGGCGCTTTGCCGGTCAAAGTGCATAGAACGTGTTCCATTGCCGGAAGCAATTCGGAAATATCATGGACTTCCTTCTTTCGCTTTTCAATATGCTCTTGAAACGCATGGATCGAATGCTGAATCATTTGTCCGTTCAGAGAAGCGATATCCCGTTTGGTGACCTTTTCTCTTTGCTGCACAATCCCGCACATGTCAGATATGGTTTTTACACTGCTCGGCTGGTTTAACGCGTTGGCGTCGGTAAGAAGTTTATTAAACCGCCGTTTTATCGACGGCACTGTTTGTTCTCCCAGTTCCGTTTCCTTTTGCAGGATCGACTTTTGCATCTCCAATTGCTTGTGAGTATATTGCATATACGTTTCGACTTGATCCTGTACCTGAGTAACCGCCTTCTCCAAATTGTCCATCATCCGAACCAATTCGGTTTTCGCGTTCCGGGCAGCGTATCCATATTCAGCAAGAGATTGTTCGCGCTTGGTTAACACTTGAAACAGTGAACTTTTATCCAAAGCATTAAACTTTGACTCTTTATCTTGCGATAAAAACTCCGCCATTCTTCGAGTGGATTTTTGTGAACTGCGGCAATCCGAATACCGCACATCTTCATCAACCGCCATCAATTCAAAAGCCGCAGCAGTGTTGGATGATGAATGTTTGTGTGGATTGAAAACTTCATCAATTGTGTCGAATACCAATCCACCCCGCTTACTCTTATCGCAGGCTTCATCCGGGGTAACCCCCGGATTTTTCTTGGAAAAATCTTCCGCCAAGGCTTGTTTAATGGCATTCGATACCTTAAGAAAGTCATTCATATTACTCTACTGGTAACCTTTGCAAGAAATCGAGAGTATAATGTATCCATTAAATTGCAATTCTAACACCATATTACTTTGTTATTTTATTGAAATCGAGTTATTTAACAAGAATTATTCGCTTATTGAACCCACATAATTTCAATAAATTCGTATGATAGACAAATTCACAATACTATTTGTAAAGATAAAATACAAATTTTCTCACCGTTCATTTTGAGGAGATCATTTTGATGGAAGGCCCATTATCCATAACACAGGAAGAACACGCCGAATTAATTGAATTATTGAATTTGTGTTTCCGCCAACAAGGCGGAGATATGCTGCAAGATTACCCCCGCCATGTTGGGCTTAGCAACCAAAAAAACATTCGTGTCATAAAAGAAAATGGCAAAATTGTATCTCATATATCCACTTCGGTGCGGCCCGTTTTGCTAGGAGGCATTCCGACCTCAGTTGCCGGGGTAGGAGCCGTCGCGACCCATCCGGACGCCAGAGGAAAAGGATATGCATCCATTCTGATGAAAGACACAATCGAGCGGAGTGAACAGCAAGGCGCCGATATCATGCTGATCTCAAACGATCTCAATCTTTATCAACGGCAGCATGCCCGCTTGTGCGGCTTGTTTCCCTATATCGAAATCAAGGCCGGTCAAATCGAATCGTTAAACGGCTATCATGCCCGGCGCGCGGTACAGAACGACTTAGATCAAATTATCCGCTTGCGCAGAACTCTATCCACCCGTTATCAACTTCCCCGTGAAGACATGGAGGCGTTGATCCAACATAAGTTGGTGATGGACGAGTGGACCGAATGGTGGATGATTGAGCAGGATAACATTCCGGTGGGGTTCGGTGCCGTAAGCCGCAAAGACAACACGATAAACCTGCAAGCGTGGGCCGGGCACCCGGATGCCCTGCATTTTGGTACCGCCTTTTGGATGCGGCACTACAAAGCGGAGCTCTTCACTTTTCATGCCGTCAACACCTCTATTTTCCCTCTTCAGTGGAAACGGTTTGTCAAGGATACCGTCCTTTTTGATGGAAGCGTCATCGTATTAAACGGCATTCGGTTTTTGGAACGGGCACGGGACTATATTGAAGAACGCATCGGCCGCAATTTATGGCTGCAGTTTCAATTGGAAGGCGACAAACAAAAATTAACGATGAACTACCAAGATGAACGGATTTCGTTTGCCCACGGTGGAGAGATTGCCGAATGCTTTTTTGGCCTTCCTTACCGGGATGTATTGGCCGGCAAATGCAAACCCTCCACAACGATGTACAAAGTCCTGTCTAAATTCTTGCCGTTGCCTTTGGTTTGGTATGGTTTAGGGTATGTGTAATTCGACAAAGAGCGTACCGCATAAACAAAAAGCGTGTAGAATATAAAGTTTGAAATGCGTTTTATTGTGAATGCAAACGTAAATCTATTTTGAACCAAAGAAAAATACGCAATCATCGTTAAGTCCACAATGATTGAATAGGTCAAATCGGTTTTTTAAAATCTCCAGGGGGTAACCATGACAGAACCGGCGGGTTATATCAATTTAGTGCTTCATGCGCATTTGCCGTTTATTCGCCATCCGGAATATGAAGAATTTTTAGAGGAAGACTGGCTGTTTGAGGCCATGACCGAAACTTATATTCCATTGCTGGATATCTATGAGCAAATGCTGAACGACGGCACGGACTATCGGGTAACCATGTCCCTCACTCCCCCTCTGGCGGAAATGATGTCCGATCCGTTACTGCAAAGCCGCTATCAGCACGAACTCGAAAAGTATATAGAACTGGCGGATAAAGAGATTCACCGCACCCAAAAGGAAGCTCCAGAATACCACGAAGCCGCGAAAAACCAAAAATGGATCATCGAACGCTCTTTGCGTATCTTCAATCAATACGGCAAGAATCTGGTTAACGGATTCAAGCGCTTTCAAGACGAAGGCAAGTTGGAAATCATCACCTGCTGCGCCACACACGGATTTCTTCCCTTAATGAAGAATGAAAATGTAAAACGCGCGCAAATTCAAATCGCCAAAGCCAATTACGAAAAACACTTCGGCCGCCCGCCGCGCGGCATCTGGCTGGCGGAATGCGCCTACGACTATGGTGTGGATGATCTTCTCGCCGAAGCAGGCATTCGCTTCTTCTTCGTCGATGCCCATGGAATTCTTTATGGTACTCCACGCCCGAAATTCGGCGTTTTTGCACCGATATTGTCCCCGTCCAATGTGGCTGTCTTCGGCAGGGATATGGAAAGTTCCAAACAAGTATGGAGCCGCGACGCCGGCTATCCAGGAGACCAATGCTACCGCGAATTTTACCGCGATTTGGGTTATGACGGTGAATACGAATACATCAAACCGTATCTGAAAAAAGACGGTGTCCGCCGCAACATTGGGTTTAAATACCACCGCATTACCGGTGAAGTCGAACTGCACGAAAAGCAGCCTTACCATCCCCAAGAAGCGCGTGAAAAAGCCGCGGATCACGCCGGCAATTTTCTCTTCAACCGTCAGCAGCAAATTAAGTATCTGCGGCAATTTTTTGACCGTCCACCGGTCGTCACTTCTCCGTATGACGCGGAACTGTTCGGCCACTGGTGGTTTGAGGGGCCGATGTTTATCGAATATTTTCTCCGCAAGATGCACCACGATCAGGATGAAATTAAACCCATCACCCCCAGCGAATACTTAGAGCGTCATCCGGTGATGCAGTCCGTACAGCCCGCGCCAAGCACCTGGGGCGACAAGGGCTATTATGAAGTTTGGCTGAACGGCAGCAACGATTGGATCTACCGCCATTTTCACATCTGCGAAGACCGTATGGTTGAACTGGCACGGCAATACCCAAACGCGGACGGAATTACGGAACGGGCACTCAAACAAGCCGCCCGCGAATTGCTATTGGCCCAAAGTAGCGATTGGGCCTTTATCATGACAACCGAAACCGCCGTGCCCTACGCCAACCGCCGGGTTAAAGAACACTGCCACCGCTTTAATACCTTCTACGATCAAATCAAAGCCGGACAAATCGATGAAAGTTATTTAGCGGAAATGGAATGGAAAGACTCCATCTTTCAGGAAATCGATTACCGGGTGTACGCGTAAAAGGAAACGGCATGAAACTTCAAAAAGATAAGATCAACATAAAAAAATTGCACGATCAAAATGACGATAATTTTGTCGATGCTTCTCCAGCAGAACGCATTGCATGTATGTGGGATTTAACGGTTGAAATTTGGTCGTTAAAGGAAAGAAAACATGTTGAATCCCGATTACAACGACATATTACAAATATTATCCGCAAATAATGTTCGCTTCCTTATTGTTAGTGCCTATGCATTAGAGGATTTCAGGTTTGCGTAGACGTTGTGTAGGTGCACATTGCAATGTGCCCCTACGGCAAGTGCAATACCAATTCTCTGTCAATCCAAACTTGAATTGATCGA
>CAYVAZ010000187.1:0-10127 GCA_964449065.1 uncultured bacterium
GGGAGGGCGAGGCTCCCGCCGAGCCACAGGGTTTTCACCTTACCCGACACTTTTCCCCTGTCAGTGTAGTAGGGTGAAACTGTAGGGCTCCAAGCGAAGCGCAGCCCACCACAACCATCTCTTCTCACTCGATTTGAACCAACATTCCTGTTGCAACTTGGTATTACTCTCTGATGTTACGCAATCCATGATTGACGATTGCTTGAAAAATGGGTTTTGTAGTGAGCCAACTATTCTTAGTCAAACGCAGTGTCTATCGTCTTCTCCATTTAGGAGAAGATAAGAGATAAGGACGATGAGAGCGATTGCTCCCCATGACGCAGTAGCGTCATTAGAAGTTTATTCCTCCCGAACCCTCACCCCGTCCCTCTCCCGGTGGGCAAGGGCGATAGATGCAGCGAAGGATGAGAAAAACGGGCATATCATAATGTAGTGCGTAACGTGAGTTACTCTTGCACCTGCTGTTTAAAAGCAGTTATGAATTGTGTAACGATTTCCGGGTTTCGCTCTGCAATGGATTTTGTTGGGTCGGCGGAGGATTGGATATCGTAGAGTTCGATATCTGTAAGTTGATTTCCATTGCGTTGAGCGATGAGGCGGTAACGCTGGCTGCGCATGGAGATGAAATCGTTCCAATAACTGTAAGAATACTCATTCACCTCTTCAGCGGGATTGTTGATAAGGGGAACCAAACTCTTACCGTCGATGCTGTGCCGGGTTTTGGTGAATTCCGGTTTACATAGATCAACCAGAGTTGGGTATATATCCAACGTATCAACCAAAGCGTCACATTCCTTTCCAGCGGAATCCATTCCCGGTACACGCACCATCAACGGAGAGTGCATCGCGCGCTCAAAGGGGGTGTGCTTGCCCCACAATTGTGAATCGCCCAGATGCCAGCCGTGGTCTCCCCAAAACACAACGATGGTGTTATCAGCCAGTCCGGTTTCTTCCAACTTATCAAGCACTTTACCGATTTGGCGGTCAATATAGCGGACACAAGCAAGGTAGGCCCGGCGGGCGTTTTGTTGATCATCTTCCGCGAGCGGGTACGTCTTTTCGTAGGGCATGTCATATTTGTAGAACTCGTTACTTTTATGCCAATGGGGCGATTCCGGCTTGTCTTGATGCGGCGCGAGAGGTACATCGATATCCTTCACTGCTTCCCAATCTTTTTTCGTGGCAACAAATGGCAAATGCGGTTTGAAAAAACCAAGACCAAGAAAAAACGGCTTCTGGCTGTCTTTTAGGGTATCGAACTGCTCCAGTGCTTCCTCGGTGAGCATGCCGTCGGGAAGGTCAGTGTCATGCTCCGCTGTAAATTCTTGCAGGTCGATATGGCCCTGGCCGTCTTCGCGGTGTTTACCGCCTTCATAGGCAAAAAAGACCCCCCATCCGCGTTCCCACGGTCCGTAGGGGGTTGCCAGTTCATTCCAGCCATAAGGAATTTCATCGCGGCCGTCACCTTCACCGTTGTACGCGTAAACTTTGCCATCGGCAGTGTGTGACATCTTGCCGATACATACAGTATGGTAGCCGCTGCGGCGAAACTGTTCCGGCAGGGATTGCGCGCCCTCCAGCATGGTATGTAACAAGGCACTGTCTCCGCGGTAGAACGCATGGTTGTTGCGGGTAACACCGGAGTTGAGGGGAGAACGTCCTGTCAAAAGACAATAGCGGGAGGCTCCGCAGGTGGCTACTTGCACAAAGTGGTTGGTGAAACGAAGAGACGTTTTTGAAAACGCATCAATGTTGGGCGAGATGGCATAGGGCTTTCCGTAGCAGCCTAATTCGGGGCGCAAATCATCTACCGCGATGAAAAGTACGTTATAGCGGTTGACATCCTGTTGGCTGTCCGCGTTTGCTGCCGTCAGAGAAGACAGTAGCGCGGCGCTTGTGGTTTTTAGAAAGGTACGGCGGTTCGTAGGATTCGGCCTCATTAGAAAATCGCTTTCTTGTCTTAGCTCAACAGTCAATTGATGGAGATTATTCAGTCGTTCAATATTCTTCTCAACATCCTAATAGAAAGCAATTCATTTTACAATGATAAAAATAGGGGGGGTATTTGTTTTCGTATTGATAGAACTATTGCTAACATTTTCTATAACGTTTTACATTTTTATGATACAATTATCAATAAAAATATGCATATTTCGCTCATCACACGGTAAAGTGTAAATTAATTTTACACTTTAGAAAGTTTACTTGAACGATGTGGATCATCCTTTCAATATCAATTTGCATAGGCGCTGCGGTTTTAGCGGCTTACTTTTTTCTAACAAGCGGACGCCCAACCCATAAACAAATCCTAATTGATCTGGGATTAAAGCCCAATGTAGACGGCAGTTTAAAAACGGCTTTTTATAAATGGGGGTGGCGCAAACAAAATACCGAACAGGTTTGGGCGGAATATATTGTAAAAGAAGCATTTAAAAACGCTGGTATATGGTTAGCCAAAGAGGACCTTCAGTTCTTTGAAGCCGCTTGCAGAGTCAGAGAAAAAGGCAAAGACCCAAACGAAGAACAAATCTTCAAACGGGTAGATACAATCGTGAAACGGATGAATGCCGTGCGTCATACAATCATCCGTCATGTAAACGAGGTAATGAATTTGATCAACTATACCCCTCCAAAAGAAGCGCAAGCGCTACTGGAAGAGAAAGGAATAGACGTTGAAGAAGAAACCTCCGTTATCCGGTATGGAACGTATCATATTCGGCAGAAACTTGCGGTTTTGGGCAAGCAAGCATTAGGCTATCAAGAAGACGGTGTACCCATTATTGACCATAAAGGCAATACCCTTTACAAAATGCATGGAATGCCATCTTGGAAGATACTGCTTTCCGTATACATTGAAGAAACCAAAAAGCGGGTGCGCAAATTAGCCCGCGGTTTAAAAGCCGGTGTTTACCGCTCCATTGAGCAGCAGTTGAAAGAAGGATTATTGTCCGATTATGAAGAAGATATCGCCAATCAACAGCAATTCACCGCATCAATGGAGAAAGAAATTCATGCCAAAACACTGGAATGCAAGATGGATGATCTCTACCGAATCGATGCGGTTTTTTATCAATGGCTGTTTGCTGACGCGATCCCCATGAATATGGTGGACCTGAAGCGTGTGCGTAAGATGCTTTCCGGTAAAAATCTTGCCGGCCGGTTTCGGCAAATGATTATTGAGGGTATTCATCCGAAATTTGAAACATCAAAGAAAGTGTTTGACCTTTTCCCCCGTCATGTAATCTTTTACGGAAAAGATGATTCTTCCCGGTCATTCGCCGCGGAACGATACCAGTCTCATTACAAAATTATGTTGGAAACATTCGCCCCTATATTCCGCATAGAAAACCATGACCCGGTGTTGGTGCACGTCCCGTTGAAAGAAATCAACCGGATTGCGGAAGAAGAAACGCAGCGATTACAAAAAATAGATAAATACGCTCACCTTGAAGGGGTAAAACAGGGAGAAAACCAATTTGATGTGAGTAAACTTCTCAAGTTGTTGGATTTTCAAAAGTCCTTGGCCATTCATGATAAAAGCGAAGAAATAAACAGTGGTGAAAAGAGGGGATGGCTGATCAATTATCCGGTCAGCGATGAACACCCGGAAACCTTTGCGCTGCTTGAAACGCCGCAATACAAACCGTTTAGCCGGTTTAATTGTGACAGCGCGGGCGAGATCGATTGCAAGAGCAACACGTTTCATGCACGCAAACAGCGTGAGATATTTTTTACCCTCATATTGGATGTGCTTACCAACCGGGCGGACCTCAATAACAGCAAACATTCTTCTTTAAACAAAGAAAACACACAATCTGTAGCGGTTTAACAATACGGCCCTGTCCCTCGTTTTTCCATCATCCCTTCTCCCTTAACAGTTTGATTGCGTCTTTCGCGCTGATTTCTCCCTTTTCCACACGCTCCAATATGCGGAGTTGCAGCCTCTCCGGTTCCGTGTTCTTCAAAATCTCATTCACTCTGTCCAACTTCTTACAGACAGTTGGATACGATATCCCCTACTCTTTCTCCACATCGCGGATGTTCCCCCGGTTGCGCAAAAATACCAACACAAAATGCTGCAATTCCTCCGGCAGTTTAAAAAACAACGGCACCGCGATTAATGAATCCACCACCGCGTCGCACTCTAAACATTGCAGCCGGGCCACCTTCATTTCCGCCCGGCAAACCGGGCAGTTATACGCAACATCTTTCTTCATTTTCATGTTTCATCCATCATAAAAGCAATAATAGTTTAACTATTTTAATATATCAATTAAAATATTGAATTTTTTGCCATGCCTATATCCATCCATATAGACCATCTATAATCATAACTGATGTTACAAAAATGCTATTTGACTTATACTTAAAAAGAATTTCGTCATAAACCGAATTTTTAAGTTAAACGCAAGGTCTATCGTCTTCTCCCTCTGGGAGAAGATAAGAGATGAGGGCGAAGAGAGCGATTGCCCCCTTTGACGCAATAGTATTATTAGTGGTGGTTATCACCAAAACACTCTCACCCCATCCCTCTCCCATAGGGCGAGGGCGATAGATTTAGCGAATGGTCAGAATAACGAATCTATCGTAAAGAATGCGTAACATCTGATCATAATTTCATTTGATACTTTGATTGAAGAGAGGCATTTATGAAAGTAACGGTTCTGTTCCATATACTTTTGGTCGGTTTATTTTTATCTTCTTTTGCTTATGGCGAAAAAACGAAGAAGATCGATCTGGATTACATTTACAAAAAAGATGAATTGAATATCCCCCCGGTTGATCCCGATCTCCCGAAGGATTTCCAATGGTCGAACAAAGGACATCTATTAGCGTATATGGTATCGTTCGCTACCGAGGCGCCCAGTTTGACGGTATATAATCCAGCGCGGGACGCCACGATGGCCTTGGTCACACCGAACACGCTTTATATTGCTTTGCAAGAGTTAGAGAACGGCTCAAAAGAAACCCGAATCCCTAAAACACTCACAGCATCGCTTATTCTGAATAACACCGCCAATGTATCGAAAATCGAACGCTATTCTTGGAGCGAACAGGCAAACACTCTGTTGATTGATTCAGATGGTAAGCGATACAAATTCGATCCAACCACAATGGACATTATGGAATCGCCGGTACCGAAAGAGCCTAAATTGCCGGGAGGCAAAAAACAAAATATGACCGGCTCCCCGAATGAGCGCTACAAAGCTTACATTCGTGGAAACGATCTTTGGGTGTATGACATTGAGGAAGAAAAAGAAATTCGGCTGACGGAAAGCGGCAGTGAATCGATCCTCAATGCCCGGTTAACGTGGGTGTATTGGGAAGAACTCTATCACCGGCAGGGATACCGGGGGTATTCCTGGTCTCCAGACAGCAGCAAAATCGCCTATATGCAGTTTGATGAAACCGGGGTGTCTACCTATCCCGTCACGGATTTTTCTACCCCCATACCCACTACACGCGATATGTTTTACCCCAAAGCCGGGACAAAGAATCCAACGGTGCGGGTGGGAATCGTATCGCTATCCACCCGGCATACCGAGTGGATTGATTTGGGCGCGCCATTCGAATACATCGCCCGGTTTGGATGGTCCCCGAATGGAGACCTGCTGTTTGTGCAAACGCTAAACCGCCCGCAAAATGAACTCACGCTGCATTTTGCCGACCCGGTCACCGGCAGCAGCCGGGTAGTATTGAAAGAAACCGATGAGGCATGGGTAAACGTGAACGGCGGGCCCTTTTTTCTTGAAAACAGTGACGATTTTTTGTGGCTGTCGGAACGCAGCGGGTTTCGACACCTCTACCGCTATGACCGCAACGGAAAACAAAAAAAGCAACTAACCGATGGCGATTGGGAAGTGATATATGACCATTGGCGGGAGGATGAAAACTTTGTATTTGACGAAGAACGCCAACGGGTCTTTATCAAAAGCACAAAAGAATCTCCGGTTGAGCAGCATTTGTATTCGGTATCGATGAACACGGGACGAATGAAACAAATGACAAAGGGCAAGGGGCAGCACACTCTCGAATTTTCGCCCGATATGAAATACGCCATCAATCGTTTGCGGAGTGCGAATGTTCCTCAGCGAATTCAGGTAATAAAGGATTCAGGAAATGCAATACGCGTTTTGGGTGAAACGACTTATGAAGACTATCATCCCTATGAGATGCAAGTTCCTGAACTGTTGGAAATCAAGGATGACGAGGGAAATCTGTTTTACGCGAAGATGACCAAACCGCTGGATTTTGATCCCGGCAAGAAGTATCCGGTAGTTGTCTATGTATATGGCGGACCTCACGCCCAAATCGTGCATGACGCGCCTGCATCCACACGCGACATGATGTTTGTCAATGAAGGATATATTTTGTTTTCGTTGGATAACCGCGGTTCCAAAGGCCGGGGGCATGAGTGGGAGAAAGAAATCTACAAGCGGTTTGGTACGGTTGAGTTGGATGATCAATTAACAGGAATTGAATACTTGAAAACATTGCCGTATGTGGATCCCCACCGCATAGGAATATGGGGGTGGAGTTATGGCGGATATATGACATGCATTGCCATGCTGAAGGCGCCGGATGTATTTCGTGCGGGCGCTTCCGTCGCTCCTGTGACGGATTACCGGCTGTACGATACCATCTATACAGAACGATATATGTCCACACTGCAAACGAATCCCGATGGCTACGCGGAAGCATCGGCAGTGAACTATGCGCGTCAGTTAGAAGGAGCGCTGCTTTTGGCGCATGGAATTAGTGACGACAACGTTCATGTGCAAAATATATATCACCTCGTTGACAAATTTATTGAGGTGGATAAACAATATGAATTGTATTTATTCCCTGAGAAGGCGCATGGAATTGGGGGAAATGATGATCAGTACTTTTTATTTAAACGGATTTTGAAACATTTAAGCATCCATTTGAAGGGTGAATAAACCGGTGAGGAACTCTTTCGAAAACGCCGCCGCGGGTGTTTAATAATTGGTTCTCAAAAGACAATCAACGAAGGTGGAGGATACATCGTGGCTCTTTCCGTAAAAGAACTCGAAGACGAAATGGAAGAAATTAAGATGTTGATGAAGATATGGAATAATTTTTATTCTGTATTGACAAAAACCTTTTACGATTCCAGTGTCGACATCAAAGAATTGGACCCTGAGTTCCAAAAAATAAAGCAGGTGATCGCCGAGCATCATAGCCACTTCATGAAACTGATTAAGAAAGATTTCCACATCGGGCAATCGGTACTCACCACCGTAAAACGAACGATTACCTTGGAAGGATTTGGAAATCTAAGTCCGTTGGAAACACGTAAAACCCTGATTGAATGGCATGATGCGAATATCTTATTGAATGAAACACTGGGATCACTGGAATGCGAGCGGGATAAGGTCTTGCGGGGACGAAGAACCGATGTCCCCAAAGATAAAGGATCCTCATCCGTTATGGACTTCTTGAAAAGCGGGACCTTTAAAAATCTGATCATCCTGATTGTGATCGTGGCATTGTTGGCGGCGTTTTACTTGAACTTCGAAGCCATTCACGGTACAGATATTTGGCAAAGTTATTTTAAATGGCTCGATGAATATTTGCAGATGGCCGGGTTCCCTATCCCGCCGGAAGTTGGAGAATCAACTGGAAATTAATGCAGCAGAAAGATGGAAATCACAAAGCCGGTAGAATACTGCCGGCTTTTTTTTCGTCTGAACAAACAAACTGAAGAGTACCGGAACACACCGAAAGTTTAGACGTGTATTTTGCTTGTTCAATCAGGAACGGTTTCATCAATCGTGGGCAAACCAAACATCCCAGCAGGCATATGTGAGCAGGCAGCAACGAGCCGCCTTATACCAAGCTGCATCTAAAAAGTGAGTGATCTTTCACGCAACCATACGGGATCATGAAACGGTAAGGTGAAACGGCAGGGTGGCTTAAAGCGAAGCGTAGCCAAGCAGCTATCTTATTGCCCCCCCGCTTTTCGTCCAACAAATAAGGAGCGCTTCATGACAATGACCTCTACATTTCAGACAAATCAAATTTATCAAAAGAAAAATTAAAATAAAATTATCTGGTTGTCGATCTAGTGAGAGACAAACGTGTCCGTTTATAATCTAACAGTTCGATGAAATGATTTTTTCAGAAGGGGAATGAAACATGGCTACTCTCGACTGGATTATGATCTTAGGCTACTTCACGGTATTATTCGGCATCGCATGGTGGGTGATCCTCAAAAGCAAAGATACCGCGGACGATTACTTCTTGGCAGGCCGCAACCTGGGCTGGTTTATCGTCGGCGCCTCCATCTTCGCTTCCAACATCGGCTCCGAGCATTTGGTCGGTCTCGCCGGTTCAGGGACGACAAATGGGGTGACGTTTGCTCACTTTGAATTGCATGCTTGGTGTTTGTTGGTTTTGGGCTGGGTTTTCATTCCGTTTTATGCCCGTTCGCAAGTGTATACGATGCCGGAATTTTTAGAAAAACGCTACAACCCCACTGCCCGCTGGATCCTTTCCATCATCTCGTTATTCGCTTACGTCCTCACCAAAATCGCGGTCGGCATCTTCGCCGGGGGAATCGTGTTTCGCACCCTGCTGCCCGAACTTCGTCTCGATCTTGGTTTCATGATCATGGACAGTTTTTGGATCGGCTCGTTTGCGGTCATTATCTTAACCGGTCTCTATACTGTTCTGGGCGGATTGCGCGCCGTCGCCTATACCGAAGCCCTGCAAACCATTGTTTTAATTCTGGGCTCGGTTTTGGTCACCCTGTTTGGATTAAACGCGCTGGGCGGATGGAGCGAATTACGCGAAATCTGCGGCTCGGAAATGTTTAACCTGTGGAAACCGCTCATTCCGGAAGGGATGGAAGGGACGTGGGCGCCGGTGAAAGAAGAAGACCGCATTGCCTGGTACTTCAATGCCGAATTTCCTTGGGCGGGGATGTTGTTTGCCGCGCCGATCGCCGGCTTGTGGTATTGGTGTACGGATCAATACATCGTACAGCGCGCCTTGGGTGCACCGAATGAAAAAGAAGCCCGCCGGGGCACGATTTTTGCCGCGTATTTAAAGTTGCTGCCCGTATTTATCTTTATCATTCCGGGAATGATTTGCTATGCGTTAGCGGAGAGCGGAAAAATTGAAGCACTGCGTGATGCACTCTACACGGCGGGTGAATTGGACGCGGCCAAAAGTCAGGCGGCGTTCCCATTGTTGGTGCAGCATGTGCTGCCGGAGGGAGTTCGCGGCATTGTTGTCGCGGGATTACTCGCCGCCCTAATGAGTTCACTGGCGGGTGTGTTTAACGCCTCATCCACTCTCTTTACCATGGATTTGTATTCCAAAGTCAAACCCAAAGCCACTCAGCATGAACTGGTTTGGACAGGCCGTGTCGCCACCGTTGTCATGATCATTATCGGCTTGATTTGGGTCCCCGTCATCCAAGGCGCGGAAGGCTTATATGAATATCTGCAAGGTGTACAGGGTTATCTCGCCCCGCCGATCTTTGTCGTCTTCTTCTTGGGCGTCTTTATGAAACGGGTGAACAGCACGGGCTGTTTGGCCGCGCTGACGATTGGGTTCGCGATGGGAGTCTTTCGGCTGGCGGTTGATACCCCGGTCGCGTTAAAGGTCGCCGGGTATGAAAACGGGTATTCCGAGGGGTCGTTCTTGTGGATTATCAACAGTATTTATTTCCAATACTACGGCTTGTTGATCTTTGTGGTGTGTTTGGTTGTCATGATTCTGTGCAGTTGGATGACGGCCGCTCCGGATTACCAAAAAATCAGCGGCTTAACCTATGCAACAGTTACAGATGAACATCGCGCGGAATCCCGAAAAAGTTGGAGCAGTGTCGACGTCGTTTCCACCATCGGCGTGCTGGTCTTTATCCTGGCCGCATACATTTACTTTAATGGATGAAAAGGAATATTGATCATAAATTGGTAAGGTGGGTTCGCTTAGCAACCCACCTTGTTTATACCATTTGAAATAAAAAATGTCCGTTATATTGGTAGGGTGGGGGTAGGGTGGGCTCAACACTCTTACAACCTTGATTACGCTTTATGTTAAAGCGGGTGCAAGCCTGAATCCAACCGAAAGGCTTGTGTCCGGTAGCCCACCAG
>CAYVAZ010000188.1:0-10068 GCA_964449065.1 uncultured bacterium
ATGGCACACCGTCAATCAGTTCCCAGCGTTCGTCATCACCCCACTGGCAATAGTCATCGTAGGTGTAGCGTTTATCTTGTTGAATGGCAGTCATTCGGTTTCACCTTCAATTTGTGTCAAAACTATTATAGAAGAAAAAGTGGAATTGAGAAATCGAACAAGGAAGCATTCTTTTGGCCCGGCGGGAGCCTTGCCTTCCAATTCGCATGATTCTAGTAGTCTGTCAATCAAAAAATGGTGGCTGGCTATCCGTTGTTCCCCCCCCTTGTTAAGGGGGGCTAGGGGGGATCGATACCCATCAATAAAACGTTGACACTGTATTAGGTGATTGGATGCTTCGGCTCCCTCTGTCTTCCTGATGTCAGACATCTCCCCCAAATGTTTGGGGAGACAAAAAATAAACAGGTTGGACGCCTGCACAACCATACTACGAATTGGCGGAGGGGCGGCGGACTACGCGCTTGGGTTTGGTTGCGGCATCTTGTGTTTCTTCATCTGATGCCATTTTTGCTGAAGTCTTTTTAGATGTTGATTTCTTTGCGGTAGACTTTTTTGCGGACGATTTCTTCGCCGTGCTCTTTTTGCGTGAGGATTTTTTCTTGGTTCCGCCTTTCGCGGCTTTTTCAGCCAAGGCGGTCACCGCTTGGTCAAGCGTCACTTCTTCCGGTTCGACTTCATTGGGGACCGGGGCATTGATGTTTCCGTCCGTAATGTAGGGGCCGTAGCGGCCTTTGAGCACTTCGATCTCGTCGCCAGTTTCCGGATGCTTGCCAACCACTTTGATGACGGGCTTTTTATTTTTCTCTTTCAGCAATTGCACGGCTTCATCCAATGTGACCGAGAAGAGTTTGTCTAAAGTGCCGATGCTTTTGAAGGTGCGCCCTTCTTTGACATACGGACCGTACATACCGGTGCTGGCCACGACTTTGCGGCCGGTTTCCGGGTGTTTGCCCAAATCACGGGGCAGCGAAAGGAGTTTGCGCGCGAGTTCCATATCAACGTTGTCGAGATCTGTGCCTTTGGGCAGGCCGATACGTTTGGGTTTTTTTTCATCATCGCGTTCGCCGACTTGCAGGTAGGGTCCGTAAGGACCGACCAACACATAAATATTTTTTCCGGTTTCTTCGTCTTTGCCGATGGGCGGACGTTCTTTGGTTTGGTGTTCGATGATGTCTAACGCTTTTTCCGGGGTTAATTCATCGATCAGCAAATCTACCGGAAGTGAAGCCCGGTCTCCGTTGCCGCCTTGGCCGCGCTGAATAAAGCAGGAATTTTTGCCAATGCGCACGACAATTGGTTTGCCGGTTTCCGGATCGGTGCCGACAGGGATTTCCGGGTAATCAATGTTGGGGAGTTCTTCTTCGATGCGGTTCAATAAGCCTTTGCTGTCATTGCCGCCGTTGCCATGATAGAACTCATCCAAAAATTCCACCCAATCCATGTCCCCGTTGGCGATGTCGTCAAGTTCCTGTTCCATCAATGCCGTGAATTTGTAATCAACGTATTTGGAGAAATGCCCGCGCAACAGGTGAACGACCGCCATCCCTACATACGTGGGAATGAGCGCGCCGCTTTTTTTCATAACATAGTCGCGGGCCTGGATGGTGGAAATCGTTGGCGCGTAGGTGGATGGTCTGCCGATGCCTTCTTCTTCCAGTTTTTTAACCAATGAGGCTTCCGTGTAACGCGCCGGCGGATTGGTTTTGTGATACTGTGGGACGGTTCGTTCGAGAACGATTGGTTTTTCGCCTTCGTTTTTGCCGATCTGCCGGCCTTCCACCATCTCCGGCAGCAAGGTGTCTTTATCATCGGCTCCATAGACTTTGAGAAAGCCCGGAAATTCTATGATGGAACCATTGGCGCGAAAGATGTGATCTTTGCCGCTGAGAGTTACGGTAATATCAACAGACGTTTTGCTGAGTAACGCGTCCGCCATTTGTGAGGCGATGGTGCGGTTCCATATCAACTTGTAGAGATTGTATTCGTCTTTGTTGAGATACGGTTTAAGCGAATCCGGAGTCCGGTAGATTTCGGTGGGGCGAATGGCTTCGTGCGCCTCTTGCGCGTTTTTGGATTTGCTTTTGTAGGGACGCACACCCTGATGGTATTTTTCGCCGTAATGCTTCACGATGAAGTTTTCCGCATCATGCAATGCTTTGGAACTCAACGTCAGTGAGTCGGTACGCATATAGGTAATGAGGCCTTCGCGTTCGCCTTCACCAAAGTCGATCCCTTCATACAAACGCTGAGCAACCATCATGGTTTGACGGGGCGTTAGGTTCAACCGGGAACTGGCTGCCTGCTGAAGAGTCGATGTAATGAACGGCGGTGAGGGACGCTTTTTGGTTTCTTTGCGCTCAACCTTTGTGACCGTCCAAGGCAACGTTTCTTTGGATTCTTTCGCGAGGGTTTCGGCTTCATCTTTTCCTAAAACCGCCGCCTTTGCGGAAGGCTTTAATTCTCCGGTTGTCGAATCGAAATCTTTGCCGCCTGCCAGACGCACGCCGTCAATCGAGTTGAGAGTCGCGGTAAATTCCAAATCACCGGATTGAAAGACAGCATCGATATTCCAATATTCAGACGATTTAAAGCGTTGGCGTTCTTCTTCGCGTTCGACAATCAACCGAAGCGCAACGCTTTGCACCCGGCCGGCGCTGAGTTTGGTGCGAACTTTTTTCCACAAAACCGGCGATAATGTATAGCCATATAACCGGTCCAGGATGCGGCGGCTTTCTTGCGCGCGGACGAGTTTGGAATCGACATCGCGGGGATTTTCGACGGCGTGCTGAATCGCGGATTTGGTAATTTCATGAAACGCGATGCGTTTGACAGGTATATTCGGTTTTAGTTCTTCCAACAAATGCCAGCTGATGGATTCGCCTTCGCGGTCTTCGTCCGTCGCGAGCAGTAACTCATCGGATTGTTTGATTAATTTTTTGAGTTCATTCACCCGTTTCTTGCTGTCTTTGGGAACAATATACACCGGGGAAAACTTCTCATTGGGATTGACACCCAGACGGGACCATTCTTCCGACTTGTATTGCTCCGGAATTTCCGCGGCAGAGCTGGGCAAATCACGGATATGCCCGAAACTGGCGGCAACCTTGTACTCTTTCCCTAAAAATTTCTCTATCGTTTTCGCTTTCGCGGGTGACTCAACTATTACCAGTTTCAATAGATTCACTCCAAAGACAGCTTATGATTTATGACTGACTTGCATGTATCAAATACTCAAATAAAACTCTGCATTTGTGATGCAGGGGAAAATCCTATTCTCCACCAGTGAATGAGTCAAGCTATCAAGGTTTTTTTCCGTTTGATCTGTCATCCTTTTTGATACGGCCTGCGCTTGCGTATGCGCAAATTTAAGAGTTTACTGGTTTGTGGAAAAAATCAACCGTTTTTTTTATTTTTCTTCCCGATTTACGATTTCACAAGCCGTTCAGCGGCTTCCAATGCTGCATACGTTAAAATGGCGTCTGTTCCGGCCCGTTTAAAACTGAGCAAGGTTTCCAGAATCGCTTTATCATAATCCAGCCAGCCATTCGCGGCCGCGGCCTTGAGCATTGCGAACTCTCCGCTCACGTGGTACGCCATTAACGGAACGGCAAAGGTGTCTTTGATGCGCCGGATGACATCCAGATAGGGAATCCCGGGTTTTACCATCACCATATCGGCGCCTTCCTGAATATCTAAAGCCACTTCATGCAGGGCTTCATCGCTGTTGGCGGAATCCATTTGATAGGTGGATTTGCTGCCCCCTTTTAAATTGGATGCGGAACCGACCGCGTCACGAAAGGGACCGTAATAGGCCGAAGCATATTTGGCGGCATACGACAGAATCTGCACATGCTGAAAGCCTTCGGCATCCAAGGCGTTGCGGATCGCGCCGATGCGGCCGTCCATCATATCGGAGGGGGCGATGATATCGCAGCCAGCCTTGGCTTGAACAATGGACTGTTTGCACAATATATCGACGGTTTCATCGTTGAGAATGACTCCGTCTTTCAGCAAGCCGTCATGGCCATGTGAGGTATAAGGATCAAGCGCCACATCGCAGATGATTCCCAAATCCGGCCGCGCGGTTTTCAACTCAACAACCGCACGGCAAATTAAATTATCCGCTTTAAAGGCTTCTTCGGCTCCATCCGTTTTTTTCGAGGAATCCACCACCGGAAACAAAGCAACCGCAGGTATCCCTAAATCCACAATCCTGCTGGATTCATGAATTAACTCGTCAATCGTAAGGCGTTCGATTCCCGGCATGGAGGGAATGGGGGTGCGGGTAGAGTTCCCTTCCTGCACAAAGATCGGATAGATCAGGTCGTCTATTGTTAAAGCGTGTTCGCGAACCAACCGGCGTGACCATTCGGTTTGGCGGTTGCGGCGCATGCGGGTAGACGGAAACGACTGACGTGTGTTGAGGGACATGATGCTGCTCCTGGATTGTTTTCCTCTACACTTTACTTAAAAAATGGGATGAATCCAGACGCAATAACCTTTAGAACACACTGTGGAGTTGCCTGCAAGGAAAAATTATGGACGGGCAAGACCGCGCTGCGACTTTTCAATAAAGTTAATGATGTGCCGTACTTCTTCGGAATTCGACAATTCATCGTTTAGAATTTTTAAGGAGTCTTGTTCTTTTAATTTTGAGCGTAATACGGCTTTGTAGGCCTTTTTAAGATTGGAAATACGTTCGGGAGAGAAGTTGTGGCGGCGCAAACCAACGATATTGATACCTATGCAGCGGCAAGGGTTTCCACCGGCGACGGTATAGGGCATGATATCCTGCCGAACGCCTGAGCAACCGCCGATGATGGAGTTTCTGCCGATGTTGACGAATTGATGAATGCCGACCAATCCGCCGATGATGGCGTGTTCTTCAATATGAATGTGACCTGCCAATCCCGCGAAGCTGGACATGATCACCCGATCTTCTAACACACAGTTATGGGCGATATGGCAATAAGCCATGATTAGGCAGCTGCTGCCGATTTTGGTGACTTCGTCTTCGTAGGTACCGCGGTTTACGGTTGCGTATTCGCGGATGGTGGTGTTATCACCGATCTCAACAAAACTACGTTCGCCGCGAAACTTTAAATCCTGCGGATCGGAACCGAGCACCGCGCCGGCAAAAATTTTGCAGTTTTTTCCGATGGATGTCCAACCTTCAATGACGGCATGAGGACCGATTATTGTGTTATCGCCAATTTTTGCGTGTTCGTTGATGACCGCAAAAGGCCCGATTTCTACATTTTCACCAATCTCCGCTTTGGGATGTACAGAGGCATTATTATCAACAAAGGGCATGGAATTTTTCGACTTTCTTTTTAGAGTCTTCTACCGTACGAATAACTGAAAAACTTTGTATTGGTATAATCCGGTTAGGATAATGTTAAATTCTTTATAATTAAGCATAAAAATGTCATTTGTCTATCCTAACTTTGTGGTTGCATGCGAAATAAATTCAAGCCCTAAATCCTGGATAATCATGAAGAAGAGCCCATCCCTCCGATATACGATGTGTTAATTATAAATAAAAATTTCTATAATTCAATTATTTATTGTAACGGTTTGTAGTATCCTTCGCCGTTGCGGTATTGAATCAGGCGTTTATGCTCCTGAGGATCAATGGTTTTTTTCCATGAAGTAACGCCGTTGGTTAAATCCGAGGCTTTAAGCACAAGTGGTTCCCAAGCGGTATGGAAATAGCGGTCATAGAGTGTGAATGTAAGGGTTGGTTCCTTACGCAAATCAAATTGAATCATACCGAAGTTGGGGCCGGATGCCATAACCGGCCGAATGCGGATTTCGGGACGGCGGTCAACCCATCCGGTCCCTGGGCTTTGCCCCAGCGGTGAACTGACCAGATCATACAGATCATACCCACCTTGCTCCGACCAGGGGATGCAGTTGAGTTCGCCGACATGGGTATCTCCGGAAACCAATACAACGCCGGAAATCTTTTCATCACGGATAAAGTTAAAGAGATTGTTTCGTTCATGCAGATAGGAGGCCCACGAATCACCGCCCGCGCCTTTGGCAACCGTCCAGCCGCTGCCAGAAAGGATTATTTTAAATGGAGACGTGCTTTTCTTTAAGCCTTGTTTGAGCCATTGCAATTGTGCCTGACCCAGCATGGTTTTTTCAGAAGAGTCTTCATAGTTGTTGGGGTCGCGGTGGTAGCGGCAGTCGATGAAGAAAAAGTCGATTCCACCGTATGAATGCTTAAAAAACACGCCGGGGGCATCGGGCTGGCCGTAAGACATATTGGGCCAGTATTGTTTAAAGACGTTCAACGCTTCCTCTTTGACGGGATTGGTACGGTCATGGTCGTTGAGGGCATAGTCATGGTCATCCCATATCGCGAGTTGCGGTGTGCGGCGCAGGATTGGGACTAACTTGCCTACCGAGCGTTGGCGGCGGTATTCTTCCGCGAGGATATCGGGATCGGTGGCGTCTCCGTAAATGTTGTCACCGAGCCAGAAGAACAGATCGGGATTGGCGGCAGAGACCACCTTCCAAATGGGCTGGACGTTGTCTTCCTGAATGCGGGCGCAGGAACCGAAGGCGACTTTGAATGCGGTTTTTGCTTCCGGGGCCGGGGCGGTTTTGCAGGAGAGTGGAATGTCTTCTTTTACATACGGATCTTTATTCCCATTTACATAAACCCGGTAATAATAGCGGGTAGAGGGGGTTAGATTTTCCATCTTGGCCACGACACAATAGTCGGTTTCTTTGGCGGCTTTTACGGCAGCCGTGCGCTTTGGGTTTGGAAAAGCAGAATCGGTGTCGTATTCGATCATACAGTCGAAATTGCCGCTGGCACGCATCCATATATAGATGGTATCATGGGATGTGAGGCCGATCATCGGGCCTTGCATCAAGCGGGGGTAGCCGATTTTGCTTTGAGAATAGGCGAAAAGTTGAGTAAGATGAAAGCAAATGATGAGAAGGGGGATAAGAATCTTGAGACGGAAAAGCATCGTAATTCTCCTGTTTGGTGTTGCTTGTATATTATTATGGAAGAGCACGACAACCATAGGGATAGAGCGTTCAGATATGATGAAAATCGAAAAAAAATTGATGAAAATTGATGAATCGGTGATAAAGGATAGCGGGCAGTTGCTGATAGTCCTTACAAAGGACTGGCAAGCCTTTCAGGGTCAAATACAACGTATGGAGCGTGATACAGATGAGGATTGGAAAGAAGTAGGTGAAGCATGGAAAATTGTGGTGGGACGCAACGGTTTGGCGTGGGGAAAGGGGCTGCATTCAATTGAGGAAGAACAGGCATTTCAGAAAAAAGAGGGGGATGGAAAATCTCCAGCGGGCGTGTTTGCGTTGGCGGAAGCGTTTGGGTTTGCACCGACCGCGGAAGCAGAGTGGGTGAAACTGCCGTATGTACGCATTACCGAAAAGTGGGAATGCGTGGATGACGCGGATTCACGGTATTACAACCACGTGGTAGCGAATGACAAAGTGGACCGGGTTGATTGGGATTCATCGGAAAAGATGCTGGCTGTGGGAGAAGAGTACCGCTGGGGGATTGTGGTAAAGCACAATATGAAACCAGTGCAGGCGGGGTGCGGATCGTGTATTTTTATCCATATATGGAAGGATGCCGAAACCGGGACATCGGGATGCACGGCGATGAAGCGTGAGAATATGGAGGCGCTATTGCGGTGGATTGATGCAGAGAAAAAGCCGCTGCTGATACAATTGCCGGAGAGTGAGATGGGGTGGCTGGATGAGGCTTTGGGGAACGCAAAAGAATAATTCACCACAGAGACACAGAGGGCACGGAGAGAAGTTGGATTAAGAGATTATGAATAAAAAACATTCTTCGACGGACGGTGTAGAGATTTTGCACGGGCTATTTGTTGATAATGATCCAGAGATGAAAGCAATGTTAGAAGAAGAACGGGTTAATGCAGAGATCGCGCAATGGATTTACGATTTACGCAATGAAGCCGGACTCACGCAAGCACAACTATCAGAGATAACAGGGATCAGTGCTGAGGACATCACCCGCTTGGAGGAATCGGATTATGAGGGGCACACACTGGCGATGCTGCGGCGGGTGGCAAAGGCGTTAGGGAAAGAAGTGAGGATTGAGGTGGTGGGAGAATGTGTAAGTAAGAAGTAAAAATGTGATGAAACGGATCGTGAGTTTTTGTTAGAGTTAAGGAAGGAATATGCCTGAAACTCATTTGGTTTTGTATAGGGAAGAAGATGGTGAAGTACCGATTGCATTATGGTTAAACACTATTCCTAGAAAAGCCTCAAAGAAATGTATTTTACGTATTGAGCGCTTAAAACAATTGGGACATGAGTTACGAAGACCGGAAGCCGATTATATTCGTGATGGTATATACGAATTGCGTATAGCGATTCAAGGGATTCAATACCGGATTTTATATTTCTTTCACGAACAGAAAGCCGTTGTATTGTCTCATGGAATCATAAAAGAGCAAAAAATACCTATGAAAGAAATTGAATACGCAATACAGAATAAAATAAAATATTTAGAGAACCCTGAACAACATTCGACGGAGTTTGATTTATCATGACAAAAACAGCCGAGAAAACAACCGACGGTGTGAAGATTCTTCACAAATTGTTTGTTGATAATGAACAGGAAATGGAAGCGATGCGATATGAAGAGACCGCTAATCTTGAGATCGCCCAATGGATGTATGATTTGCGTGAAGAAGCCGGATTGACGCAAGAAAAACTGGCGGAGATGACGGGCATTGCCGCGGAGGATATTCACCGCTTGGAGGAATCGGATTATGAGGGGCACACGCTGGCGATGCTGCGGCGGGTGGCGAAGGCGTTGGGGAAAGAGGTACGGATTGAGGTGATTGAGGCGGATGGGTAGAAGTGATTCAACAAAACCGCGTTGAATGAGCGCAGCCGATTTGTGCTCATCGTTATAGATAAACATAATTATTTTTAAATTTCATGCTACCATTTATTAGAAATGTTATGTACGACATGGAGTTTGACATGGTTACAATTCAAGAACAATATCCATTTGCAAAAGAAGTTATTAAAGATGAAAACGGGAATGTAACAGACATCGTATTGGAACGTGAACAATATTTTCGTTTAATTGAAGAGTTGGAAGATGAAGGTTTATACAGAGCCATGAAAGAAGTGGAAAACGAAAAGCCGATGAGTATTGAAGAAGCGTTGAAACAATTAGAAGATGAATGAAAGTAGAAATCCTCCCCACTTTTTTAAGAGACTTGAAAAAATTGAAGAATGAACCGGTATATTCTCAAATAAAAGATTTTTCATTTATCGAATTAAAATCATTTCAAACGTTATCAGACATTCCTCATATAAAGAAGATCAAAGAGTTTCATTACCGGATCAGAATAGGTGATTATCGAATTGGGTTTCGATTTAACGATGAAACGATAACATTGATGCGGGTAAAACACCGGAAAGAAATATACCGTTATTTCCCTTAATCAATTCAAATTATGCTTGTGGATAGTGGGTTGTTTTTTGATAATGACAACTTCAGATGCAGTAGCAATCATTGATCACCGTTATATTAAGGGGGATTCGGAGATGGAGTCGATGTTGGTGGAAGAAGAAGCCAACGCTGAAATCGCCCGCTATATTTATGATTTGCGCAATGAGGCGGGATTGACGCAAGAAAAATTGGCGGAGATGACGGGGATTTCCGCAAAGGATATTAACCGCTTGGAAGAATCGGATTATGAAGGGCACACGCTGGCGATGCTGCGGCGAGTGGCGAAGGCGTTGGGAAAAGAGGTGAGGATTGAGGTGGTTGAGGCGGCAGCGGAGAAGTGAGTTTGATTTCGCCTCATCGATGGGCATTTCCGTATTGTGTCCATCACTAAAATTATTCAAGACATTCCGTTGAGCGGGATTCGGTTTGGCCCATTCCCAAATATGAGTAAAAAAATGCATTTTATAACCACAGAAATACATATATTATTTACTCATGTTACGCAATGAAGAGACTGTCATTGTTATCCCCCCTTATTAAGGGGGGGTAGGGGGGGATCGAAGCACGCTTTCAAC
>CAYVAZ010000189.1:0-10056 GCA_964449065.1 uncultured bacterium
TTTCTTGGACGGAGAAATTTATTTATTGACAAGGGGCCTTTTAATGGGCGACCCCATATCTGTTCATATCTGTTTGTGTTCGTTTTTGCCCATGATGGTCCTATGACCTGAAAAAGGATAGTGGCCAACTGTTCAATATTTGACACGAGTTCTGCTCTTAAGGGATTCAGGTGGATGTATCTTACCAGTTCAAGGAGGTAGGAATCCTCCTGGCAGAGGATGGATTTGTATCGATTCTGAAAAAGGTGACCATGCCTTTTATGTCTTCGGTTATACCGGATGGCATGACCGGTAAGCAAACGCCTCATCACCGCCGCAATCGGCTCTTGTCCGGTCTTTAGCAAGAGATGAAAATGATTGGGAATCAAAGACCACGCATAGCATTGTGTCTTTGTTTGTTCCAGGATCAATCCAAGATTGTCTATGAAATCATAACGATCGTGATCATCATTGAACATCTTTCGGCGCTCGATGCCTCGTGCAATAATGTGGTGCAGTGCACCTTCCGTATCGATGCGTGATTGTCTTGGCATGTGAAAGGTGGTATCAACAACAACCTTTATCGTCAAGTTTAAATGTTAAGGGCGTCCCCTTTTTCCTAGAGGAAAACCTCTTTTTCCCGTACTGGCTAGGAAAACCTCTTGTCAGCCATGAAACGATTGTTAATTTGATTGCTGCAACTACCACCAAAAATGGTTTGAAAGTACGAGCTGAACTTGACTCTTCGCATTATCCGAAGGGGATAAAAGTAACAGATGATGATCTTAAAGCAGTACAAATTCAGCGCAACGATTTTCACGGTGAATGGAATTATTCAATTGTCCCGGCTCCCCCATGAGTGGCCGTTTTATTATTTTACAGACCCTTAGTAATGATCCAAGTGTTTTACCTCGCAAGAAAAGTACCTTTTTTCTTGAACGGAGTTCTATTATCTCTTGACGAGGACCTTTTAATGGGTGACCCCTTGTGTTTCCGCATTTGTTTTTTCGTGGCTGTATTTGCGGCAATCCAGGTAAGCAGATATCCGTTCGCTCTATCAAGAAAAACTATATCGTTGCCAGCTTGGACTGCAATATCATCCAGACGCTACACAGCCCCCACCACACCCTGCTTATTCCACGCCTATGTAGGCAGTCGCCTCATCAACTGCGTCAGATCAATTCAATTGCCAGTGCAGTAGCTTCCCCGCCGCCAAGGCACAGGCCAGCAATGCCACGTTTGAGGTCATGTTTTTTTAATGCATAGAGTAGTGTGACGATTATACGAGCCCCGGTCGCGCCAATAGGGTGTCCCATGGCACATGCTCCTCCGTTGATATTAACCTTGTCGTGTGAGATATTGAGTTCGCGCATGGCGAACATCGTGACAACGGCAAAGGCTTCATTTATTTCGTACAGATCAACGTCTTGGGTAGACCAGTTAATCTTGGCCATCAGTTTTTGGATGGCGCCGACAGGTGCTGTAGCAAACCAACGGGATTCCTGGGCATGGGTGGCATGACCATGAATGCGGGCCAATGGCTTGAGGCCACGTTTCAACGCCTCGGACTCGCGCATAAGTACGAGGGCCGCCGCGCCATCGGAGATGGAAGATGAGTTTGCCGCGGTCACGGTACCATCTTTTTTGAAAGCCGGTTTGAGCTTGGGAATCTTAGAGATATTGCAACGTCCGGGGGTTTCATCATCACTTACCTGCGTCTCCCCCTTACGACTCACTACTTTGACCGGTGCAATTTCATCGCGGAAGTATCCCTTGCTTACTGCACGCTGGGCACGACCTACCGATTCTGTGGCGAAAGCATCCTGTTCATCACGGGTAAAGCCATAGGTCTCGGCACACAGTTCGGCATAGGCACCCATCAGTTTACCTTCATAGGCATCTTCAAGACCGTCATAAAACATGTGGTCGTAGAGTTGGTCGTGGCCAAGGCGGTATCCCTCGCGTGCCTTAGGCAGAATAAAGGGAGCCTTGGTCATGGATTCCATACCGCCGGCAATGCCAATTGCAGCCGTGCCGGCAAGGATTTCGTCATGTATGATCATTGTGGTCTTCATTGCCGACCCGCACATCTTGGTAAGCGTTGAACAGGGCACCGACGTCGGCAACCCGGCGCCAAGCGCGGCCTGCCTGGCTGGCGCTTGCTTGAGGCCTCCCATTAGGCAACAGCCGAAAATCACATCGTCAATGTCCTCTCCACGGATACCGGCTTGCTCGACCGCAGCCGAAATGGCACTTGAGCCGAGTTGCGGTGCGGTCACACTGGCGAACTGGCCTTGGAACGAACCGACGGGGGTTCGTTTGGCGCCAACAATTACTACTAAATCATTAGGTAACGACATAGGTTGTTTTTCCTCGAATTTATAACCGTGCTCAAGGGAGCCAGCTTATTTTACTGAAATGCGAAGGCCACCCGTCAAGGCGTATCACCTCGCCATTCAGGTATATGCTTTGGATGATGAGTTGACCCATCGCTATGTATTCCATCCATCTGTCCATTCGTGGGTGTATCGAAACTGTTTTGTATAACTTTTGTGGAATTTCTTTTACAAAAACCTTCCTATTTCACTCATAAAATGTGAAGGTAATATTGTGTGTTCCAGAATTATCAGAACTCAGAACAATAAATCCCGTGTTTTCTACTTTATTTGGCTTTCCTTATGTGAATTTAATTGACAACGAAAGTTGGCAACCAAGTGATTGTTTGAGGAAAAAGAACGAAAATGGTTAAGCCAAATAGCATAAGGAGGACAAAAGGAAATATTCCTTTATAGATATCTATGGTTTCAACACCTTTCACCCCAATTCCTCTTAAATAAAATAGTGCATATCCGAATGGAGGTGTCAAAAAAGAGGCTTGGAGATTTACCGCCATTATTACTACAAACCAGATTTTGTCAAAGCCAAGTTCGGAAGCAATTGGTAGAAATAGAGGGAAGCAGATGAGAACGATGCCGATCCAATCGATAAACATGCCCAACAGGAAGACGATAACCTGCATAACTATAAAAGTACCCCATTTGCCGAGCCCCAGACCTAAAACGAAGTTTGTGACCACCTCTCCGCCTCCATTGCCTAGGAACACACCCGTGAAGCAAGTTGCACCCACCAACACAATTAACACCATGGCTGATGTATTGGCCGTTTTTACGATTGTCTGCACGAGAGTTTGCCAGGAAAATTTTCCGTAGGCAACCACCATCAGGAAGGCAAGAAATGCCCCTCCTCCAGAAGCCTCGGTCGGGGTGGCAATTCCAGCAAACAAGGTCCCTAAAACCCCCGCAACCAAGATTACAGGAGGAACCAATGATTTGAGGACCATTAAGATAATCTGTTTCTTTGAAACTTGATCAAGTTCATCCTTGCTAATTGGAGGGCCTAGTTCAGGATTTTTGAAGCAGCGAATAGCAATATAAGTTGTATATAAACTGGCTAATATAAAGCCTGGAATCATGGCACCGGCAAACAATTTCCCCACGGAAAGGGATGCCTCACTACCCATAACAACAAGCATAATGCTGGGTGGTATAAGTATACCAAGAGTTCCTCCCGAACAGATGGTACCGCAGGACATCTGCTTGTCATACCCATACCGAAGCATCATTGGGAGGCCTAAGAGTCCCATCGTAACGACAGATGCTCCAATCACTCCTGTACAAGCTGCAAAAATGGTACATACAAGAATCACGGTTATTCCGAGACCGCCTCGAATGGGTCCTAACAAGTAGCGCAAGGCTATAAAAAGTTCTTCAGTAACCCCCGATCGATCAAGGAACTGGGCCATAAAGATAAAGAGAGGAATCGCCAGTAGGACATAATTGTTCATTGTGCCATATATTCTATTGGGGAATAACGCAAATATGTCTGGGCCCCAGCTTCCAATCAATCCAAAAATTACACTTAAACCTCCAAGTACGAATGCCAAAGGGTGCCCCGTTAGAAGACCAATGAAAAGGCCGCCGAACATCAAAACAACCAACCATTCAGGTGATAATTCTATCATGTTATTTATCTCCCTTCAGGAAAGCTATTTTTTTTGCAACTTCTGACAGTCCTTGCAAAAACAAAAGGATAAAGGCAAGAAATATTACTGTTTTTATAGGATACGTGGGGCCGCCATAAACGCTCATACTGGTCTCCTTTATGGCCCATGATTTGGCGGCAAAAAAATATCCCTGCCAGATACATACCAGCGTAAACGGAAAGAAAAAAACGACGTAGGCGAAAATGTCCACAATCGCTTTATTTTTAGGTGAAAAATGATAGGTGGCTATATCAACAGACACATGTGAATTGTGAAGCAAGGCATAGCCAGCAATAATCATGAAATACAATCCAAATAGTTGAGTAGTCACCTCAAAACCCCATATAGTTGGGCTATTAAAACCCACCCGCATAATGACCTCCAAAACCGCAAGTAAGGTTATAACAGCTATCACCCAGCCAACGACCCTGCCTACCCACTCATTTAGGTTGTCAATATATTTGGAGAATTTCATCATACACATCCTGGTTGGAATACTTCATCTGAAGCGCAATAGACACGGACAGGCTTTGACAAAATACCCAAATTTTCAAAATCATGAAATATTGTTCTCTCAGGAGGGATATGTCCAGCACACCCCTCCATGAAGATTGCTTTATTTAACGCCTTTCACTATTATTTTATAGCTTCTTTTATTGCATTCAAGTCGGGAGGTGTGGCTATATTCCGGCCATGGGAGAATGGATCTGAAATAGAACGCCACTTCCCAAAATCCTGCAAAAACTTATATTGGGAATAGGCAATTTTAGCAAATAGTGGATTATTTTCACATGATTCCAAAGTGTGTCTGTTAACTAGTTTCTGTATTTTCTCGATATCTTCATCACCAAGTTTAGTAATTTCGATCCCTTTGTCCAAAAATGTTTGAACAGCAGCAATATTGTTATATTCAAAGAAAGTATAGGACCAAAGAAAATTGGCCATTGCTGCAGTTTTCAGCATCTCTTTATGCTCAGGACTAAATTCATCCCATACTTTCTTGTTAATAAGAACACTAAAAATGGCGCCAGTTGCATGCCATGAAGGGGACGCCCAATATTTAGTGATCTCCTGAAATCCCATATTCACATCAACACTCGGAATATTGTACTCAGCGGCATCAATTACTCCCTTTTCCAAAGCTTGATAGACTTCCGAACCTGCAAGATTGACTTGCACGCCGCCTAAATCTTTTAACACTTTTCCTTGTAACTTTCCGCCCATTCTTATCTTCATTCCTTTAATATCTTCAATGGAACGGATAGGCTTGTTACCCCGAATTCCAGATTCAGATCCATGCCCACCAAAGGGCAAAGCAACAAGACCGAAATTACCATACGCTTCTTGTATAAGATCAAATCCTCCTCCTTGATATATCCAGAGCATATAATCATTGATTGATAAACCTAGAGGCTGTGACCCAATGATATTAAATGCCTCATCTTTACCTGGCCAGTAACCTCCCCAGTCTCCTCCCATATCGAGTGTGCCATTTGCAACTGTGTCAAATAGCTCAAACGCTGGAACCATGGTTCCACCATCGAAAAATTTAATTTGGAAATTGTCACCACCCATACTATTGACAAGTTTCACGAAGTGGCGGTCAACTTCGATCAATTCAATTCCTGATGACCAGACAGAACTCATCTTTAATCGGATTTTTTTATTTTTTTCAGCAGCACTGATTGGAGCTACCTGCCAAATAAGAAAACTTACTAAGATAACTGGTAACATCTTTAAAAAAATAACCTTTTTCATATTGAACGTCTCCTTTGCTCAGAAAAATGATAGTTCATTTTGCTTTGATACTACCTCAAATGCAACCGCCAACAATATAATTTTGATAAATTACAGCCTAATACACTCCTCTTTTCATGTACTCCTCCTTTTAAATATAAAATACCATGCGTGTCGCATTTGTATTTCCCTAAAGACAGGAAAAGAAATACATAGACAGTTTATATGACACCTCTTTTCTTATTGCTCAATGATTTAAAGATCATCCCCTTGATCCAATCCGCAATCCGCCATGGATAAAATACACATCTCCAGCCAGAGCTTCATTTCGGTATAATTCTCCGACCAAAGAGGCAAATTCTAAAGGATCAATCAATCGTCCTATGGGCACATCCAATAGAATCTTCTCAAGGGCTTTCTGGTTCATACCTTTAGCCATTGCAGTATTGCAATAACCAGGTGCAACCGCCACACAGCGGATTCGGTTTGAAAGGCCACGCCGGAAAAATTCTGCAGTAATAACTTTTGGCAGAACGGACATCGCTGCCTTAGAAGATGAATAGTTAATCTGGCCTGCTGTTCCCAGTGATCCCGTTGAAGAAACTAAGCATATGAGCCCTTTGCAACTATTGTTGATCATACGTTCAGAACACTCGCGTATCGTTAGAAAAACGCCGGTTAAATTGATATCAATAACTTTTTGAAAATCCTCAAGAGACATTTTTTTTGTGATTTTGCCTGATTCTCGATTAGGAGAAACCATGAGGCGATCTTTGATAATGCCAGCAAAGGGTGCCACAAGATTAATTTTACCGAATTTTTCAATCGCTACGTCAGCAAGTTTCGAACAATCCAATTCATTTGTTACATCACAAGCTATTGAAAAAGAGTCTCCTTTTGGTGCGCTAATTTTTTTCTCTGCTTGTTCCAATGCCTCAAGAGCGATATCGGCTAAAACTACTTTACCTCCATTCCTTATCCAGTAATTGGCAACTTCTAAACCAAGACCAGAACCACCGCCAGTAATAACAGCAACTGAATCTTTTATTTCTAACATCTTGTTTCCCTATGCAAGTTTTAGGCAAAGGTCATACTCTGCATTTAAGCGGGAGATCACTTTTTCATAATCCCATCATTAATTTAAGCCTTTAACAGGCATTGCCCGATTCCAATTAGAGTTTTCCTTATTCCGACGCTATACGTAAAATTTCATCCTGGTGTTGCCCGAGAGCAGGTGGAATCCCTGGGTTTCCAGGTGTTTTGGAAAATTTTATTGCAGTTCCTCTTATCTTAAGTTTCGGCACGGTTTTAGAGAAAGGTACATCGACTTCCACTATGGTTTTTCTTTCATTCAAATGAGGATCTTCGACAACTTCTTTCACTGTTCTGACCCTTGCGCAGGGAATACTGTTTTTTATCAGCAGCTTTTCCAATTTGTTTAGGTCTTCAAACGAATTCACCCATTCATCAATGATAGGTATCAGTTCCTTCTGATTTAAATTTCGTTCCGCAACTGATGCAAATTTAGGATCGTTTGCAAGCTCTGGTCTGCCCATCAAAGAAGTTAAAGTGTTCCATAATTTAGGATTCAACGCTGCAAGCATCATCCCTTCAGATTTTTGGCCAAAAATTCCATACGGGGTCAAAATATTACTGTGATTACCATTTCTTGTCGTATCATTACCGGTCGAAGCTACTTCAAAACAGTCAATCTGCATGGTCATACATTCGAGAAGAGAAACATCAATAAATTGCCCCTCTCCTGTACGGCCTCGATGAAACAACGCTGCTGAAATGCCACCAAAAGCGTGATAAGCCGTAGTATTATCTGCCACGGCTGGCCCTAATCTCATTGGAGGACCATCTGGGAACCCTGTAATATCCATAACCCCGCTCAAGGCTTGGGCAATAAGGTCATATCCTGACCTATCTCTATAAGGACCAGTTTGCCCATAAGCTGACACTGAACACATGATAATTGATTTGTTTAATTTGCATAATTCATCATAAGCTAAATTAATCTTACTCATTACCCCAGGCCTGAAGCTTTCCACTAAAACATCCGATTTTTTAACCAGCTTTCGAAGAACTGCCATATCAGATTTATCTTTGAAATCTAGAACAATTGATTTTTTGCCACGGTTGGCTTGGACGAACAAGCTACTTGTTGCTTCACCAATCTGCACAGGCCAAGCTCTGGAATCGTCTCCGACCACAGGCCTCTCTACTTTAATAACTTCTGCACCAAAATCTGCCAACATTGCCGTCGCTATAGGACCGGCCAGATTGTTTGTCAGGTCGAGGACTCTGATTCCTTCAAATATTTGAGCCATTGAATATATTTCTCCGTTTGTTGAATTTTAATACAATTTCTCCATGTGCAGCAATAACCGTGCCATACGCTCATCAGGTGTTAACCTGTTATACTTCAAACTGCTTTGACACTACTCAAATTTCTAAAAAATCCCGTCACCAAAATCATTTAAACATTACAATAGAGGGAAGGTGAATTAAGAACCATAAAATTGAATTTGTTGAGTAAACAACATTTCAGGATGTGGGGCAGTGTGTCACTTTGTGTTGCATTCGCTTGTTTCGCACGCTACACTATGACACAAAACAACACAAATAGAGAGGCAAGTATGGCTAATGATAGATCCGATGAAATCACATTTAATAATCTCAAGGATATTTTCGATTGTCTCACTGATGCTGTAATCGTATTGGATAAAAATGCCAAATTAGTCATGGTGAATCCAATCTTTTGCAAGTTGATAGGGACAACTATTGGAAAATGTATTGGTAGAGAGACAAAAGACCTCATCTCAGAAGGTTTATACGATCGAAGCGTTGTTTACGAGACAATCGAGACAGGCAAAGAGGTGACTGGAATTGTCAATACTGGCGGCGGAGTGGAGCTTCTCTCTCGCTCCCGAATAGTCTACGACAACGAAGGTAAAATAAAATTCGTAGTAGTGACATCAACACCTGTATCAGTTTTAAAAAGTCTACAAATAGAGTTTAAAAGGCAGCAGAATTTACCCGACGAGTATTTAACAGATTTGAAGTGCCTGCGAAACCATCTCCAATTTGATGACGATTTCATCTTTGAAAGCCGAGAAATGAAAAACCTTCTAAATGTAGTCAAGAGAGTAGCCCCACTCGATTTTACCGTACTAATCACCGGAGAATCCGGAGTGGGAAAGGAAATCTTGGCAAAGACGATTCATAAAAACAGCAATAGAGGAAACACTTTTGTTCCTGTCAACATCCCGGCAATTTCCGACAACCTTTTTGAAGCGGAACTATTTGGATACAAAGAAGGTGCTTTTACAGGAGCCCTGCGAGGGGGAAAAATAGGTCTTTTTGAGGTTGCACAGGGAGGAACTCTTTTCCTTGATGAGGTTGGGGATATTCCCTATCCAATGCAGGTAAAAATTCTTAGATCCATTGAAAATGGTGAAATTACTCGGGTAGGGTCTACTGAAATTACAAAACTTGACTTTAGAATCATTGCAGCTACAAACAGAGATCTTAGAAAAATGGTAAAGGAAGGAAGCTTTCGAGAAGATTTATTTTATAGATTAAATGTTGTTCCAATAGATATTAAACCTCTCCGGGAAAGGCATGAAGATATAGAGCCTCTTTGCAACTATTTCATGCAAAACATTAATGATAAGAACAAATTAAACAAATATCTTTTAGCTAATTCACTAGATGAATTAAAGAAATACAGTTGGCCTGGGAATATACGGGAACTCAGAAATATTTTAGAAAGGCTGGTAACCCAATCTGATGAAAATTATATAACCCAAAAAGAGGTAAAATCAGTCCTCTGCTTTTCAATTGATGACAACTCGGCGCTTCAAGATGACGGCGTAACTATGTCAGCACTGGAAGAATATGAAGCTTTTGAACATTCAAAAATTTTGACAGCCCTCAAGCGAACTGGTGGCAACAAATCAAAAGCGGCAAAGCTACTTGGGACGAGTAGAAGCACATTGTACAGGAAATTAAAAAGGTAGGAACAAACAGAACAAACAGAAGAACAAACAGGGTCACCCATTAAAAGGTCCTCGTCAAGAGATAATAGAACTCCGTTCAAGAAAAAAGGTACTTTTCTTGCGAGGTAAAACACTTGGATCATTACTAAGGTTACCAGTGACTCCGATTTGCGGTACGGTGCGGTACTTGGTACGGGGTCGGGCCACGCTAAATCTCTTGGTACGGCTTGGTACGGGGTGGTACGGGGTCGGGCCACGCTAAATCTCAGTATTTACGAAATTATCCCCCGCAGA
>CAYVAZ010000190.1:0-9893 GCA_964449065.1 uncultured bacterium
AGACGGCGGATTGGTGTTTTGCGATATCGAAAACAACAAGCTGAAGAAGGTGCGCACCAACGGTACCGTCATCACAATTGCCGGAACGGGGGTTCCCGGCGGCAGCGGTGACGGCGGACCGCCATCGTTCGCGCAATTGAACACACCGGTGGATGTGGAAATTGATCAAATTACGCAGAGCATTTATATCGCAGAGCGTTTGGGGCCGCGTATTCGGCGGATTCGCAACGGGGTCATCACTACCATTTACAACCAAACGATTAATCCCAATTTTACCAGCCCGCGAGGCTTGGCATTATTTGAGGATATTTTTCTCTATTTTTCCAGTGATGATCATTTTATCCGCCGCCTGAACTTGATTGACGGAGGGGCGGAAGTTGTGGCGGGTACCGGTTCCCCAGGATTTGATGGGAACGGCGGACCGGCGCACTTGGCCAGGATTAATTTACCCATTGGGATGGATGTAGATGAAGAGGGCGATTTGTACTTTGCCGATTCTTCTAATCATGCCGTCCGCTTTGTGAGTATCCCGGGGTCGGATGTGGTTCCCACGCCAAGACCGACTGCCACGCCAACGCCAACGCCTACGATCACTTTAACGCCGACAGCAACACCAACGCCGACACCGCGGTTGATTCAACGCACGCCCACGCCGACACCGTTTTTGACAGCCACCCCGACCGCAACCCCAACAGGGCTGCCGGAAGGGCAACTGGCGCCTCCAATTCCATCGCAGGATTCTGATGGGCCGAACGATGTGTTTTGGACCAGGGAAACCGAAGTCTTTGTGCCCGAGCCGGTGGATAGCGAGAAGGTGATGATTGTTCTTGCCGGGGGTGAGAACGGAAGAGATACTTTCTTGACGCTGGATACGATTGATTTGGAAATCACTCATCCTGATGGAAGTACGGCAATTGAATCAATCGTATTCGCGGATCAAACCTCGATGGAGCCGGTCGACTTAACCAACAGTTTTGCGCAAGGCAGAAATTCGGTTTCTGTAACATTAACTGACTCAAAGGGATCGGGTCATGCGACGACACCATTGTATATCGTGGTCTTCTCCGCCCCGGAATTGAAGGACATCCCGGACATTCGCGGGTTGGTTGGCGAGCGGATTGTGGATGTGTATCAAATCGAAGATTATTTTTCCGACCGCGACACACCGATTGACGACGTGACATTTACGATAACGACGACGAATCCGCAGTTAAATTTAGAGATCGGGCCGCGGCGGTCGGTTACCGTTAACGCAATAGACCGGCCGGGTGATGCTACGTTTTCGGTTCGGGTTAATGACGGGATCTTTGATGTGTCGGAAGAGGTGCATGTGAAACGGTCAACCTTTTTGTTTGAAGAATTTCAATTGGAACCCGCACCGCTTTTGGGAGACTTTGCGTTTCTATCATCCACCAATTTGCAGACGTTGTTAAACCCACCGGACGCGAATTTGGGGAATGTGCCGTTTGAGACTCAATTTGCCACCGGCACGGGCTTAAAAGCGGCGCATGTAGCACATGGACAGACCTTTCTGTTTCCGGAGTTTCCCGGCGGATTGGTGGTAGAGCCTGTGGATGTTTCGCTGGTAGGACAGCGGGACACGAGCATTGTGGAAAATGTGGATGATTATGATGGGTTGATTGTTACTACTTCATCCGTGTTTACACCGGGAAACGGAAGCCCGGACCGCAACTTTAATTTTAGCGCGGAAACGCTGGGGCAAACCAACTGGTTTGTGAGTTCGATTTCAACCGGAACAATTGAGCTGGATAGCATTCCGCCGGATCCGGTGCCGGCGATTACCGATGGATTTGGTGCGGTATTGAGAGTGAATCCTGGTGAATTGGCCATTCTGCAAAGCGATTTTATTGATCTGCCGCCCGGGCCGGCAAGGATATCGGTTTGGTTTGCCGTGGAAAATTTTGGATTTAATGACGCCGATGTGCCGGAAATTACACTGGCATTGGGTGAAGACAGCAACAACATCAGTTTTTCCAGAATTCGCAACGCGGAAATTAAAGGGAAGAGCGTCTATCAGTTTTTAAGCACAACATACGACGTTTTAGAAGAAGATGTGAGCGCGTTTTTTATTGTGAACGGGATTCAACAATCGGGTACGGTTGAGGTTTATCTGGATAATGTTCGAGTGTTTCCCATGCCGCGGGATATTGACCGGGCGTTGGGGATTCCCGAACTGCCGGTTGAATTTGATGGTACGTTTGAAAGCGTCATTCGCGGATTGGGCGACTTTTTTAATGTGGATGAAAGTTTGACAATCGGCGGGCAGGCATCTTTAACCCAAGAGGTCAACCGGACACAAACGCCGACCGGTTTGCGTAAATCATTGCTGATGGAGTTAATCGAGCCGGAATCCTCCGTGCGGGTGGAAGTGGGACCGACATTTGTTGACGAAAGCGTATATCCCGGATTTATTTCCGCACGCGCGTATTTGAATGCGGTGGTGGAAGGCAGCGGGGTATCTGCATTGGCGATATTAAATGAAAACCATGAAGTGGTGACGTTTACCGCGAACAATCGGCTGCCTACCGATCAAGATACTTGGCATGAGATTACGGCAACTGGATATTTTTCCGTGCAGGGAGAACCACCGTTGGTTATTTTGCAGAACCTTAACCAGCGTGGCGTGTTTCCGGGAGTATTTCGAGACGGCGCATCTGTGGCGGTCGATGACATCACGATAGAGGCGAAACAGGACAGCAGGCACTTTTGGGACCAAAAACGGTTGCCGAAATTGCGTTAAAAGGCAAAAAAACACTTGTAATATATTCTTGTTTATCTTATACTTACATTAAAATTATTTTGATTTTGCTTTAAGGTTATTTTTGCCGTACCGATATTGATACTATGTGATATCATGCAAGCACGGGCGTAAGCCCCGGTCGATATGTAATGTACTAAGTGATATAAATTAAGGTTTGCCATGCAGCTAAAGGGGTGCCGGGAACATGGAACACGATGGAATATACTTGAACTTAAGTTCGGATGAAGGGCCGTTTCAGGTCCAATTATCAAACCCATGTATTTTCGATATAGAATCGGAAGTAGGGTTGGTATCGCTTATTCTTGATAAGCAGTATCCGCAGTATTTGATTATTCATATCGACAATGAGCCGCGCAAGTGTGTTGGGCTGCATGAGTTCAACCTCGAGTTTAAAGAAGATGAGGAGGTAAAAGAATTCTTGCAGACGGTATCCACCTCCGAATTTTTCGATGAGATCATCGAAGACGAGAAAAGCATGAACGACGGCTGGGCCGCGCTGTAAGAATAAACGGCTGCCACATTGTATTTTGTAATACCAATTGCAATTTGGTTTTCCAACAATGAAATTTCTACTCATTCAAAAAATGAATGTCTGATGTGATCTGTACTTTCTATCCAAGGCATCAACACTACCCTTCATACTTTTTATTAAAGACAGGAAGTTTTCTAAGATCTTTGTAGGTAACTTTTCCAGTCTTACGATTGAAAAGAACAACGCTTTGTGCAGCACGTACCCCTGTATAAAAACCATAGTCAAGGATCAAAGCAAGGTATTTTCGTCCCGCTTCTTTAATGGTGATACCTTCATTAATCACGTGAAGAAGGCGAAGGTCAACAAGGGTTTGTACATCTTGAAATAAGGTGTCATTCGTCTTGATTTCAACTAAAAAAGCGTTTTTTCGATGTTGTTTGACGCAAAACTCTCTAATCTCTTCCAAAAGTGCTTCCAAAGAATGAGTATCACCGGAAACTTCTGACTCTAATTCGCGAAGTTTCGTGTTAATCGCCTCGGAAGCAGCGGTGTTGACATCAGAAACAGATACTCTTTGTTTACCAGACAATGTAGCTTTCGTCATAGCCTGTGAGAATAAATTGAGAGCATCTCTTGGAACTCCAGCAGCAACCCACGTCAAACGTGGGATAACATCTGAACTTGTACAGAGACTTCTAATAGAAGGAATGCCGCAGTACCTTGCATGAGAGTCTAAGATCGCTTCAATGTGTTGAGCCGCTTTGTCAGGGGACGTAAGGTTATAATCCAATCGGATGAGTTGTACATCATGATGTATCTGCAAACCTTGCTTTGTCTTAGGATCAAACGGTTTTGTCAGCGTTTCGATCGCAGACATTTTCAGGAAAATTTTGTTTCCCCTACCCACGGCATAGAGTATATCGAGCAATCGAGGTTGCAGTTCCATATTAAGCACATGGATGTCATCCAAAAATATAAACAATTCTTTCCCTTGATCTGCAAAACTTGATAGAAGTCTCCGTATAACCGGCAGCTGTTTCCTTATTGTTTCCTCTTCTAAATCGGGCTGTTTCAATTTCGTCAATAGATCTTGGAATCCTTGCTTTATTCCAATTGTATTTGATGTTTTTTCAAGAACTTCACAAATCACATCAGATAATACAGAAACATCATTTCTTCGAGCATAAACTTGCATGTCTATCCAAACCGATTGGCGGGATAATTCATCTTGAGTTTGTAAAACATATAAAAGTAGTGTTGATTTACCAGCCCCCCCTCCTGCCAAATACAATGTGGTTGGCGGATGCAGCAATCTGCTCTTCTGCGCCTGCTACGGACTGAGTATATCTAGAAAGAAAATCTCCTTCCTGGAAACTATAACGGTTGATATTTAAACTCTCTGATAATGTTTGCAGGAGAAGTTTACCTTCTGCCTCTTGTAGGAGGTTGCTTCCTGATTTTTTAACAAGTGTTACTAATGGAGTCCCAGACTCATCGCTGCTAAAACGGCTTAGCACTTGATTAAGTATAGTGAATAAACGTTCTGTGGGATTGGCTACCTTGAGCAAAAGTACATCACTTTCCTCCCTTTCACGTAATTCAGACGGTATATTGGAAAGACCGGATTTTTTTTCAAATTCGATTTTAATTTGGTTAAATACTGAATCCATTGTTTTCATGTTTTACCTCACACATTCATGCCTCTTCCTTTGAGATAATTCCTCACATCTTTTAGAAATTCAGAAACCAGTACGGTGGTACTCGAAGAACCAAGTACTAAGTCTTTTGCTTTAGAGATGTGGTCATAGTCGCACGTATTTCTGTCCCCTCTTAAAACATTCAACTGGATTTGATAGGTCGAACGATTAGGAAAGTCTTGGGGGAGATTCTCAAATATTCTATAATGATCTTTTATATCAGTCGAGTACTCACCTTTTACATAAAGACACACTGCACGTCCAGCGTTGTATGCGGCATAATAAAGGCGGGATATTTTTTGACGCCAATGAGGGGCTGTTTGCTTTTGTGCAAAACGAAAATGTTGTTCAGCAAGTGAAAGTAATCCAATAACATTCACTTCTATCTCAGATTCTATTTAATCTAATGCTGTGGAATCAATTATTCCAGTCAGGTTTTCTTTCACTTTCCGCACATTACCAATATTTAATAAATGCGGTGATTTCATAATAGCGACAAATAAATCCTTTCGGTCAAACAGTATTCATTTCCAATAAACAATCTGTAAAACATACACCTTGGAAATGTGCCTGATATGTGATGAGTGATATGTGATGAGTGATGAGTGATGAGTTTTTCCATTGATTCACTCATCACTCGTCACTGTTATTTACATATCCACCCAAACGTTACCGTTGTTATGGCTCTCTACGGATTTCTCAATAAAATAAATCCCCATGCGGCCGTCTTCAACCGTGGCATACTTCGAGCCGTCATGCTTGCTGTAGTTGCCCGCTTGATAGGCGCGCACATCGGCTTCAAAGCAGCGGTGCAAACGCGCAAACGCGTCATGAAACGCTTCCGGGTGGCCCGCCGGAACGGTCGGTTCGCCCATTAAATCTTCGGGCAGATCGCCTAAGAAACCGTCATTGGCAGAAACCGCTCCACGGAAGTAAGTGCGGTCCGGTTGATCGGTCAAATGCACGGTTAATTCTTCTGGAAACTCCTGCCGCCAAGTTAACGTTCCTTTGGAACCGTTGACTTCAAGACCTAAATCGTTCTTATGACCGATGGCGATTTGCGTGGCGCGTACTAGCCCTTTTCCACCGTTATCCAGTTCACAATACACGGTAAAACTGTCATCCAGCTGGCGTCCTGAAACAAAGGTTTCCATGTGGCCTTGAACGCGCTTGATTTCGCGGCCGGTCACATACCGCATTTGCATCAAGGCATGGGTTCCGATATCCCCGCCGCAGCAGCTGGCTCCCGCTTTTTTGGGGTCCACCCGCCATTCGGCTTGCTGCAAGCCGGTGTCTTCCGTTCGGTCTGCCAGCCAGCCCTGCAGATAGTAGGCATCCACCCAGCGCACCTCGCCAATCAAGCCGGATTGCACGATATGGCGGCTCAAGCGGCTCGACCAATGGCCCAAATAGGTATGCGCCACACAAAATGGAATATTCTTCTCGTTAACGATTTTTACCAACTCATCGGATTCACTGAGTTGCACGGTCAGCGGCTTTTCACAAAATACCGGAATCCCCCGTTCCAGCGCTTTTTTTGCTGGATCATAGTGCACAAAGTTGGGCGTGACGATTAGCACATAATCGATGCGGTCGTCTTCCGGCCGCTTCATTTCTTCGTCCAGCATCTCGTCATAACTGCCATACCCGCGGATGGGATATGCCCAATCCTTGGCGAATTGCCTTGATTGCTCCGGGTCGGGATGCAGCGCCCCCGCGGTCACGCGGCGGGTGCCGTCAAAGTGAATGGCTTTTTGGTGTGGATTGACGATAAACGCCGCCCCTCCGCCACCGATCAATCCTACCTGTAAAGGTCGCTTCGACATGAATAAATCTCCTTTCTACGCTTCATAAGTTTCAATCAAATCAATGGAGTAAGGGAAGGGACTTCAACCGCATACGCGGAACAAATTGGAATGTATTCCCCCCATTCAAACGATTTCCATAACGGTATTATGACAACGCTTTCCCCGTTTGGAAACGTGTATGGATGGATTTAAACCAAGATCAGTTGAGAGACAGTCGCGAATCGATGGCATTTAAATTTGTTCATTTTTCAGTGGATTTAGAAGATTGATTTTCTCTATCCATTTAAAATCCACTTCATTATTTGTAACAAGAGTGAGGTCATGAACAATTGCTGTTCCAGCAATTAAGGCATCTCCCAATGCCATTTTTCTTTCTTGCCGAAGAGATACCGCTTGTTCAAGTACATTTTGGGATAGTGGAAGAATACGAACTAATTCAAATAGTTTTTCAAACTTATTCCGTTTTTCAATAGATAATTTATGATATCCAAGTACTTCCACATAACTAACAGCAGAAACAAAAGGATTTTGATCATCAATAAACTTTCGTAGATTTTGATGATATGGGAGTATTGAATAAATTATTATATTGCTATCAATCAGCATGATTAATCCCGAAATGGAAGTGGACGGTCTTTTCGGATTTCTCGCTGCCATTCCACAGGATCATCGATTTCCGCAAAGGCATTGGATGCGGCCAGATCTTCCAAGCATTCTAAAATTGACATATTGTTGGAAACATTTTTTTTTACTTTGGGTTTCTCTTCAACAATCACTTCCACTTTAACCGGATGATTTTGATCCGATTCCGGTGCATCCGCAATCCAATCCAACTGATTGCCTTTCAAAACTGCTTTATAGGTTTTCGTCATCATGACCCTCAATTATTTTTATGACTGGCATTCATGATCGTCATCCCAACGATTTCTTGATCATCCTTATGGATAAGTATATCTTCTTCCGCCTCGATTGTCTCTTTTGCCCGTTGAGGCCGGCGAAAACTGAAATACAGAACATCGGCTTCCTTGTCATAATCCATCCAAATGTGCTCTACCGGCAATTTAACAATATCCGATGCCATAGATAAACAGTTCCGCAAAAATAATTGAGTATCTAATGCTGGTGTTGATGCCATATTATTTCACCCTTCGGCTTCTTGGATAAAAAGTAAGCGGTAATTACAAATCCATCATCTTTGGAAACCTCTTTATAAATGACGATTAACCATTTACGCTTTGATAAAGACTGAACAGCCTTTAATGATCCATGATTTGCTTGAAAAATGTAATCTGGATTTTCTATTGTTTCCAATACTTCATGAAAATAACTTGCCATGTAATCATGGTTTTCGATGATATGATACCATCGCTCATATGTTAATCGTATAGGAACATTATTGATGGAATATGCTATATTCAATGCGAACGATCACTCCATCGCGTAATCCACCGTCACAACGGCTGTGATTTTCTTATCAATAGACGACACATCATCCGATACCTCTTCCGATATGCTGCTCGAATCGCCCGACCGCACGCTAAACACGCCCTGCCGTGCCGCGCGCAATACCCCCAAATTCACCCCGCTGCCTTCCGCCAGGGTCTTGGCGCGCTCGCGCGCGTCTTTGGTGGCGTCAATCAGCAGTTGGCTTTTCAAGTCATTCACGCCGGTATAATAATAGCGCGGCATATTCGCCTGCACATTAATCCCCTCGCCGATTAAATCCGATATTTCTGTTGAGATGGATTGGAGGTTATACACATCGCCGGATTTCACCTCAATATTCTGCGTGATCTCATACGCCTCAATCTCACTGGTTTCCCGGCCCGTATCCGTCCGCTTCATCTGTTGATACACATACACCGATTGCATATTGATTTCATCGTCGGTCACCCCTTTTTCGATCAGATATTCTTTCACTCTTTTGCGGTGGTTAGCCAACTCATCATACGCATCCGCCCGCACTGCCTGCCGGGTTGTGATCGTGATATTCCAAATTGCCAGGTCGGATTCCACCTGCGTTTCTGAATACCCCCGCACTTTAATGATCTGATTTGCCAGTTTGATATCCCGCAGCGTATCCGTCACCAAATACGCCGAGATCACAATCGCCAACCCCAAGAACAACCCAAACCAGATCAACCCTTTGCCGTTTTGCATGATGTACTCTTCTTTCTATTTGATAATTAAATATTCTTTTAAAGTTATCCTAAGCGTCTCCAACAGTTCCTCTTTCGTTGGTTCCTGGCAATTCACTCCAGGGATTTCTTCAATCCAACCGATCCACCATCTGTCTTTCTGCTGAATCAATGTGGTATACGTTGACGAATTCATGAACATCGCTCCATTTTATAGTTTGATTTAGTCCAACCTTGATTTCAATCTGTTCACCCAATTCATCCGCTCATGCAGCACCGCGATGATTACCGGTATATTATGCTCATTATGTTTAAAGAAAATATAATGATGTTCGCACTTTAATGACTTCAATCCTTCGCGAATGGAATCGAAAGTTTTCCACAACGCTTTATCCCGGTGAATCTTTGAGCATGATTCTTCTAGCAAATCAAGATAACGATTGGCTTGGTTTTGCCCCCATTTTTTATAGGTATAATGCCAAATCTCGTCAAAATCTCTCTCGGCTGCGGGTGTTAGAATATATGGTTTCATTGGTTAGATGCGTATTTTACTTGGGCTTCTTCTTTGATTTGTTGAATTGTTTTGTTGGAATATTCTTTTCTCTCGGCTTCCTCGATCCGCGGCCGCAAAAATTTCGCCAATTCCTGCATGGCTTCTTCTTCGTCTGGAGTTAATCTTTCTTGTTGAGGTTGAAGTGTGGATTCCAATATATACTCTTCTACACTCAGCCGGTGAAATTCCGCCATTGCTTTCAATTGATCATGCTGTTCGGATGTGATTTCTAGCGTTACCTTAGGCATAATGGGCCTCTTCATCGATTATTTTTGGTATAATAGTACCATCATTGCTGGATGGTGACAATTCAAATTAAAAAAATGTATTTTGAATGCAATCCATGAATTGGTACATCCACTTCCATTTTCCAGCCTGATTTTTATGATGATGAAAATGATTACATCGAATTTAAAATACATTAGATAAATACGATTGGGAGA
>CAYVAZ010000191.1:0-1838 GCA_964449065.1 uncultured bacterium
CACGAGTTGAGCACCCTGGACCCGAAGCGACGACTCGGATTCCTTCGATCGATCAGATCTCCAGGCGAGCAGGTACAGCACGGCGAACAGCAACGGGCTCAAGGCGAGTGCAAGGAGCATGTCCATGCCCAGCAGCATCGACAACAACCCTGGATAAATGCTCGCCAAAAGCGACCCGAGACAACCCGTCAGGAATACCGTCCCCAGGATTCGGGCAACCATCGTCTCCTCCCGATGGACGCGATCATCCCCCGTACGCTCCGTACTGCTTCAAGCCTCGCTTATATAACCACCGGCAGAGCACCAGGAAGAACCCCACCCAGAACACTTCCAGCGCCAGGCCCATCACCAGGTCCCAGCCCTTCACCTTCTCCAGGAAGATGACCGCCGGGAAGTACGCCATGTACTGAAACGGCAAGAGCTTCAACAGCCCCGCCCAGAAGGGCGGCAGGAAGTCGAGCGGTAGCATCTGGCCGGAGATGAAGAAGTTCAGCGTCATCACGATCCAGAGGATCGATGTGATCTCCAGGAACCTGAACCCCACCATCCCCACGCTCGCCTCGAAGAAGAAGCCGATGAACCAGAGCACGAGCCCCGCGACGCGCACGCGCCGGCCTTGCGGGCACCGGTCTTCGCTGCGCAGATTGGAGGCCCCGATCACGCGGCGCTCGCGCAGGTCGTCGCGCAGGAAGGCGATGGGGTCGTCCTTGAGTGAGAGCCCCGTCGACGCGTAGTCGTGGAGCGTGCGCACGGGCGCGGGGATGCGCGATCCGTCCTGGTCGGCCTGCAGCAGGTCGTTCCGGCGCTCGGGCGGGCTGACGATCCGCCGGCCGGACGGGCGGGGGCTGCCGTTCGCCGCGGACCCTCCCGCGGACCAAGAGCCGTCGGCGCGGCCGCTGCCGCCGCGCCGTCGCTCTGCGGCCGGGCCAGCGGAGTGCCCGGGCCAGAAGCCCGACAGCGCGCGCCGCAGGGCCTCGATCCGGGTCGCCTCGGCGATTTTGGCCAGTCCGGTGATGGCTTGCCAGGTACCATAGATGTAGTTTACGCCCCAGCGGCCGTACCAGGAACCGTCTTTTTCTTGCTGGCCTGCCAAGTATTTGATTGCCCGTTCCGCCGGTGAAAAGGATTTGTCATAGCCCATATAGCCCAGCATTTCTAAGATGCGTCCGGTAATATCGGCACAGCTGGAATCGAGCAGGGCGTTGTGATCGGCGAAGGGAATGTTGTTGAGGATTTCTTTGTTGTTGTCCACATCAAACGCGCCCCAGCCTCCGTCCGAACTTTGCATGGAAAGCAGCCATTCCAGACCGCGTTTTAATACGATTTGCTGTTTTTTTGCGTCTGGGGTTTTGGCTCCATGTATCGCCATCAAAACCATTGCGGTGTCGTCGGTATCGGCGTAATAATCATTGTCAAACTCAAAGGCCCATCCACTGGTAGGTCCATAGGGGTTTTTAATCTGCCAATCGCCGCGGATGGTGATTTCCTGCTTCATCAGCCATTCGGCCGCTTGGGCGACATGGGGATCATCGGCAGCCATGCCGGAACGCTTCAGCGCCGCGGTTGCGATTGCGGTATCCCACACTGGAGAGAAGCAGGGTTGAAACCACAAGCGGTCTTCTTCTTCTACCATTAGGTCCATAAATTCATCGACGGCGTTTTGATAGACCGGGTCGTCTTGTTTATAGCCGATGCAGTCCAACGCGATAATGGCGTTCATCATGGCGGGATAGATCGCGCCCAACCCCCCGCCGCGGTTGATGTGTTCCAACATCCAGTGTTCGGCACGGCGCAGGGATTCCCGCCGGGTACACGGTGCAATGAACCGGTTGGAGTGG
>CAYVAZ010000191.1:1848-9886 GCA_964449065.1 uncultured bacterium
TAGATCGCTTCCATGGTGATGAAGAACGTGCGCCACGAGAAGGCATCCCGGAATCCGGTTCGCTGTTTGGAGCCGGGAAGCCACCAGGTGCTGCAATCGACATGTTGAGGAGGTGTTTTTACCGGCTGCATCGTCCAGATGATGCACATGGGGACCAAGATGGCGCGCGACCAGGATGAGATTTCGTATATGTTAAAGTAAAACGAGATGGGCAAGAACATCAACTCCGGTGGTATCGCGACCAGTTTGTTCCAGGGGTATTGTCCGAATAGGCCCAAATAGAATCGTGTGTAACTGTTGACGGCGGCCAATCCACCCAATTCAAGAATCTTCTTTTCGGCTTTTTTAAGTGGTTCTTCGTCGCGGTTCATGCCGGCAAGTTGCAGGGCAAACGCGCATTTGACGGTAGCGTTCAGTTCGCTGGGGCCGCCGTGGTATATGCTCCAGCCGCCCTCTTCTAATTGGGTATCCAATATCCACCGAACGGCTTTTTGTTGTTTCACCGCATCCACTTGATTGATGTAATGCACCAAGAACAAATAGTCAGCAACAAGCGTACTGTCGGCCTCTAAAGGGAAATGCCAATATCCGGTGGATTTCTTGATCGTAAGAAAATAGTTATGCGACTGTTTTATAGCAGATTGAACTTTTGAGATGTCAAAAAAAGAAGGTGCGGCATCACCATGCGCAGATGTGGATTCTAAGACCATGTTTTCCCCTTATACCCTCCGAATACCAAATGAAGTCGTTATATTGTTGTTGAATTTTTAACAGAGTCAAGTGAAGAAGATACAAACACTTAGTGCCATTTGTTTATTCAGTGTACCACAGGAAAGAATTTTTTTTAAAAAATGGTAGTTTTTCTTTGGATGCAGCGAGAAAAGAGGGGCGCTTTTAACCCCTCTTTTCATGTGGGTTCACTCCAAGCATTAAACTTCCAATAACTTATCGCCTTTTTTCCAGCCGCAGGGTTTGAGGCCTTCGGTTTGGAGAGCGTCTAAGACGCGCAGAACTTCATCGACACTGCGGCCGACATCCAAATCCGTGATGTAGATGAAGCGGATGTTTTGGTCGGGATCGATGATGAAGGTGCCGCGGTAGGTTGCGCCTAAATCTTCTTTGAGAATGCCGTAATCCCTTGCGATGGATTTGGTGAAATCCGCGATTAAGGGAATCTTCAAGTCTTTCAATTCAGGATGGCTTGTGCACCAGCCAAGGTGAGAAAACTTGCTGTCGGTGCTGCCGCCGATGACCTGGCAGCCGCGTTCTTCAAACTCTTTGCTGCGGTCGCTGAACTGCACGATCTCTGTGGGGCAGACAAAGGTAAAATCCAGCGGGTAGAAAAACAGACATACCCATTTGCCTTTGTAATCACTCAATGAAATTTGTTTAAAATCTTTACCGTCCAAGGCATCGACTGTGAATGCCGGTGCCGGTTGACCGATTTGTACTTTGCAGCATTTGGATGAATCGCAACTTCCTTGTTCTGCCATAATACCTCTCCTTTGCATTTAATTTGTAGATGAATTGTCCATTTCAATTCTGCCGCGTATTTTTGCCTTACAAGCAGGAAAAACAAGTGCAGGTCAAAGCCTAACTTGACCGGACGGCTTGTTGCATGAATGGAGATAGACAACCGTTTATAGTCGGTACGGTTTCCGTTGCTCTCTGTCTAAATACGTGTTGGCTTCCGGGTCGTTGACGAACTGTTCCTTCTCCGCGTCCCACTCTAATTTCCGTCCGACATGCCCGCAGATATTGGCGATGTGGCAGACGGTGACAGAACGGTGTCCGGTTTCGGCGTTGGAAATCGGCTGTTCGCGGGTTTTGACGCAATCCACCCAGTTTTGCATGTGGTTGTTGCTTTCATAAAGGCGGATATCGCTGGAACGCAGCGGTTCGTTAAAGAGATCCTCCGGATCGGAGGATTTTTTTCCACGGGTGCACCAGATGCTGCCTTTGGTTCCTTTGAATGTGACGCCGCCTTTGAGGCCGTTGCCGAATTTGACAAGGACGCCGTTCGGGTAGGTAAAGGTAAAATTAAATCCGGTAAAGGTGGTATAAAAGCCGGGTTTGGTTTCGGCTTTGCCTTCGACAAAACGCGGGCCGGAGCGGTCCATCCCTAGACCCCATTGGGTAATGTCTAAATGGTGGGCGCCCCAATCGGTAACCATGCCGCCGGAGTAATCGAAAAACCAACGGAAGGTGACATGACAGCGCAATGGGTTGTAGGGATTGTAAGGAGCCGGTCCAAGCCACTTTAGCCAGTTCAGTCCAGGCGGCACCGGTTCGTTGGGAACGCGTTCGGTTTGCGGGGCGCCGCCGATGCCGACTTCGACTTCTTTGACTTCACCGATGCGGCCGTTGCGAACATATTCACAGGCGGTTAAAAACTCATTGGCGGAACGCTGCTGTGTTCCGGTTTGAAAAATGCGTCCGGTCTCGCTCGCGGTATCGGCGATGGCGCGGCCTTGCTTGATGGTGAGGGACAATGGCTTTTCACCGTAGACATCTTTTCCGGCTTGCATTGCGTCTATGTAGAGTTTCGCGTGCCAATGATCCGGGACGGCGATGATCACCGCGTCAATGTCTTTGCGTTCCAACATGCGTTCATAATCGGCATATGCTTCCACCGCTTTTTCGGGCATGGAGACACGTTTCATTTGGCTGCCGCCGCCTTCAATCCACTTGCGGTCAACGCCTTCATGTCCGTCTAAAAACCCCTGCGCGTGAAGCAGATAGGGACGGTCTACATCAGCCAGAGCGGCGATTTGAATGTTGGGATTGCGGTAGGCTTGTTCCATGAGTTGAAAGCCGCGCCATCCCAGACCAATCATTCCGATGTTTAACTTCTCACTGGGTGCCTCTTGCCCTAATACATAACTGGGGATGATCGAGGGAGCGGCAAAAGCACCGGCTATCACTGTGGATTGCTTGAAAAATTGTCTGCGGTTCACTTGTATCGGATTCATAACAACATACCTCTTTACTTTTTTTCGAAATTGAAACGGATAACATAACGTTACACTGTCATTGAACTCTTTATATAGGTTTCCGTAAAGGTATTATGTCCCAATTTACAGAAAAATCAGTATGTTCTGTTTCCAGCTGTTATGATTTCGTTACAAGAATGATGCGGCTGTGTTGACAAACGCATTGCGACTGGATATCATTTACCGCTGTCCCCGACTCTGTTGGGGGCTTTTCATTTTAGACAGGATTTAAAATTACAGAAAGCACAAAAAAATTACGGTTGGGATCATGGGTGAAAGTTTACTGAAACGTACGATCGAAGCTCTTCGGGGTTCAAAGTTTGTCGAAACAAAAGTGGGAGAATTCTTTTTCGGCGTTTTAACGGAATTGGATACTGTTACCTGGCCGACAAAACAAGAAGTGTACAATTCCACGGTTGTTGTTTTGGTGGCCGTAACATTCTTTTCACTCTACAGCGCATTGTGGGAAGTGATTATGAGCATGGTAAAAAATTATATGTTTAACTAATGCGAGTTGCTTAAATCAAAACATGCACAATATTTTAAATTAGTTATAGAGAGATGCAGGTTGTACGGAATGGCAAAAAACTGGTACGTTGTTCATACCCAAGCGAGTTTGGAAAATAAGGTGAAGGAAAGCATTGAATCCGCTGTCCGCGCCGAAGGTATGGATGACCGTATCTCTCAGGTGTTGATTCCTACGGAAGAAGTGGTAGAAATACGGGATGGAAAACGATCGGTTTCAACCCAAAAAATGTTTCCGAACTATGTCATCGTTGAGATGGATTATGACGATGAAACCTGGGCGTTTATTAAAGACATTCCCGGTGTGACGGGGTTTGTCGGTCCGGGAAAGAAACCGGTTCCATTGTCGGATGAGGAAGTACAGAATATTCAAACTCATCTGGATAGCACGGACGAAAAGCCGCGTCCGAAAATTATGTTTGAAACCGGCGAAACGGTGAAAGTTATTGATGGTCCCTTTTTCAACTTTACCGGATATGTTGCGGAAATTAACGAAGAACGAGGCCGGTTGAAAGTGATGGTGGATATTCTCGGACGGTCCACGCCGGTGGAATTGGATTTTTTGCAGGTGGAAAAGGCAACGGAAGAATCGTAATCAATTGATAGAGACGTAACAGAAATCACCGAAGTGGAGACAGGAATAGAACAATGCCGCCAAAAAAAGAGACCGCACAAATTAAATTGCAGGTTCCCGCCGGACAAGCCAATCCGGCTCCTCCTGTTGGCCCGGCGCTGGGGCAGCATGGGATCAATATCATGGATTTCTGCAATCAGTTTAACGAGAAAACCAAAGAACAAGCCGGTATGATCATTCCCGTCATCATCTCGGTATTTAGCGACCGGTCGTTTACGTTTATCACCAAAACCCCGCCCGCGCCCGTCTTGTTAAAAAAAGCGGCGAACATTGACCGCGCCTCCGGCGTGCCGAACCGGGAAATCAAAGGCAAGGTTACCCGGGAGCAAGTAGAAGAAATCGCCAAAATCAAATTGCAAGACTTAAATGCCAACGATATAGAAAACGCGTCGCGAATGATCGCCGGTACAGCGCGTTCTATGGGAATCGAGGTGGTAGAAACATGAGTATTCACGGAAAACGGTACAAAAACATTGCCGAAACAATCGACCGCACCAAAGAATATCCGTTGGGTGAGGCGATTGAATTGGTCAAGAAAAACGCGAGCGCTAAGTTTGATGAAACCATCGAACTTCATATGAATATGGGATTGGATGTAAAAAAACCCGAACAACAACTGCGTGGAACCGTTTCGCTGCCGCATGGCACAGGAAAGACCGTGCGGGTTGCGGTATTTGCGGAAGGCGACAAAGCCAAAGAAGCGGAAGACGCCGGCGCGGATGTTGTGGGCAGCGATGACCTGGCCAAAAAAATCAGCGAGGGATTTTTGGACTTTGATATCGCGATTGCGGCGCCTGATATGATGCGCAATGTCGGAAAATTGGGTAAGGTTCTCGGGCCGCGCGGGTTGATGCCAAACCCCAAAACCGGAACCGTCACCAACGACATCGCCAAAGCGGTGGAAGAATTTAAAGCCGGTAAATTGGAATACCGCACCGATAAAGGCGCCGGAATCCACATGCCGGTCGGCAAGGCTTCATTTGATCAAGCCAAGTTGAAAGACAATATCATGAAATTGATTGATACGATTCAACGCGCGAAACCCTCTGCCGCCAAAGGGAAATACATTTTATCTATTTATTTAAGTTCTACGATGGGAACAGGAATCCGCATTGATGTCAACTCTTTGCGTGAAGAATCCGCGCAGAAAGCCGCCTAACTCTCTGGAGAATGGTATCGAGTAAAGAGCATCAAAAATAGAACGCAATCGATTGAAGACAGCCGGTACCTGTTTTTAGGGTAAATCCTGCCGAGATTGATGCCGAATCAACAAGCCGCGGTCGCGGTTTGCTTTTAGTTGATTACATAACGGCTCACTCTCGCGGGTGGGCCGTTTTTTATTGGAGCCGCACGAATATGACAATGGTCGATGAAAAAATTGTTTATTTAGTCCGGCATGGGCAAACCGAATTCAACAAGCATAAACGCTTGCAGGGTTGGAAGGATTCCCCCTTGTCGGATGAAGGGAAAGAGCATTCCCGGATAATGGGAGATGCGCTGAAGCGCTTCACCTTCTCGCAGGTGTGGGTCAGCCCGTTGGGACGCGCCCGGCAAACCGCTGATATTATGCGGGAATCCATGGGCTTTGAGTATGATGTGACGGACGATTTGCGCGAAGTCTCGTTCGGCGATTGGGAAGGATTTACGTTACCGGAGATCGATGAGAAATATCCCGGTCAGTGGGATTCCCGCCAGAACGACAAATGGAACTATCGGCCTCCCGGTGGCGAATCGAATAAAAACGCGGTTGCGCGTGCCATTCGCATAAAAAACCGCATTGAAGAAACAGTCAGGAAACATCCGGTTTTGATCATCGCGCATTTCGCGATCAACCGGCTGATCATTTCGCAGTGTATCGGGTTGCAGCCGGAGGAAGTAATGCGGATGAATGTGCCGCACACCATTCTCTACCGCTTGCGGTATGAACGCGACGAATGGCGGGTGGCATGGCAAATGGCGGATCAGCTGCAAGAGGGTTTTCAAGAAGGTTGGCTGCCGCAGTATCAATCGGAGAATCAATTGATTCCAAAATATTAAGCTGAAAAAAGATTGGAGGTGAGTGGCATTGGTTTTAACGAAATCGCAAAAGGTGGATTTGGGAAACGATTACAGCAACGTTCTAAACAATACTTCCGGCTTGGTGGTATTTGACTATAGCGGGTTAAGCGTTTCAGACTTTGAAAATTTGCGTAGTAAAGTGCGGGAAAAAGGCGCGAATATGCGCGTGGTCAAGAACCGCGTGTTTCGCCACGCGATTCAAGAGCGGCCGTACAACAAAATGAGTGAGTCTTTGGAAGGACCGACCTGTGTTATTTTTGCTGGAGACGATCCGGTTGCCCCTGCGAAGACGCTAGTGGAATTTCAGAAAGAGCATGACTTCCTCAACATCAAGTGCGGGATGGTCAATGAAGACTATCTGGACAGCGAACAAGCGGTGGCGTTATCCAAAATTCCATCCGAGCAGGAACTACGCGCGAAGATATTGGGCGGCATCAAAGCCCCGGCAAGCAATCTATTGGGTATGTTCAAAGGCATGCATCAAAAACTGCATGGTCTCATGACAGCCTACGCGGACAAATTGGAACAAGAAGGCGCGGCATAGGCCTAAGATGTAAACGAAATCAAATCAAATCAAAAATAAAACAACATGGTTAGGAGACAACAAAATGGCAAGCGAAAAAGTATCAGCAATTCTAGAAGACATCGGCGGATTGACTCTGCTGGAAGCCAAGGAATTGGCGGATGAATTTGAAGAAAAGTTTGGGGTAACCGCTGCGGTACCAATGGCGGGTATGCCAATGGCAGCCGGCGGTGGTGAAGCCGAAGCCGCTGCGGAACAAACCGAGTTTGACGTGGTCTTAGCGGGCGTCGGTTCCCAAAAAATCAAGGTCATTAAAGTGGTACGCGAAATCACCGGTCTGGGTCTGAAAGAAGCCAAGGAATTGGTGGACAACGCTCCGAAGCCGGTCAAAGAAGCCGCCGGCAAAGAAGAAGCCGAAGAAATTAAAGGCAAATTGGAAGAAGTCGGCGCTACCGTAGAAGTAAAGTAGTGCGGATTGGTTTACACTGAATCGCGAAAGGCGAAGGGGCATCCCTTCGCCTTTTTAATAGTGGGTAGATGAAGTTCATAGAATCCCAAACTGCATAGAAAAAGTGATACCACTTCCAATAAATAATAACTGATAAGCGCGGCGTAAGCCCAGCAAAAGGAAGATGTCATACGAATTGCAAATAGGAACACCGGGTAAAAAAACTCAAACCATGTGCAGGCAAGATGCCTACACTACAACGATTCTTAGGCTGGTTGTAGTGCAGTCGTCCCGCCTGAGAATGCCGTTTTCTCAGAAATCCAAATTGCAATTGGTATTAAGTATTCAATATGCAGCAATCTCAACTTACATAGGTATGAGTTATCTTTCACGCAACCATATGGGATAATGGAACTGTAGGGTAAAACTGTAGGGTGGCTCATAGCGAATCGAAGCACACCATTCGCGCAAGCAACCCTGGGAGGGCGAGGCTCCCGCCGAGCCGGAAGTACCGTTCATTTCAATTCAAACTTATTTTTGACAAAGCCGCTACAAATAAGAAAAGAGCCCCAAATGGGCGCCCTGATATAACCCAAGGCAACGCCCGTTAATCCTAAAAAAAGCAGTTGATATTGAAAAGTATGCCATAACTTTTTGAACATAATAGAATTATGAAATGCGGAGCAGTTGAAAAATAATCACCAAAAGGGTGAGAGCGGTCAATCGTAGAATTTCTTGAATTCGTTGGACTTATCACTCGTCACTCCTAAGAAACACTTTGTTTCTTCGTAATTGGTCACCCGTTTGAAGAGAGATTTCCCCTCCCAAGCCTGGGAGGGGTTAGGGGAGGGATGATC
>CAYVAZ010000192.1:0-9838 GCA_964449065.1 uncultured bacterium
ACGATTAGAAAAATGGGCATATCATAATGTAGTGCGTAACGTGAGTTAATAAAATGTAAGAAGAAAGAAATGATTCATTCTGTTAAACCAATTATGGATAGGTTGAGGAATGAGGGTGGGTTTTGGATTAAAGAAAATCTGTATGAAGAAGTTTTAGAAATTGTAAACGAAAAATGAACATCGATTGCACCGTCCAAATCTGGAAGGAAGATAAACAATATATTTCACTGGCTATGCCATTAGATGTAGCGAGTTGCGGCGATACACCAGAAGAAGCCAGAGCGGCAGTGGATGAAGCCGTGGATTTATTTTTAGTGACAACCAAAGAAATCGGTACTCTTGAAGAAGTATTACAAGAGTGTGGCTACCGCTTTATAAACGGTGAATGGAAATGTCCTGAATACATGCCGTCTGAGCAACATTCCATTGAGGTTGCCATATAAGAATGTCAAATTTTAAACCCGTTCATTGGAAGACATTAGAGAAGTTTTTCCTCCAAAACGGATTTGAATTTTCGAGACAATCAGGAAGCCATCGATCCTATAAAAAAGTTGGAGTGAGTCGAGCAATTGTGTTTCCCGCGATAAAGGAAGTTCCGATTTCGATTATCTTAAAGAATTTGTAAACGGCGGATATTACCAAGGAAGAATATTTAGACCAGATTGAAAAACTATGAATAAAGACAAATTGAAAACACTAATTAGGCAAGCGAAAGAATTCGGGGTCTCGGACCGGCAGATGGCTCATTTGTGGGGGCTGACGGAGCTGCAAGTGCGCCGTGCGCGCAAGGAGATGGGCATCGAGCCCGTTTACAAAACCGTCGATACCTGCGCGGCCGAGTTTGAAGCGTACACGCCCTATCATTATTCGGCCTACGAGCAGGAAACCGAGATCCGCGATACCGATAAAGAGAAAATCGTGATCCTGGGCGGCGGTCCCAACCGCATCGGGCAGGGGATTGAGTTTGACTATTGCTGTGTCCATGCGGTTTTCGCATTGCAGGAGCTTGGCTATGAGACCATCATGGTCAATTCAAATCCGGAAACGGTCTCGACCGATTACGATACCGCTGACCGCCTGTATTTTGAACCGCTCACCTTTGAAGATGTGATGAACATCATCGAAGTGGAACAACCCAAAGGGATTATTGTTCAGTTCGGCGGACAGACTCCGTTGAAATTGGCGGTACCGCTGGAAGAGGCGGGCGTCACTATTTTGGGGACATCGCCCGACAGCATCGATTTGGCGGAAGACCGCAAACGCTTTGGCGCGATGATCGATAAATTGGGCATTCATCAACCGCCGAATGGAACGGCTGTTAGTTTTGATGAAGCGAAGAAAATCGCGAAAGAGATTACTTACCCCGTATTGGTTCGTCCTTCCTATGTGTTGGGCGGGCGCGCGATGGAAATTGTATACGATGAAAAGAGCCTGGAAGATTACATGACCAAAGCGGTGCAGGCATCTCCGGAAAAGCCGATTTTGGTGGATAAATATTTGGAAGGCGCGATTGAAGTGGATGTGGATGCCATCGCGGATGAGACGCATGTCTACGTCGCCGGGATTATGGAGCACATCGAGTTTGCCGGCGTGCATTCGGGCGACAGCGCCTGTATGCTGCCGCCGCGGACGCTGCTGCAATCGACCGTTGATTTGATTTGCGAACATACCAAAAACCTGGCGCATGAGTTAAAAGTTCAAGGATTGATGAACATTCAATTCGCGGTGGCGCGGGATAACGGCGAAGAAAAAATCTATATGCTGGAAGTGAACCCGCGGGCGTCACGGACGGTGCCGTTTGTCAGCAAGGCGACCGGTGTGCCGTTGGCGAAGATTGCCGCGAAGGTGATGTCCGGCGTGGAACTGAAATCGTTCGGGTTGCCGGACCGGTTCACGATTGATCATATCGCGATTAAGGAAGCAGTACTGCCGTTTCTCAAGTTCCCGGGTGTGGATATATTGCTGGGGCCGGAAATGCGTTCGACCGGGGAGGTGATGGGGATCGACGATGATTTCGGTAAAGCCTATGCCAAAGCGCAGGCCGCGGCGGATATGAGTTTGCCGCTGCCCAACCCGCCGAAGGACTGCAACAAGATCATGATTAGTGTGAATGACCGCGATAAAGAAGCGGTCATCGACGTGGCGCGTCAATTAAACGAACTTGGGTTTAAACTGGTTGCCACGGGTGGAACACAGAAGGTGATACAAGACAACGGCATCCCCTGCGAGCGTGTGTATAAAGTGAACGAAGACCGCCCCAACACCGTGGATGAAATGATCAACGGCGGATACGCGCTGGTTATTAACACGCCGATGGACCGCAGTTCGGCGCAGGATGAACGCGCGCTGCGGCGCACCGCGTTGGAATATAAAATCCCCTACATTACCACCATCTCGGCCGCCCAGGCCGCCGTGCAGGCCATCGCCGCCAACTTGATTGGCGATAACCTAACCGTGAAGCCGCTGCAGGATTATTTTCCGGGGTGATGGATAAATAACAAAATATTCTATTGATTGCAGGGTTTGTCCATGTTATAATATGCAACAAAAAATTATTTGAGAGTGAAAAATGACTGCGGAAGTAGTTATAATGAATAAATCAGCAGTTGCACTTACAGCAGATTGTGCTGTGACTATAACCAGTGAATTAAACCAAAAAATTTATAATACTGCAAACAAACTATTTACATTGTCAAAATATCACCCCGTTGGAATAATGGTGTACGCTAATGCAGATTTAGTAGATGTAGCTATCGAAACTTTAATTAAGATATATAGAGAAAAATTAGGCAATAAAAACTACTCAACTCTAAATGAGTTTGCTCAAAATTTCATTTCTTTTTTAAAGAATTCGAAAAGTAAATATGTAAATGAGGAAAGTCAATTAAACTACTTTAAATCCATAATATTTATACAATTTAAGGAATTATTTGAAGAAATCGAAAATGAAATAGAGCAAGTAGCCCAAAAAAAATAAGGGGGAAATCAAGTTAACAGAAATAAAGGAAATAATTGCGAAACATGTTGATAAACAAAATAAAATACTGAATCAATTTGATGACTTGAGTGATATTCCACAAAATTTTCGTACTACATTCAAATCTAAATTCAAAGCATATATTGACGATTTTATATGTGATATCTTTAAAAAATTACCGTTATACAAGAAAACGAAAGAAAAACTTTATAATATATCATTAAATATTTTAATTAAGGATACTTTTGATTCACCTTTGCCAAAAATTGGTATTGTTATAACCGGATTTGGTGAAAATGAAATTTATCCATAATTGGTAAATTTTGAGATAAGATCAATTTTTAATAACACATTAGTGTATAAAACTAATCCAGTTGTTAGTATCACAAATAAATGTAACTCTGCCATAGTTCCTTTTGCTCAAAGAGAGATGGTTGATTCTTTTATAAGTGGAGTATCCAATGAGTATAATGAAATAATTGGTAATAGTCTTCGAGAATTAGTAAAGCAATATACCAAGATAATTTTAGATAATATTGAAGAAATTGACGAAAAAGATAAACCCGAATACACTAAAAGTATAAACAATGATGTAGACAATATTTTAAAAGGGATTTTTGATAGAGTTAACGATTTTAGAAGATCACATTATGTTAACCCTATACTTGATGCTGTGAATGTTTTGCCAAAAGATGAATTGGCGGCTATGGCTGAAAATTTGGTGAATCTTACTTCATTTAAAAGGAAAATTTCTATGGAAGCCGAAACTGTAGGGGGGGCTATAGATGTAGCAGTTATTTCTAAAGGTGATGGTTTCGTCTGGATAAACAGAAAACATTATTTTGATATCAAAAAAAATCCCCATTTTGTAAATAACTATTTTAATAAAAGAGGAGAATGAAATGGGTACACAAAAGGATAAAAAATACACGATCAAAGAATTTAAAGAAACTTTCTTACCAGAAGATTCTAAATCAAAAGAAAAAAGCAACGTTTTTTTAAATTAGGATTAGAAATAGCAGAAAATTTGATAAAGACACAGAAAATTACATCTTATATTGAATAACGATTAACATAAATTCATCTACCTTTCCACTACTTTGAATTTTCCAAATTAGATAGGGCAACAAAATACATATAGTAATTTGAATAACATTCACTTTGACTCCATTTCCTATCTGTTATAGAATACAAACGATGCCCAGAAGCTTTGCCAGTCGGCTAAGGATTCTTCTTCCTCAAGTATGGAGGAGGCACAGAGGGGGATTGAGATAAACGCAATCACTTAATTTATCATATAAAACACTTGGAATATTATAAAGTCAATGGCATTACTCCCGGCATGGATGTGATGTGAATCACATCCATGAGTTTGGCATCGCATTAATCATTGGTTTTATAATACTTGGTTGCAATAAGAATGTTGGTTCAAATCGAGGAAGCAGAGATGGTCAAGGTGGATTACGTTGATTCTGAATCCCCCCTACCCCCCTTAATAAGGGTGGGCAACAGCGGGGTGCAAACCGGGTGCTTCTGGCTCGGCGGGAGCCTCGCCCTCCAAAAACCTGGCTCGGCGGGAGTTTCGCGTTCCCAGGCCTCGCTTGCGCGAGTGGTGGGCTAACGGACAAAAGCAGAATGAGTTGGTTCAGGCATACACACGTTTTGATATAAAGCGTAATCATTGTTATAAGAGTGTTGATCCCACCCTACCGTTTCATTATCCTGTATGGTTGCATGAACGGTCACTCACTTTTTATATGCAGCTTGGTATGGTCCGAATGGAAATCACAATTTCCGAGAAAGCATCCTTGAACAATGGATGAGTTCGCGACAGCAACTCATCCATGCTGACTTTATAGATGCTTACCGAATGCGCAAGATGGCTTTCAGCTCCGCCCCAAACAGAAACCAGCCAATCAAGCCGTACGAACCGATTCCAACAGCCATGCCTATGATTACGCGGGATAGATAGGCCAGGAATGAATCATCATGGATGGGGATATATAGATTGGCTAGGTGGCAGCAGACATACATGATTGCCGATGCCAGCAGAACTTTTATGAAGTAAAGTAGTAAGGGGGAAATATGCAGCTCCGGCAGCCTGCGGATGAGCAAGATTGCCAATAGAAGAACATTCACAAAGCTTGCGGCAGCGGATGCCGCGGCTAATGTCCAGATCGGATATAGATCCGTTTGGCTGGAGAAATACGCGCATAGGATGATATTCACTGCCACGCCGATGGCTCCGGTGATGACAGGGGTTCGAAAATCTTGCTGGGCTTGGAAGGATTGCACGAATATTTTTACGAATGCGTATCCCAGCAAGCCGACAGCATAGCCTACAGTGGAAAAGGCAATTAATGAAAGAAGTTGTTTTTTTGACGTATCCCAATCGTAGATCAAGCCGACGATGTCAGGTGCCAATACGATCAACCCGAATGAGGCCGGCATCATTAAGAGCATCATATACTTGGACACGTTGCTGAATAACCGGGCGGCTCCCGCTCTGTCCTCCCGCGCGAAATACTGCGCGATTTGCGGAAAGGAAGCGGTTGCCAGCGCGACTCCAACCACACCGAGCGGAAACTGAATCAAGCGGTGGGCGTAATTGAGTGAGGAAATTCCCCCAGCGCCATACCGGGACGCGAAATAGGTTTGGGTGATGAGCGCATTGATTTGAAAGACCGCCAGCCCAAAAACCGCCGGGGCCATTTTTCGCAAAAATGATTTCACAGATGGATGGGATAGAGACATCCATGTTGGCGGAAAATAGCCAATCGCGCGCAGTTGCGGAATTTGCACTACGAACTGCATGATTCCGCCCAGCACGACCACACCACAGATGCAGATCATCAGCGGCATATCGTTGTAATACCGCGAAAACAACACAATCCCGATAATCAGCGTAAGATTGTAAAAAACCGGAGCTATCGCGGGGACAAAAAATGAGCGGTACGTGTTTAGGATTCCCATCGCCCAGGCGGAAAAGGCAATGAAGATGAGAAACGGGAACATCAACTGAGTGACTTGGATGGCTTCGGGGATCATTGCGCGCTGATCGTTTGGGAAATCTAATATCAACGGAACCAGCCAAGGACAAAGCAAAATGCTGATGGCGGTTACGGTCGAAACCACTACGGCGAGCCAGCAGAAGATGGCGGAGCTGGCCGAGCGGGCACCTTCCTCTCCTTCCTCTTCGCGTACTTTGGATAGCAAGGGAATAAAGGCCGCCGACAGGGCCCCTTCCGCAAACAATTGGCGAAAGGTGCTGGGGAGTTTGACACCCGCCCAGAAGATATCCTGCCAAATAACCGGGATATAGGCGACGATGACGGCATCACGCACCAGGCCGAATATGCGGCTCAAAAAGGTCGCGAGACTAAACAGTTTTGTGGATTGCAATAGAGATGGTGTTTTCATATTGCGCCATTGTAGTATCAAACGGTTCAGGAGAGAGACTTTCTTTCAAATTTTCGTAAAAAGTATTGATAAACAACTTATACCAATTTGCAGTAAGAATTTTGGTGAAAAACGTGTGAGCAGAGAAGGTCATGGTGGGATACGCTTCGCTTGGAGCCCATCCTACAGTTTCGTTATTCCGTATGGTTGCATGAAAGATCACTCACTTTTTATATGCAGCTTGGCATAATTTAGGACGATTTAGAATTTCTTTGGTTCATCTGTAGTTTTGTATTGTTTCATTGCGCCACTGCGTCTGCCACGCATTGGTATTGTTCGAAAGCGGCTTGAAGATTTTGCACAATCTCATTCGCAATTCCATCCGGTGGGGCAGGTTACCGATATTCTCAAGGTGGTCATCTTTCAGCCAGAAAATATCCAGACTCATTGATGCCAAGAACCACAATACTGTGAAAACAGTCTATTCATTCTTTCCCTAAAACAGTCTGTATCTCCGGTTTGTTCATGTTGTTTGCGGTAATGATATACACTTCTGTATTGATGCGGTTTGGAACCTCTTCGTTGTTGAGGTGGGCGGCCAGGGTTGTTACGCTTTGATATCCGAGTTGAAACGCGTCTTGTACTATCAAGGCGTTCATGGCGCCGGACTCCAAGGCTTGCAAGGCATCTTCAGACACACCATGCCCTATGACTGTGAAATCTTTCCGGTATCCATGTTCTTCTAAGGCAAACAGCGCCCCACTGGTTGCGGTTTCACTGCTGCAATAAACGCCCACAAAGTGGTCTTGATTTTTCAACATCTCCGCCATGATCTCTTTGGCTTTTTCGGCATTGTTGTTGTGGTATTGCTTTTCGGCCAGTTCCAAACCGGTGTATTGGTTGACGATCATGTCTTCAAAGGCGGTCTCGCGTTCTCTGCAAGCGGACTCGCTTATGTTATTCATGATCATCACCACTTTCCCTTTGCCTTTGGTGTATTTCGCCAGTTCCATCGCGGCTTTTTGACCGGCCAGTTCATTGTTCGCTGAAATGTAACTGATTGGTGTCACATTCGGTATCTGTGTGTCCATAACAACCAATGGAATTCCTGTATTTTGCGAGACCGTTCCAACAGAGGCTAACTGCTCAACGTTTTGCGCAGCCAAAATCACCCCATCCACGTTTAAATTCCAATAGCGGTTTACAATTGCAATCTGCTGGTTGGATTCATTTCCGGCAGGGGCTTTCCAAATCACATTTATCCCATCCAGTTCTTGTTCCGCCTCTTTCGCACCGGCATATACCGTTTGCCAAAAGGAAGGTGGAGATGCCTTTGGAACGACAACGATATTTCGCATTCCATCTTGGATGGTCCCGCCAGGTTCACCGGACGAACCGCCTCCGCATGAAGACGATAGGGTTATCAAAGATAGAAGAAGCAAAAGGATAGAGAGTTTATTCATAACTGCTCCTACTTGTGATTCGAAATTCAATCCGGAGTGTTGCCCCAGATTAGGTTAGGCATCTCCGTTGGAAGAAACGAAAAAAGACGTTGATATTATATACCGTAATTGTGTTTCTTATGAGGAAGATTAAAATTTGATTTCGGTTTACATGCAAGTTTAGATTTCGTAGGATGGTAGAGAAAAACTTGGAGATGCGCTATTTCAATGCCGAACATTACGACTCTTATATTTGATTTGGATGGAACGTTATACGACAACCCGGAGCTGTTGGAAAAGCAGCGGGTGGTGGCCGTGGAGGTGCTGCGCGATTTTTTTCAGTGGGACCGGCAGCATATTCTGGATGTTTTGCGTCTGACGGAAAAGCATTTGAAGAAGGTGTTGGGCTGCAAGCCTACGACTTCGAGTGTGATTGTGACGGCGGGGGTTCCACTGGTGACGTATTTGTATGAATGCGGCCGGCGGTATGACGCGGGCGCGTACTTGAAACAGGATGACGCGCTGATCGCCTTGTTTCGCATCCTGCGGGAAAACTTCCGTTTGATTATCGTAACCAACAACAACCGTGTGCAGACGGATTTGATTTTAAAAAAACTGGGGATATTTGATTTGGTGCATGACATCTATTCGCTGTATGAAACCCGCATCATCAAACCCGATATGGCGTTATACAAACTGGTGTTGGAAGAATGCGGATTAACGCCGGACGAGTGTTTGGTGGCGGGAGACCGCTATGAGATTGATTTGGCGCCGGCAGAAGCACTGGGAATGCATACGCTGTTGGTGAAATCGATGACGGATATTTATCATATTGAAGATCACATAGAAAAGCAGCAAGAACAAGAATATCCACAAGAGAGTCCTGCAACGTGAATATACTTGAAAGAAGTTGTCCAACCCTTTACCCCCCCAGCCTCCCTAATTGCATTGGGGGAGGAGTATGTAACTCATCATTATACTATTTGAAATAAAAAATGTCTGTTATATTGGTAGGGTGGGCTCAACACTTTTACAACCTTGATTACGCTTTATGTCAAAGCGGGTGCAAGCTTGAATCCAACCGAAAAGCTTGTGTCCGGTAGCCCACCAGTCATACCGAAAGCGGACATTCCATATTTCTTTTGGTATTATTTATCTGAATCCGTATTATTTAAAAATTGAAGACTTTGTTTTCTACACCGCATAACCACCAGAATGAGAACGCAATAATTGTAGTGGAAGAACCCTGCTTTCGGTTTCACCGAATTTTAGATCAAGAAGAGTCATTTTTTATTGTTATTAACACCGCTTCGGGGAAGCAGTGAAAGCGGGGGCGGGTGAAGGGGCCGGAGCCGATTCCGTTGGAAATGAAGAACCAGGTATCTTTCTCTTTCTTTAAGCCTTCGACAAAGCGGCGGGGCGCGTTGGTGCGGGTAAGGATGGGGCCGATCAGCGGGATTTGAATCTGCCCGCCGTGGGTATGGCCGCAGAGGACCAAATTGGCGATGCCGTCATTGGCGATACGTGTGTGCTTTTCGGGTGAATGCACGATAGTGAGGCAGGCATCTTCTTTCGAAAGCCCTTGAAACGACTTCTCAATATCATCGCGATGCACATACGGGTCATCGATGCCCACCAATGTGAGTGGTACACCGTCGATATCAAACTTCAAATTCTCATTTCGCAAAACACGAATACCGATTGCATCCAATTCACGGATTAAACGCTCAAAATCATTTTGTTTTTCTTCGTGGCGTTTGGGCAATGAGCCCGTTTTGTTGGTGATATCTTCAATCGTTGTCTGATAATAATCGTGGTTGCCCAACACGGCGAATTTTCCATACTTTGCTTTTAAGGGGCGCAGCGCTTCGATACACAACGGGATGCCGTGTTCTTCATCGATAAGGTCGCCGGTCACCAAGACAAAGTCGACATCGAGTTCGGATAGCGATTGAATAAAGGAAATGCTGTCGGTGCGGCCTTTGTGGAAATGCAAATCGCTGATTTGGAGAACGTTCAA
>CAYVAZ010000193.1:0-9824 GCA_964449065.1 uncultured bacterium
GAGGGTCCGGTTGTTCGTCTGTGGAACGTGGTTCTGGGCCCCGCCGGCTGGCCGCGCGCCCGCGCTTCCTGTTCGCTGACGCGAAGAGGGTCGCGGGCGCTGGAATTCGGGCATCCTTCAAGCCGTAATGCCCCGAATCGCTTCAACTTTTGCGTTATATGCGCTTAATGACCTTTTTGAGGTCTGAAACTGATTCATGAACGCCGTTGAGATTGAAGAAGCCATATCTGAACTTGCTTCTGCACCCTTTGATGCAGAAGAGTTTCCACGTGTCTTCTTGGAATCCTTCAACAATAAGCCGACGACGGTAAAGCGCCTGCTGGCGAGCGCGGCGAAGAATTCAGACGTTTCAGGCGGCGTCCTTCAATACAAGAACATCCATCTCGCCGTCGCGGCCCCCGGCAAGGTCCGCGAAAAACTCGCAGAGCTTCGCACCAGCCCGAAGACGGCCGCCGGTAAGGTCCGCTTCATTCTCGCGACAGATGGCCAGACGCTTGAGGCCGAAGACCTTGTCGAGGGCGATATCCGCGTTTGCGACTATCCGGACTTCGCGAACCATTTCGGCTTCTTCCTGCCGCTCGCAGGCATCACAACCGTCAAGGCAATCAAGAATAACCCGATCGACATTCAGGCGACCGGGCGCCTAAATCGCCTCTACATGAAACTGGTCGAAGACAATCCAGAGTGGGGCACCGACGCGCGCCGTCACGATCTCAACCAGTTCATGGCGCGGCTGATCTTCTGCTTTTTCGCTGAAGATACCGGCATCTTCCTCGGCGAAAACCTCTTCACCCTCACGCTTGAACAGATGAGCGACCGGGACAATGCCCATGACATTATCGCCGAGTTGTTCCGGGCCATGGACATCCCCACGCGCCAACGCGCCGATGCGGGCTTGCGCCCCTGGGCCGATGCTTTTCCCTATGTGAATGGCGGCCTTTTCGCGGGGACCAATGAAGTCCCGCGCTTCTCCCGCATTGCGCGCAGCTATCTGCTCCACGCGGGCAGCCTCGACTGGAAAGCCATCAACCCCGACATTTTCGGCTCGATGATCCAGGCGGTCGCCGAGGATGAAGAGCGCGGCGAGCTTGGCATGCACTACACCAGCGTGCCGAACATCCTGAAAGTGCTGAACCCGCTCTTCCTCGATGACCTGCGCGCGCAGCTCGAAGAGGCGGGCGACAATCCCCGCAAGCTCCTCAATCTGCGCAGGCGCCTCGGGCGTATTCGCGTGTTCGATCCGGCCTGCGGTTCGGGCAATTTCCTCGTCATCGCCTATAAGGAAATGCGCGCCATCGAGTCGGACATCATCGAGCGCCGCCTGCGGGTTTTGGGCGAGGATGCGAAGGCGAAGGAGCCGCGTGAGAGCGTCATCCCGCTCAAGAATTTCTTCGGCATCGAGATCAAGGATTTTGCCTGCGAGATCGCGCGGCTCTCTTTGCTGATTGCCGAGTATCAGTGCGACGTGGATGCGATGGGCCAGGAGCGCGCGGGCGAAATCGTCCTGCCGCTCAAGGAAACGGGGCGCATCGTCTGCGGCAACGCCCTGCGGCTGGACTGGTTGGAGGTCTGCCCGCCGCCTCAGCAGGCGTCAGCGGTGGAAGAGGATTTGGCGGGTCCAACCGGACGGCCGGCGCTGGAGGCGGGCGAAGGTGGGGACTGGGAGACGTATATCTGCGGGAATCCGCCTTACTATGGAAGCAGGAAGCAATCTAAAGCGCACAAAGAAGACTTGAGAACGCTATGTGCTACAAAAATCAAGAAGTGGAAGTCTCTCGATTACGTGGCAGGTTGGTTTTTGAAGGCACACAACTATTCGCGTCAAGTCAGTTGCCTTTACGCTTTTGTGGCAACAAGCTCTCTCAACGAAGGACTACAAGTTCCTACTTTATGGCCGGAAATACTTCAAGCTCCTAGCGAAATTCAATTTGCCCATAGACCGTTTAAGTGGGCAAACCTCGCCTCTAGAAATGCTGGCGTTACAGTGGTGGTCGTAGGCGTCGGAACGCGACGCGGCGGCATGCCAAAGCTAATATATGACGGCGATCAAGTTCAAACCGCCAACCAAATAAATGCCTATTTGGCACCGGCAAAAGAAGTATATGTCCAAACCAGCAGTCAACCCATTTCAGATCTTCCGAATATGATTACAGGAAGCATGCCTAGGGATGGCGGTAATCTATTGCTTAGTGTCCAGGATTCTCAATGCCTGCTTGAAGAATATGGAGTGCCAGAAAACTGGATAAGGCCATACGTTGGAACGGACGAACTTGTTAAAGGCACACAACGCCGATGCCTATGGATTGCTGATATGCATGCCGAACAAGCCAACAAGATTGATCCGATATCTCATCGCTTAAGCGCAGTCAGAAATATGAGAGAAGAAAGTCCGCTTGAGTCTACAAATGCGTTCTCAGACAGACCCCATAGATTTGTCTATTTGGCCGGGGAATCCAAACACAGAACGGTTGCAGTTGGAGGAGTATCTTCAGAGAGACGCCCTTTTCTGCCCGTTGATGTTTATTCGCCACGAAGTGTAGTAAGTAACCTTGCCTACGCGATATATGATGCGCCAATCCACAACGTCGCATTAGTGGGGTCCAAGCTTCACCTGGTGTGGATCGCCGCAGTGTGCGGAAAATTGGAGACCCGTTATCGCTACTCCAACACACTCGGCTGGAACACCTTCCCGGTTCCGACGCTGACGGAGAAGAACAAGGCGGACCTGACCCGCTGCGCCGAGGACATCCTTCTGGCGCGGGAGCATTACTTCCCTTCGACCATCGCCGACATGTACGATCCCGATCGCATGGACGAGGAATTCCCCCTCGTGCGTGAGGCCCATGAACGCAATGACGAAACGCTGGAGCGCATCTATATCGGACGCCGCTTCAAGAACGACACCGAACGCCTCGAAAAGCTATTCGACCTCTACACGAAAATGACGGCGGCGGAGGGGACGGCATGATCGAATGGACAGACCTCATTGTTGCTGTGATCGGCCTCGCAGGTGTTTTGCTGGGCAGCCTCATTGCCGTTTCGAAAGATGCATGGGCGTCATCTCGCCAACGTCGCCGCGACGGCTCTTACGCGGCGATCCGCTTGGCGTGCCTCCTAGAGGAGTACGCTGACAAATGCATCGATGTCGTCCAGGATGATGGCACGGTCTATGGTCAGCCGGCTGGGCGTACGAGCGACGGCCAAGAGTACCTTCAGGCACAAGTCGCCACGCCTGGTCCGCCGGTTTACCCGGAAGACATCGGATGGCGCAGCCTCGACGAAAAATTGATGCACCGGATCTTGGCACTTCCGAACATGGCGCGAAGCACTGACCGCCATATCGATGCGGCTGTCGACTACGCTCACCCTCCGGATTTCGATGAGGTATTCGAAGCGAGGCAACATGGGTATGCGCGCATCGGTCTGGAGGCACTGGAAATTGCGTCGGTGTTGCGGAAGCGGTTCACGATCGGGTCCGTTGGACGTGTTTCTAACAATCCTGACTGGAATTCAGAGGTTTACTTTCGGGAGACGTTGCAAAAGTTTGAGAAGCGCCGAAAGTCGATGGAGGACGCAGTATGATCTGTGTTCTTGCTTTGTGCTGCGACTCGCTCCAAGATCTAAGCTCTATAATCAGGAGTCTCGAACCATGCCCCGCAACACTGAAAGAACAGGCAAGTCTGCTGCAAGCGCAGCCTCAAAAACCCTGCGCAGTTCGTCTGCATCAAAGCCCGCCAAATCCGCCGCTGGTTCTGCGCTTGCGCAGTCGAAAACGTCTAAAGTCAGCTCGGCAAAGGCTGCGTCCGCAGCCGGAAAGACGTTGCAGACAAAGTCTGCCAGCAAGGCGGCGAAATCTGCCGCTGCATCGACGCTCACACAACGACCAGGCCGCAAGGGCAAGTAATCCGGCTTGTTGGCGGCGGCCCGTTCTAAACAAGGGCATATCGCCATGACCGCACCCAGAAATGTCCCTTCCGTCTCGGTGACCTATAAGCGCACCGGTGCGACGCAGAAATCGAACGAGCTGGGCATGCGCCCCATGCAGGAGCGGGCTTATGAGCGGCGCGGCGAGCAATATCTGCTGATCAAGTCGCCGCCGGCGTCTGGCAAGAGCCGGGCTTTGATGTTCATCGCCCTGGACAAGCTGCAGAGCCAGGGCCTGTCCCAGGCCATTATTGTGGTGCCTGAACGCTCCATCGGCGCGAGTTTTAATGACGAGCCGCTATCGGTATGGGGCTTTTGGTCCGACTGGCAGGTTAAACCGCAATGGAACCTTTGCAATGCGCCCGGGGCCGATGAAATCCGCGTCGCCAAATCAAAGGTCAAAGCCGTTGGCGAATTTTTGGGCAGCGGCGATCCGGTTTTGGTTTGCACCCATGCCACGTTCCGTTTTGCCGTTGAGGCGCTTGGGATTGAGGCGTTCGACAACCGGCTGATCGCGATTGATGAATTCCATCATGTCTCCGCCGATGATGACAATGTGCTTGGCCGTCAGCTCAAGGAGTTTATTGCACGCGACAAAGTACATCTCGTGGCGATGACCGGTTCCTATTTTCGCGGCGATGCCGTGCCGGTCCTGCTGCCAGAAGACGAAGCCCGCTTCGCGACGGTGACTTATACCTATTACGAGCAGCTCAATGGCTACGAGCATTTGAAGGCACTCGATATCGGCTATTTCTTCTACAATGGTCCGTATGTGGACGACATCGCCCAGGTGCTTGATCCTGATCAGAAAACCATTGTCCATATCCCGAACGTCAATTCCCGCGAAAGCACGCAGCGCGGCAAGACCACCGAAGTCAGCGAGATCATGCACGCGCTCGGAGAATGGGTGGGAAAGGACCCTGCCACAGGCTTTGATCTGGTGCGCCGTCCGAATGGAGATGTTTTGCGGATTGCCGATCTTGTCGATGACGGGCCGGAACGACATTCACTGGTGGTCGCCGCGCTGAAAGACCCTACTCAGAAGAATAATCGCGACCATGTCGATATCATCATCGCCCTTGGCATGGCCAAAGAAGGCTTTGACTGGATCTGGTGCGAGCATGCCCTAACGGTCGGCTATCGCTCCAGCCTCACCGAAATCATTCAGATCATCGGGCGTGCGACGCGGGACGCGCCGGGCAAAGAACGCGCGCGCTTTACTAATCTCATTGCCGAGCCTGACGCCTCTGAAGATAAGGTGACCGAAGCCGTCAATGACACGCTCAAGGCCATCGCCGCCAGCTTGCTCATGGAACAAGTGCTGGCACCGAAGTTCAATTTCGTCCCCAGAGGCAATGGTGAGGACACAGACTTCGACTATGGCGAGGGAGGCTATGACTCGTCCCGGACCAATGTCGGCTTCAATGAAGACCGCGGCGAATTCCAGATCGAGATCAAGGGCTTGGTGCAGCCTGAGTCCGAGGAGGCAACGCGCATCTGCCAGGAAGATCTGAACGAGGTCATCACCGCCTTTGTTCAGGACAAGAAGGTGCTGGAAACCGGCCTCTTCGACGGCGACCATGCTGGCGGCGATACGCCAGCAGAAGAGCTGACGCTGGTCCGCATGGGGAAGATCGTTCGCGACCGCTATCCGGAGCTCTCTGAAACTGACCATGAGGCCATCCGGCAACGCGCGGTCGCAGCCCTCGCCCTGACGCAGGAAGCGAGCAAGGAAGCCGCGAAAGCCGCATCAGATGGCGGCGACACCACGAAGGCCAATACCGCTCTCATCGACGGCGTTCGCAAGATCGCGATGGATGTGCGCGATCTCGACATCGATCTTATTGACCGGATCAATCCTTTCGGCGCCGCCTATGCGATCCTGGGCAAGGCCATGAGCGAGGACAGTCTCAAACAGGTCGCCGCCGTTATTGCGGGTAAGAAAATCGCACTCAGCGAAGAAGAAGCCATGATGCTTGCTGAGCGCGCCAAGGCCTTCCTGCAGGAACGTGGTCGTCTGCCGTCTTTGACGTCGAATGACCCTTGGGAGCGCCGCATGGCCGAAGGCATCGAGTTTCTGAAGCGGAAAGTGAAGGCGGCGCGTGATGGCTGACAAGACAGCTGAACAACTCCTTGCCGAACTCGGCGTTGAAATCGACGCGCCAAAAGTCGTCGCACGCTCCCCGCAGGAGGAGCGCATCATCGCAGGCTTTGAGGACATCCAGCGATTTGCCGAAGAGCATGAGCGCGCGCCCCGTCACGCCGAAGATGGCGACATTTTCGAACGGATGTATGCCGTTCGGCTTGAGCGCTTGAGAGCCTTGCCTGAAGCGCGGGTCCTGCTGGAACCTCTCGATCATCAGGGGCTTTTGGGAGACCCGACAACCGAGACACAGACGGGAGCGACAGATCCGGCAGCCTTGCTGGCCCAACTCGGCATTGATGCAGATGCCACCAATGATGTGACAACACTCAGGCACGTCAGACCAACTGTTGAGCGGAAGGCTGCGGAAGAGATAGCAAACCGCACGCCGTGCAAGGATTTCGACAAATTCCGCCCGCTATTCGAGACCGTCAAGCAGGACCTCGAAGACGGCACGCGCCAGACACGTGCTTTTGAACTCAAATCGGAAATCGAACCGGGCCGCTTCTTCATCGTCGGCGGGCAGATCGCTTACGTCGCTGATAAGGGTGATGAATTCACCCAGGAATATGGCGACCGTGACGCACGCCTGCGCGTCATCTATGACAACGCCACCGAAAGCAACGTCCTGATGCGGTCACTGCAGCGCGCATTGAACAAGGGCGATGCCGGTCGGCGAATAACCGATCCTGCGGCGGGTCCGCTCTTTTCGGACTTTGCTGGAGAGGGCGACACAGAGAGCGGCACAATCTACGTTTTGCGAAGCCGTTCTACCGATTCTCGAATCGCGGAAAACCGCGACCTGATCCATAAGATCGGCGTGACCGGCGGCAAGGTCGAAACCCGCATCGCGGGCGCTGCAAATGACGCGACCTATCTCCTCGCTGAAGTCGAAATCGTCGCCACCTACGAGCTCTTCAACATCAATCGCGTTAGGCTCGAATCGCTTCTTCACCGCTTCTTTGCAGATGCGCGCCTCGACCTCGAAATCCGGGACCGATTTGGCAGACCTGTCCGTCCCCGAGAATGGTATCTCGTGCCGCTCGATATCATTGATGCCGTGGTGAAGGCCTTGCAGGACGGCACGATCAGTTCGCTGCGATATGATCCGGAATCTGCTAGGCTTATTATGCGTGATCGGTGAGGCAACTTGGCAATCTAGAATCTACGGATGTTTATCACTGCGCCCGATTTAAATCTGTTACGCCTAAGCCGAATACATCTGAATTGAGCGAGTGATTCCGATAGATTTTCCAGACTGGTTCTTCACCAACATCCAAAACATCGCGGATCCGTCGAACAACCGACGTTTCCCGCGTCTGGCACTGGATTGGCTATTGTCTTTCGTCGACGCAGAGGACTGGCGTGCGAGGCGCACTGTTCAGGCGCGCGCCCTCTATGCCGCCGCACGAAACCAGCCTCTGGATACGTCAGGTAAAGGACGGCTCTATGAAAGCGGGGATCGCATTTCTCACATTCTGTTCCAAGTCGAGGCTTATTGCGATCATCCTCACAATTACGAACCGTGGTCCGGGAGCGCCATCATTCCAGTCTTCGAGGCACTTGGCCGCCGGCTGAATTCGGTCAAGGACGTCGAAGGCGTTCAAGCACGCGTCAAGCGCATGCTGACAAGTGAACGGTCGCAGCCCGACGGTGCCTTATTCGAGTTGCTGGTGGCCTCCGCCTATCGCCTGAACGGCTTTGCGGTGCGGTTCATCCCAGAGCAGAAAGGCGGACCTCGCACCGCAGACTTCGAAGCGGTGCGAGACGGGGTTGCCTATGATGTGGAATGCAAACGCATGTCCACCTCCGACTTTGTCGAACAGGAACGGATTCTCGCGCGCAGTCTTTGGCGGCCTACGGCTGGCGCCCTCGCACAGTTGAAGCAAAGCACAGTCTGCACAGCGACTTTCCATCGGCCGCTCAAAGATGTGCCAGAAGACTATTTTTTGGAACACATGGACGCGTGGTTGACCGATCCCGAAACGGCTCTTTTTTGGAGCGACGACTTTGCCTCATGCTCGATTGGAATACCTGATCTGACTGAGCTGAAAACCGTCCTCGTAACCGACATTCTGATGATGGGATCGTCCAGATTTCGGGAGCTGGTTCTCGGTAAGCATTATCCTCGCAGCAGTTTCATCGAAATTGTCGAACTAAAACCAGCATATATTCCTCGGTTTATAGAAGATGTCGGGTTCGTTATTGGATGCCGGTACAAGAGCCTATCTGAATATTCAATGGAACGGCGAGCCAGGGATATCAGGCGGCAACTTACGAAGGCGTTTGGACAACTCCCCTCTGACCGCCCCTCCATCATCCATGTTGGCTTTGACGCGCTCGAAGAACCGGAAATCGAGGCTGTCCGCGCAGCAAAAATTGTCGATGCTGTTCGGACATTCGAAGCACCTGGAGTTCAACTCGAATGGGTCTTCGCCCATCACTTCGTGCCGGATAGCCCGCCCGATGCTGCCTGGATCTTCGACGAAACGGTCCAGAGTTTTTCGTTCGGTTCGGCTTCGGCCCCACCGCTTGAGTTTGCGTTTGTCATGCAAACCCGTCCCGAAAGCGAAAGCCCATTTGGCCATTGGACGAAACCTTTCGACTGAAGCGCAATATTCAAGTTCGGTCACCCCAGCCTCCCTCCGCCTCAATATCTGTTCCCATCAGTCAGGTGGGCGGACGGTGCGTCTGCCAGAGCGCGGTCGCCGGTCAAGCAGGCGGGTCCGGTTTGTCTTCGATCGTCTTGAGGCCCATTCCCTGGCCAGCCTGACCGGACGCCCTGATGCGCTCCGGCTGAGCACCTCCTCGCCGCCCACCCGACTGTCGGGAAAAGAACGCGGGCGGGGAAGGAGACTGACATGACTGACCAACTCGCAACCAACGCGCATGCGGCAACGGCCGCACCAGCGATGCCCGATAGACCGCGCATCTACGTGGCCTGCCTTGCGGCCTACAATTCCGGCTTCCTGCATGGCCGATGGATCACCGCAACCACCGCTGACGAGATCAGGGACGAGGTGCGCGCCATGCTGGCGGCATCGCCCGAGCCCGACGCCGAGGAATGGGCAATCCACGATTATGAGGGCTTCGAGGGCGCGAGCCTGTCAGAGTATGCGAGCTTCGAGACGGTTTGCGAGCTTGCCGATTTCATTGAGGAGCATGGAGAACTTGGCGGCAAGGTATTGAGCCATTTCGGCGATGACCTTGGGCAGGCGCGCGCCGCCTTCGAGGACTATGCGGGCGAATATCAGAGCGCCGCAGACTTTGCCGAGAGCCTGCACGAGGACACCGGAACCGAGATTCCGGAGTCGCTGCGCTACTATATCGACTGGCAGGCGCTGGCCCGCGACATGGCGCTGAATGGCGAGATCATGGTGTTCCAGACGGGCTTCGATGAAGTCCATGTCTTCTGGTCACGATAGGCGGAGGGCTTCGACATGACTCCCGAAACCACACGCTACCGCTTCACCGCCCTCGAACTGGAGCAGGCCGATGACTGGCAGGAAGGCTTCTGCCTTGCCTGCCGTGCGCCGCGCGGATGCTGCGAACCCGATGCGAGCGCCTATCGCTGCGACGAATGCGGCGAACATGCCGTCTATGGCCCGCACTGGATCGCCATTGCCGGACTCTTCAAGGAGGGCGCGCTATGATGTTCACGGAACGCTTCCAGACCTTCGTTTGCGAGGGTGACAGCATCTCTTGCGAGGTCGCTGGCTTCGAGATCATCGCGCGGATTGTGCGCGATGATTGCCCT
>CAYVAZ010000194.1:0-9743 GCA_964449065.1 uncultured bacterium
AACAAAAACCATTTTTCAAGCGATCGTCAATCATGGATTGCGTAACATCAGTTACTCAGAGAGAAACCATACCCTCATGCTAAGTTTATTTTTTAAATGTGTTAGAATTATGTTATACTTTTATGAGATTCGGTTGTTCAACGTTTTTTGAAGAGAAAAGGGTATATGTTTACAGAAAAATTAACACCAATTGTCTTACGTTTTGTTGCGTATACGTTCTTTATCTTTACATTAACCGCCCTGCTTCCTTACATGTTTCAACATACGGGGATCTCATTGTTTAAAGAAGGTGGAGTCATAGAATGGCTTCAGTTTAGTATGCTGGCGTGTACCAGCATCATTTTTCTTGCGGGAAGCACTGTACTGACCAGATATTCCCATTTTCTGATCAGTATTTCTGCTCTAGTTGCATTTGCCGCGGTTCGTGAATTGGATATGGTTTTGGATAACCTCCTTCCCTTTGTGGGATGGAAAATCGGATTTCTTTTCATGGTATTTGCAATTGGGTTTGCTGTCATTAATCGAAAAATGGTTGTTCAGCAAGTTGCCGTTTTTATCTACTTGCGCGCGTTTGCGATCTTTTGGGCAGGGTTTATTATGGCCGTACCGGTCTCTCAATTGATCGGTCACGGTGAATTTCTCCAACTAATGATGGGCGATGAGTATACACGCGATTATAAACGGGTAATTGAAGAAAGCGGTGAATTTGTCGGGTATTTTTTAATCTTGGTAGCCAGCATCGAATCGCTTATCCAGTTGCATTGGGCGTATCACAACCATGATGAACAGACCATTGGGCGATACAAAATAAGTTAGTTATGGATGGATGCAGTCTTGTTGTGCCCCTCATTCGCGTGCAATCGCTGAGCAAGATACGGTTTTGCCTATCGGTTACAGGTCATCTATTTGAAGCCGTTCCCCCAAGACCGGGCAGGGTTGGGGGCAAGGGTGTTATTTAGCATTATATACTGTTTTTTTTCTACAATACTCATTCTATATAGGATTGGTAAGAACGAAAACCGCTAGTACAGTGTCAACGTTTTATTGGCGGGTATCGATCCCCTCCTGCCCCCCTTAACAAGGGGGGGGGACAACGGATAACAAGCCGCCATTTTTTGATTGACAGAGTACTAGAGCAATTCAGGTTTGCGTAGATAGAAAGAGATCGTCAATGATCCCCTACTCCCCTTAATAAGGGGGGAAAACAACGACAGATTCTGTCTATCCAACTCTGAAATGCTTTAAGCCTTTCCTTTGCTGGGCTTACGCCGCGCTAACCACACATTATAAAATTGAAGGAGTATTTTTTTAAAAATCGCTCTTCGTGATTTTCCTTAAATTCCCGGGAACAAACCGGATCCGAAAAAAAAGATGAATGATCGTTCGAGTGTTTTAGCGGAGGATGACGGCTTCTTTAAGTTTTTTGAGGCCGTAAACGGTGGGGATCAGGATGGAGCAGGTTTGGATAAAGAGGAAGAGGGTTAAAAAAATCATGAGGCCGCGGTCTTGGTTCAGCGCCAGGAGTTCGGAAAGCGAGGTGCCGGGTGTGTACATCAGCGCAACAGAACTAAGGAAACTAAGGCTGATACCCAGATAAAGCATGGTGAGAATCATTGCGACCAGAGTGCCGGTGTCGGATGATACATCGGCAATATTCGTCGCCTCAAATTTGCTGAACAGCGCCCCCAACCCCAAAGACCAACTGGTGAATCCAAACGAGAACAAAAACAGCACGGTCAGGCTGATGATGTACATATTGAAATCGACATCCACAATCATATTCAGCACCGTCCCCAGTCCCAGGCCGATGCAGAGCAGGCAGAAGGTGTGAAGGTAGTATTTGGTGAAAAAGATACGCTCGATACCGCGTTCCGCGGAGGCGACCACCCAAAAGGCTTTGCCTTCCAGACTGATGGAAGGATAGGTGTACCGCAGCGAGAGTGTCGCTTGGATGAAGGCCAATAAGATGACATTAAAGCAGGCCAAAAGAGTCTTCATACGTGAAGCGGTATCGCCGCTCATGACGGTTTGAGTTTGAAAGATATAAAAAATCGTGAGGGCCAAAATCAATACCAACTGTCCCCATTGTGAGAAATCGCGGACGAATAAAACGAATTCTTTGTACACGAACGCGCCGATCCGGCTGGGTAAGAGACGTATAAGCAAAAAGTGTTTGGGTTTGTATTTGCGGTGTCCCCGCAGAAGATGTTTTGTGCCGACGTGTTCTTGAGTCCACAACCAGGCATCCGCGTACCAGCGTTCGCCGAGTTCGAGGGAAGCACTCCACAACACAAGCCAAGTGGAAATGAGAAGGGATAAGAACAAGCCAACGCGCCACCAGTCTTGGATTTGGGCGGCATTCATCAGTTCCGACATCCAATGGCTTGGCAGGTAGGGGAGTGTGGAAAGCCGCATGTTGGCGAGAGTTTCGCCGATTTTGGCGGCGGTAACGCCGGCAGAAAACACATTGCTGGCGATGGCGAGATAAACAAACATACCGATAAACAATCCCAAAAAGAGAACCATGCTGACAGCGGACCGCAGCGGGCGGCTGATAATCCACCGGGCGGCAACCAGCATTAACAGAATCCCTAAGCAGCCGGCGATCCCAAAGAATCCGGTCAATCCCAACAGTACAACGGGATAGAAAAGTATGTTGGCGTTCAGTTCCATGCCGTACGCAAACAGCAACGGCAAGCAAAACATGGCCAAGACCCAGCCGCCGTGCACCAGGGTTTCGATGCATTGGATGCGGAAAATACGGTGAAGAGAATAGGGGGAACTAAAGAGGTTGGGCAGTTCCTGCGCTTTGAAGAGGGAAGAATAAGCGCTTAAGACGTGACTGCCCGCCACAATAATAAAGAGGGCAAAGAGACCGAACGCGATCAACCGGTTCATGATAATAGGGCCGATGATTTCGATGGTATAAACCTGTTCGATCAAGCGCTGAACGAGAAAGAAGCACAAACCCCAAAAGATGCCGATCAACAGAAAAAACATGAAGGCTTTCAGAAAGGAATCGAGATTGAGATGCTCCAAACGGCGGAGAATCTGAAGGTATTTGACTCGAAGTAAACTTTTATCTTGTTGCGTCCACATGAACGGTTTCGGTTTTCGTTTGGGATTAATCGGTACCGTTACTAGTACAGTGTCAACGATTAAATGACGGGTATCGGTCCCCCCTACCCCCCTTATCAAGGGGGGCAACAACGGATAACCATCCGTCATTTTTTGATTGACAGACTACTAGAGTGGTACCGGTTACAGTTCGCCGATAAACTCTTCTTCTTTTTCTTCCGCCCAATAGAGAAAGCGCGAACAGCCTTCACAATGGACGATATCTTGCCCGCGTTTGGCCAGCTGCATGATGCGCGGGGTCAGTTGAATGTTGCATACGCTGCAATGACCGGTATTGGCGGACGCGATTGCGATGCCGTTTTTGGCTCCGAAGATGGTACGGAATTTGGAAACCAGTTCCGGCGGCACGTTTTGGGTGATTTCATCAACGGCGCGTTTGGCTTTGTTCATCCGCGGGGTTAATGTTTCTTCTTCTTTGCCCAATCGGGTGAGTTCATCTTGATACGATTCTTCTTTCTCTTCAAGAACCTGTTTGCATTCTTCAATCGTTTTTTGGTCTTTTTCTATCTGCTCCATCAATTCGAGGAGGCGTTCTTCCACGCGCTGGTTGCGTTTATCCAAGTTGGCGATCTCGCTGGTTGTGGCTTGATATTCTTTTTCGCTTTTGATGGTCTGCAGTTGGGATTCTTTACGGACCCGCTGTTCCTGCCCTTTTTTTAAGTCTAAATCCGCATTGCTTCGTTCAATTTCGTTTTCTTTCAAGCGGGCCTCTGCTTCTTCGATGTTGCGGTGTAATTTTTGCAGTTCTTCGTTGATTTCGCCGCGCCGCTTGGGAATTTCGTTGTATTCTTGTTCAATTTCTCTTTGTTCACCGAGAACATCTTGCAAATTAATGATGGCGGATAATCTAGGATCCATTCACACTAACCTCGTTAATAATGTATTCTTCTATCAAATCCTCTATATAAAAATTCTATACAAAAAAAATCGTCCGAAATCTTATTCCGGACGTGGATATTTTTCGTCAATCGCATCGGTAATCTCTTGGATAAACTTACCGATGGTGATTGCATCGGGTGGACGCATATCCGGCCCGTTAAACGCGCTGATGTAAGATGATGTGATCATCGCGACCATTTCCAATCTGCGTTCATCAGTGAGCTTTTCCGCCATGATGAAGTCCTCCATTTCATTGATCGTATAATTAAGCCACCAAACTTATTAGAATACGTACCGCAGAGCAAACACGCAAGGGTTTTGTGCCTATCCTTATTGGATTTTTCTGTTTGAAACCTGTTGAACGCTGGATATTTTGCTAAAATCCCGCCATGATATGGATATGAAACCGATCCGTCATCCGCATAGACTTCCATTGCTTTTATTGGTGCTGCCCATCCTGTTTTTTTATTCCGCGATATTGTTGGGTATGGGTGTGGTTAGCGGCGGTGATTTTCTCAATCAATTTGTGCCGTGGCGGCAGTTTGCGTTGCAGCGGATATCGGACGGGGCTTTTCCCGGTTGGAACCCGTTTGTGTTTTGCGGCACGCCGTTATTCGCGAATATCCAGAATGCACTGTATTACCCCTTTAATCTACTCCATACAATGTTTCCTCTCGAACGGGTATTTTCGTTTTCGCTTGTGGTTCATCATGTGTTGGCGGCAGTGGGGATGTATTGGTTTATTTATTCTCTCTACCGCTCCTCCTCCGCGGCGGTAATGGGGGCGTTGGTGTACGCGTGGTCGGGGTTTTTGATCACCCACGCGCATGACGGGCATTTTATTCATGTACGGGCGTATGCCTGGATTCCCTTTGTGTTGTGGGCGCAGAACGGATTGAAACACGCTTTCAATTGGAAACCGGCATTGGGGATGGCCGCGTCATTGGCGGGGATGTTTTATGGCGGGCATACGCAGATTCCGTTGTATATATTTTATTTAGTGATGTTCCGGTCGCTTTGGTGGGGATGGCTGCGGTTTCGGGAATCGCAGCCGGTGAAGATGGTTCTGTTGCCGGTGGTCAATACGCTTTTGGTTTTGCTTGTTTCGATACTGATATCCCTACCGGTATTGCTGCCTCTATATCAACTCTCGAAACATACGGCGGGGCGTGCCGGGGGGGCGGAGTATTCATTTGCCGTAAGTGATTCGATGCCGCCGGGGCACATTGTTACGTTGGCTGCACCATTCTTTTATGGCGATCCGACCGCGAAAGAGCGCGAGGCGCAGTTTTGGGAAACGCGAACGGGGTTTCATGAAATCTGCGGGTATACGGGGATTATCCCTATCGTTTTGTTTTTATTTTCATGGAAGCGTCTTTCCGATAAGAACGGCCAAGATAATTTTGCGCAAACCGAAACCCGTTTTTTTGGGGTGCTGGCCTGTTTTGGGCTTCTATTCGCCATGGGCGGGTACAACCCCCTTTATCCTTTGCTTTATTACGGTTTGCCGGGGTGGAGTTTCTTTCGCGTCCCGGGGCGGCTGCTGCTATTGTGGATCATCGGCATCAGCGTTTGCAGTGCCGCGGGGTGGCAGTTGTGGTGCAGCCAATCGTTCCCGGTCTTTCGGGAAAAATACGCGTTCAAAACGGCCGTAGTCTTTTCCATACTGATAATCGTGATGACGGGAGTGCTCTATCTATCCCAAGACTCGGTTATGCGGGCATTGCGTGCGTTTGAGGTGAACCGGACGTTGGAGGTTTATAACCTGCCGGAATCCAGCCGCTTGAATGTGAGTATCGGTTTGCCGGAAGTATTGTTTGAAACCCGGATGGCGTGGATGATGCGTTCGAGTTTGGTTGCCTCCGCTTTGATTCTGGCGGGGTGGGGATGTTTGTGTGCTGCCGCGCGCTGGAAGGCTTCCTTCAATTGGCTGCCGTTGGCGTTGGTAATTCTTTTCGATCTGCTTTTCTTTGCTCACCGGTTTGTGGAAACCAGGCCGCGGGATGAGTGGCATGAGACGTTTTTTCCGCGGACGGAGTTGGTTGAATTTCTGCAAGACCATTCGAAGGGGTACCGGATTTTATGTTTGGATGACGCGATCGGGCACCCTGGATTGGAACATCACCCGGAACTGCGGCCGAACCGGTTGATGTATTACGGCATCGAAACCGCGCGGGGTTATGATCCGCTTATTTTGCAGCGTTACGCGCGGTGGGTGAACCGGATGTACGGCAAGCCTGATGACGCGCCGCAAGGCGGGCTGCTGTTCTTCCCGCAGATTCATCCCAGGCAAATTCCGCAGTTGAACGTGATGAACGTCAAGCATGTTGTCACCACTCAAGCTTTGCCGGAGCCGTTTGCTTTGGTATGGAGTGATGAAACATCCGGCATGAAGGTATATGAAAATCCAGAGTGCTTGGAACGGGTGTTTTTAACGGAAGCGGTGGAAGGGGATTCGGTTGAAATCATTTCGCAATCGGCGGGAATGATGGAAGTGAATGTGAATAGCGTTACGGATAATATATTGGTGTATTCTCAGGTACTGTATCCGGGATGGCGGGTTGAGGTTGATGGAGTTGAACAAGAGGTGAAACCGTATTTGGATACGTTTGTTTCGGTGGAAGTGCCCGCGGGAGAGCATACAGTTCGGTTTGTCTTCACTCCGCGGTTTTTCTGATAAACTATGGATTGGATGAATAACAGAGATGATGCGTATTGGGTACGATATGCCCGTTGTCCTGATCATTCGCGGCATCTATCGCCCTCGCCCTGTGGGAGAGGGACGGGGTGAGGGTTTACGGAGACAATTGCCTCTAAGATTGCTATTGCGTCATAGGGAGCCTCACCCTCCCAATCATACTAAAAAATAGTAATTGTGTGAATCGAATGTCATTATCCCGTTTGTTTCAAATTGCCCGTCAATATTCACCGCATAAGGTGATCAAATTTATTTATCACCTGCCCAGCATGCTTATATTGTGCTGGCGGCTGATGAACGATAAGCGGGTGCCGTATTATCTTAAATTGTTGTGCTGGGGCTCGATCCTGTATTTTTTTATGCCCTTTGATTTGCTGCGGGATTTCGGCAGCCTGTATTTGGGGCGGGTGGATGATATTCTGATTTTGTATTTCGCGTTTTCAAACTTAGTGAAGAACGCGCCGCCGGAAGTGGTGGAAGAACATGTGCAGCAACTGCGCGGAAAGAAGCCGAAGGAATGAGTGCGTTTGAGAAGATCGCTTGCCATCTTGCAGCCTGGCCGGACGACCGGTGGGAACAAGCGCTGGATGAAAGCGCGGAGATTGGTTATTGCGGGGTGGAGTGCGGTGCAGAGTGTTATACAACACTGTGCGAGCGGACGGAAGAACTGCAAGAGCGGTTTAAAGAACACAGCCTGCAACTCTCAGCCATTGAATACCAAGCGGATGTGATTTATCCCGACCGCAAGAATTTGATTGTGAAGAACGCTGTGCCCTATTTGGAGTTTTTAAAGCGGTTGAAATCCAACCTGGTGATTATCCATACCGGGCAGCGTGAGGTTTTGCAGGAGAAGAAGTTGGACTTTAAAATCGCGGCGGAAACACTGAACGAACTAGGCAGCGTGTGTTTGGATCATGACTGCTTTTTGTGTGTGATGACGCGGCAAGACAGCCGCATTGCGGATGAAGAAGACATCGACCGGCTGATGAATCTAGTGGATTTATCCGCTGTGTTTTTAGGCATTGATACCGCCCACCTGCAAGCAGCGGGGCAAAATTCGGAACACATCATCAATACCTACGGCGAATGTTTGAAGCATGTGCGCTTGCAGGATATCTATCCGGAAGGCGAAGAGCCGGAAGAAGGCGAACGCTTTTGCGCTTTGGGCGAAGGAGGAATCAACTTTCGTCCGGTGATAAAGGCATTGGATCAATTCAGGTATGACGGCTGGTTGACGGTTGCGCTGGACTCGCAGGTGGAGGAACCGGCGGAGCAAATGGAAACATCATGGAATACTCTACAGAAATGGATTGAGCAAAAAGATGAGCCAGAGCCCGAAGACCCCTTTGCGTACGGTGGTCTTAGTTTCCGGTAGCGGGAGCACGCTGCAGAACTTTATCGATTTGCAGGAACGCGGCGAACTGCCGATTGAGATTGTGTATGTCATCAGCAGCCGCAAGGATGCCTACGGCATCACCCGCGCGCTGAACCACGGCATCCCCACCGCTGCCATCTGCCGCAAGGATTTTGCCAACTGGGAAGAGTTTAACGAGTCGGTATCCCGGACGATTGACAACATCAACCCGGATTTGATTTTGCTGGCGGGGTATATGTCGCTGATTCGGCTTGACCCGAAATACAAAAGAAAAATCATGAACGTGCACCCCGCGCTGCTGCCCAAATACGGCGGCAAGGGGATGTATGGGCATCACGTGCATGAAGCGGTCATCAAAAACGGGGAAACCAAAACCGGCGCCACCGTGCATTTTGTGGATGAGGAATACGACACCGGGCCTATCATTTTGCAAAAAGACATTGAAGTGCGCGATAACGATACCCCCGAAACCCTTGCCCAGCGCGTGCAGGCGCTGGAGCGCGAGATTTATCCGGAAGCGGTGCGGTTGTTTGCCGAGGGGAAGGTATAATCAAAATCGCAGCCATGCGAAATACATAGAGTCGATTTTATCCAGAAAATCTTTTCACTCGATTGACTCCCGCATTTATGATAGAATTCACAAAAATATAAAAGAGATTGCTTATGAAAACCGCTGAAGACGTTATAAACGACATCAAACGATTGCCGCCGGATGAATACAGTAAAGTGGAAGCGTTTTTTCAGCTGACAGAAAATGGTTTCACACCGGAAGAAGAGGAAGAAATACTTCGACGTATAGATGATGTAAACAAAGGAATCAATCTTAGCCCCGAATTTAATTCAGTAGACGAAATGTTTACATACATCAAGCAAGAGCTGCAGCGTGAAGATCAAGCTTGAAAAGCCGTATTTGAAAGATTTTCGGGAGATTGTTTATTTTAATGATTCTGTTTTTTCAGATTGAGAAGGCTGTTTTTGAATAGCAAGATCATAGTTCTCTTGTAATTCACGCCTGGCATATTCTTCCGCGATGAGTTCCGTTGCACGTGTTTCTACTTCTTTGCGCTCCTCAGGGGGTAGTGCTTTCATTATTTCTTCGAGTGAAGTATTCGTCATGTATCAACTCCCCTTTTGCAATTGGTTTAAATGATCTAATAGCCGTTGATCGGCCTTTTGAATCAACTGTTTATAAAATAGTCCGGAACTACTTCCTGTTTTGTTTCCGGCAACCAGTAATATCGCATGGCGCAATGGGTCAAATGCAAATGCCACCCGCCAAACGCCATCATGAACTTGAACCCGAAGTTCCTTCATATTGGGGAATTGTGAACCGTTTAAGGTATCGACATGAGGCCTGCCCAAAGTAGGACCAAACTGTTTAAGCAAATACATATGAGCCAGCATCTCCTTTCGAACATCTTTGGGCAATTGAATAAATTCGGGTTTAAATGCCTGGTGATATTCTACAATCCACTCCATTTAAATTATCTCAAGTCCGCACAATACCGCCCACAAATTTTTACTAGCCGCTTGGATGTTACAGAATATACTACCCTAATCATTTCACTGCCAGAGCGTTAAAGCGTTAATAAATGAAGTACTTCTCATTTGTTGGAGCATTTTCTTTTATTATTTCCTCTTGATTCCGTTCTG
>CAYVAZ010000195.1:0-9723 GCA_964449065.1 uncultured bacterium
CTCCCTTTGGGAGAAGATAAGAGATGAGGGCGATGAGAGCGATTGCTCCCTATGAAGCAGTAGCGTAATTAGAGGTTTATTCCTCCCAAACTCTCACCCCGGCCCTCTCCCGGTGGGCTGAGGTTTACCCACAACTATTACCAGGGCGTTGCTCTTGATTATGTCAGATTACACATTTAGGGCTTTTTCGTTATTTATAGCGGTGTTGCCAACAATACGTTCGGATTGGAATAAAGCGTACTTCCGGCTCGGCGGGAGCCTCGCCCTCCCAAAAAATATTGTTGGGACAACTTTTTTCGAGATTATACCAATTGCAATTTGGATTTCTGAGAAAGTGGTATTAGCAAACGGGACGCCTGCACTACAACCAGCCAAAGAATCGTTGTAGTGTAGGCATCATGCCTGCATATGGTTTGAGTTTTTTTTACTCGGTGTTCCTATTTGCAATTGGTATTATATACCGGGTAGCACCGGCTTCCAGCCGGTTTTTCCACCTTGACGCACCGGCTGGAAGCCGATGCTCCCTTTTAATGGAGAATCACACAGAATTTATTTGAATCCGTATAAGTGAACGCCGGTGAGAACATTACTCTGCTTGAGAATGGTGAACCCATAACAAAACTTGTTCCCACTTCAAAATCACTTCATTCAAAACAGGCACCCGGAATAATGGCGGGTATTAAAATATCAGATGATTTTGACGATCCATTGCTGGATCATTTTATATTTCCGTGGGTGAAAACGCTAAACCGTGAATCCGATTTCTTTTCCTCAAAACTGTGTCCTCCGGTTTGTTATACCTTGCCATTCCCGGTAAAAACATGACACAATTGAATCTTCATTTTGAAGAATCTGCAATCATGATTCAAAATGGAATTGCAGGTTTGAACCTAAATGGAGAGGTTTATCATGGTCAACCGCAGAAACTTTCTTCACACCAGCGCAAGCATATCGGCAGGAATGGCATTCCCTTTCATTTCCAATGCCGCAAATCGAGATTCGAAGCCCAACATCATCTTCATCATGGCGGATGACCTGGGGTACGGCCATCTGGGGTGCTATGGGCAAAAGAAAATCCGTACGCCCTTTCTGGATCAAATGGCGGAAGAGGGAATACGGTTTACGCAGTGTTATTCCGGAGCGCCGGTCTGCGCCCCCAGCCGCAGTGTTTTGATGACCGGGCTTCATGGCGGGCATACCCCGGTGCGCGGCAACTCGGGTGGGATACCGTTTGAACCGGGCGAAGGAACCGTTGCGGAAACGTTGCAAGAAGCGGGATACACCACTGGCTTGTTTGGCAAATGGGGGCTGGGTGAGCACGGCACAACCGGTGTGCCTTACAAACAAGGATTTGATGAGTTTTTCGGTTGGCTGCATCAGATTCACGCGCATTTTTACTATCCGACTTACCTTTGGCATAACGATCAGAAGTACTGGTTGAAAGACAATGACGGTTTCAGCGGCCAATACGCGCATGATGTCGTCATGAAAAAAGCCATGGATTTTGTGAAGCAAAACGCGAAAAAACCGAAACCGTTTTTCTTATATCTGCCGTTTTGCATTCCCCATTATGAGTTGCTGGTTCCAGAGGATTCACTGGAAGAATACAGAGGCGAGTTCCCTGAAACAGCCTATACCGGACGGCGAGAGAAAGTTGGGTACCCGCACGATTACGCAGCGCAATCCCACCCCAAAGCTGCCATCGCCGCGATGATAACCCGCATGGACCGCAACTTGGGACGATTGTTCGCTTTATTAAAAGAATTGGGGATCGAAGATAACACGCTGATCTTCTTTACGTCTGACAATGGCCCTTCTTACGGCCCTGGCGACCCGCAATTTTTTAATGCCAGCGGAGGATTGCGGGGAGTGAAAACCTCTTTGTATGAAGGGGGGATCCGTGTGCCGATGATCGCGAAATGGCCGGGACGTATTCAAGCGGGATCGACTACCGAACATCCCTGTTACTTCCCGGATGTCATGCCGACGCTGGCGGATATCGCTGAAATTGATCCCCCTGCAAACCACGATGGGCTTTCGTTTGCAAATACCCTGCTGGGATACAGCAACCAACCAAAGCATGATGTGATGTATTGGGAAATGGGAGAAGATAAGCGTGCCGTACGGTTCGGCGATTGGAAAGCGGTTCAAAGCAAACGTGAAGAAACCGGTGAACGGTTTTTTGAACTGTATAACTTGGCGGAGGATATGGGCGAACGCCGCAATCTTGCCTACATCAACCCGGATATTGTAGAACAAGCCAAACGGTTAATGGAGCAAGAACATGAACCTATGCGCCCGCAGATTGAGCCGGAACCGCCGGAGGGCAGGCAGTATCAGTAAACGGTTAGGATTAAGAGGCAAACAGAAAGCAACTGTGGGCTGCAATGAATAATATATATAAAGACATCAGTATGATCATACTTTTAAAACAAAAGTGCCTTCGCGTGTTTTAAAGAACGAACCCACTCTGTCTTGCTTAGATTAATGTATAATAACATAGAAAAGGGAATTAAAAACATGAAATCTACCGTTTAAATTGAAACAACAATTCCCTCTTTTTATTACGAAACACGGGAATCTCCCGAATGTATAGCTATGCGCAATTGGACAAGAATTTGGTGGGATCATTACAAATTCAAATATCAATGCTATTCATCAGAAGCGACATTCAATGAATTGGAAGATGGTGAGCATCCCGAAAAAGAGAATAAATTGGAATTGATAACGGATGATGTAGAGTTACTTGAAATTAATCATGCTATTCAAGAAATTGTTGAGGTGTATATATCAAATTATTTGATGCCTCAAAACAATCTTGGCGATGCTTTGCACCTCGCGGTAGCGTCTTTTAACAAAATAGATTTTCTTTTAACCTGGAATTGCACCCATTTGGCAAACGCAAATTAAAACGCGCATATCAGAAGAATCAACGAGAAGTTGCGGATATTCACACCCGATATAGTTACCCCGTTTGAATTGATGGAGGATTCAACATGAAAAACATGAAGACCATAGAAGAAATCAGAAAAGTACGTGAGGATATATCACGGAAATGTGACTATGACCCGAAAAAATTAGTTGCGTATTACATGAAACGTCAGGAAAAGAGAAAATCAGCAAAGAAATCATCCGAACAAGACCAGTAAAACATGTTGATCTATAACTGTATGGAGTCCACCACATCTCCATGACGCTGTAGAGCATGACTCCAAACATCCGCAAATCGAACCGGAACCGCCGGAGGCCAGGCCGTATCAGTGAAGGGATTTTCTTACTATCAAGAGCAGCGGGCTGGGGATCTCCATCGCCAAAGAGTTGGCAAAGAGTTGGTTGAAATGCATGGGGGGAGTATCATGGTAGAGAGAGAATTGGGGAAAGGGACGACGTTTCGGCTTATCTTACCGGTTCAATCGAATCCAGCGGAATCTGCTGAAAACGGGAATCAGACGTGAGTACCGAGAGAACCATGCACCCTGCCATCCACGAACTGAAGAAGCGGCTGCTGGACCGTTATGGCGAGCGCTTGGTGCGGTTTATTGTCCACGGCTCTTACGCCCGCGGAGAGCATACGCCCGAATCGGATATCGACATCGTTGTTACATTTAAGGGAAAAGTAGATTCAGATATGGAATGGGAGATTTGGAATATTGCTTTCGACGTCGATTTGCAATTTGACGTCGTTTTCGATGTCCAATCTTTTTCAGAAGAAGAAATTCAACATACCATTATTGGCGCGACTCCTTTTGTGGAAACTGTCTTGGAAGAAGGTATTTGTTTATGACTCCAGAGCAGCGTAGATCATTATGTATGTACCGGTTGGAATGTTCTAAAGAATCTATGAAAGCAGCTAACAATCTTTTCAAAGAAGAATTATTGAGGGATACAGCAAACCGCATTTACTATGCTCTTTTTTATTCTGTTAGCGCATTAGCATTAGCACATGGATTTCAGTCGTCAAAACACACAGCCTTGCAATCGTGGTACAACAAAGAGATTGTAAGAAATGGATTCATCGATGAGAAATTAGGGCGGTTATACAATTTGGCTGCTGAAACACGAACCAGAGGCGATTACAAAGATTTCGTGAAATTGGATAAGAACAAGATTACAACTATGCTTCAGCAAGTTGAACCGTTTATTGAGCGGATTTGTGAATTGATGCTGAACAAGTTGAATGCAGAAGATAGGAACTTGGAATGAATACCATGCACCCTGCCATCCACGAACTGAAGAAGCGGTTGCTGGACCGTTATGGCGGCCGCTTGGTGCGGTTTATTGTCCACGGCTCTTACGCCCGCGGCGAGCATACACCGGATTCGGATATTGATATCATGATCTCTTTGACAGGAGATGTAAATTCCCAGACTGAAATCGATATTTGGAATGTCGCTTTAGAAGTTGATATACGATATGATGTTGTGTTTGATGTTCAAGTTTATTCCGAAGAGGACATTCTCCATACGATTATTGGGGCAACCCCTTATGTTGAAACGGTATTAAAGGAAGGTGTTACCGTATGACTCCTGAACAACAGCGAGAGGTTTGCTTGCACCGGCTAGACCGTTCAAGAGATGCGCTTAAAGAAGCCCAACTATTGTTTTCTGATGAATTCCTTCAAGGAACAAACAATCGAATCTATTATGCGCTTTTTTATGCTGTGGGCGCTTTAGCCATTGCCCATGAATTCATCACATCAAAACATACTGGATTGCAATCATGGTATAATAAAAAAGTTTTGCATAAAGGATTAATCGGGAAGGAGTTAGGACAACTGTAAAACCAAGCCTTTGAATCAAGAAATAAGGGTGATTACAAAGATCTTGTTATACTCGACAAAGCAACTATCAAAGCCATGCTGCAACAAGCTGATCCGTTCATCGAGCGGATTCGTGAATTGACGCTGAACAAGTTGAATGCAGAAGATAGGAACTTGGAATGAATACCATGCACCCTGCCATCCACGAACTGAAGAAGCGGCTGCTGGACCGTTATGGCGAGCGCTTGGTGCGGTTTATTGTCCACGGTTCCTACGCCCGCGGCGAGCACACCCCGGAATCGGATATCGATATCATGATCTCTTTGAATCATCCGGTGGATTATCAATTGAAGTTTGCCATTTGGAACTGGGACGGGACGAACACCGAGCGGTGCTACGTATCGCGGTGGCGGATAAAAAACCGCGCAACAAACTGCGCTATATTCTCGAACAAATCAAACGATGGCCGAAAATCATCAACTGCATTGCAGTTGAGCCAGGGTAACCAAAAATGGGGTAAAATCCCGGCGCTTTTCCGCCCTTCTTCCCCCTGCTGACCCGCTTTTGACCCTGGATTCTATTGATGAATTGGGGCAGAACCCGCTACAACCCTTGATTCTATTGCCCCTTTACAGTCTTTCTTTGTCTACTGCACGATCTGGGTTTATACATGGCCGCGCTCCCGCTGTGTCTCCGGGATGAAATCCTCATTCTTCCCGGTCAAAATCGGAAGCGTTAATCCATCCCGGTACGCGCCGGTCTCCCGCTTTCTTTTTGTTATAAAAATCGCGCCATACATCATCCGCGTATTCATACTCATCAAAAATGGTTCCATTGCCCATCACCCGCGGATCGTCCTGATCAAACAGTTCCTTCAGCATTTGGGCCTTCAGCCGCTCTTTGATCTGCCGGTATTGTGGATGCTCTGCCAAATTGTTCACACAATCCATATCGGTTTTTAAATAATAGAGTTCCTCATGCGGGCGTTTGCCGAAATTGAGTTCAAAATACTTACCGGGACGCGAATCCCACCGCGTATTCAGCACTTCGGTTTTGGTCGGGCTGCCATCGGTGTTGAGATACCCCGTGAATGGAGACCCCGCCGGCCAACGGCCGGTTTTGTAATTACTGAGATAGAGGTATCCATCCTTCACAATCCCCCGCACCGGATACCCCGTGTCATCCTCACGCCCGATGTCGTGCCGCTCTTTTCCGATCAACACATGATCGCGGCTGGGATTTACTCTTCCGTCTTTTGAAGAGGTAAAGATGTCTGCCAAATCCATCCCTGGACTCGGCTCCATTTCGTCTTCCAAATTCAATCCGGCTGCCGCCAAAAAGGTTGGAGCGAAGTCGATCGAACTTACATAATCATCCACCACGCGGCCGGGATTTTGAATCCCGTCTTTCCACATAATCGCCAGCGGCATGTGGTTGGAGTGTTCATACTTTTGCCCCTTCACACGTGGGAAGGGCATGCCGTTATCGGAGGTCACTACGATGATGGTGTTGTCCAACTCTCCGATGGCTTCCAAATGTTCAAGAATCTTCACCAAGTGGTAATCGAAATGCTCAATCTCATACGCGTAATCCAACATATCGGTGCGCACAGTCGGGTTATCCGGCCAGAAGGATAGCACGCGGTCTAATTCTTCAGGGTTCTTGCCGCCCTTGTGAATGCCGGAACCGTATTCATAGCGCCGGTGCGGTTCGTGGCTGCCGTACCAAAAACAGAAGGGTTGGCCGTTGTTTTTATCCGCCATGAATGCTTTGAAGTTTTCCGTGTAATCTTTATTGCTGATGCTGTTTGTCGGTGATTGTAGTTTTTTATCTTGATAGGGTTTTCCCGTCAGTTGCCGCTTCTTGCCGTCACGCATCCCGGGGTCACCTGGAGCCCACCCTTTGCCGGTAAACCCGACGTGATAGCCATTCGATTCAAGCGCTTCCGGATAGGTGGCAAACTTTTCCGGGAAGTAAGGGATATGATTTGCGGCTTCCTCCAACTGCCATGAGTTGCGCCCGGTTAAAATACATGCCCGCGAAGGAGAGCACTTCGCGTTGGGGGTATAGCAGTGGGTGAAGAGAATCCCCTCTTTCGCGACCCGGTCAAATCCTGGAGTTTTTACCCAGGGGCACCCATAGGCCCCCGCGTGCGGAAACGATTGATCATCGGAAATACAAAACAGAATGTTGGGACGTGTTGCCTGTGCCAAAGCGCGTTTTGCCAAGAACGGCAGAGTTAAAGCGGCCAGCCCGTCTTGCATAAACCGTCTGCGTGATGTCGATGTCATAATTCTCCCCTGTTTAGCAATGTGATGATTCACCGTATCAGATATTTGAAGAAAAGAGAAGTTAGGGATGGAGATGGATTTACGTATTTACGTATTTACGAGGAATGTGTCAGAGGTTCACGCTCTTTCGCGAGTCGTTCGGCAAGAAATATTTTCAGCAGAGATTGATGGGGATCATCCCGCTTGTTTGCCAAGCGTTGTAATTCTTCCAACCTGCTTTCCGGGAGGCGACTTGATAATCAACAGGGCAAGTGTAAAGAATCTTAATGGTGAAGTAGTTGCTTCAATTACCCCTTTTCTATCTGGATGCTTTTTATTTATTTTCTCAATTGTGTAACGACTGAATGGTTTTCACCCCGCTAATACGCAAGATTATATCTTGATAATCGCTTTTATTATTTGGGATTTTCTCATCTTCCCAAAATAATAAGCGCACGTTTTTTTGCCGATTCCCATCAACATATTGCGGGAAGATTTTGACATGCCGCATCCCATTATTCTGTGCAGGATCAAGATAGAAGGTGTGGGATTCTTCTCCGAGGGTTTTGATAAAGAAACCGAGGGGTCGGTTGGAAACATCCAGCGGTGTGGGGATTTGTATGATGTTGTCGGTCATCAAGAGGAGGTGTTCTTGGCCGTCTTGTATCCAGCCGATTTGGATTTGTTTATCTGTGTGTTTGGCGATCCAAGTAAGTTGGACATCACCAACCGGTTGGAAGGCTTTTGCGTCAAGAGGGTTTTCGATGACGTCTTGCGGATACCCCCAATCCTGTAAGATTTTCTCGAGTGTCGGTTCCTGTTTCGCGGCTTCTTCGGCGAGTTGCTGGATGGGATGCCGGATGGAAATATCCATACCGGCATCCCATTGGCATGATGCAACTATCCAACAAAACAGAAGCGTTAATAAAACAACGTGACGAACACTCATTTAAGCACGCAATCCGGTTTCTTTGAGATAGCCGGCGAATACATCCAAATCGCGCTTGATGGCTTTGATGGTGTTTGTGTGTTCTTCTTCACCCTGGTCTTCGATGTGGTATTCGATGTGCATGGAGAACGGGCCGGTGAAGTTGATGTCTTTGTAAAGCGATAGGGTCTTTTTCCAATCGAGCATACCCTGCCCGACCGGCGGGAAGCGGCTGCGCCAGCCGTCACCGGTTTGATACCAGGCGAAGTCTTTGATGGCGGACATTTTGATGTAGGGGGCAATGACTTTGAAGTTGGTTTCCCACGCGCCTTTGGTGCCTTCGGCGAAGCAGTGTCCGGGGTCGTAGTTGGAGCCGACCCATTCGGTATCGACGCCTTCCAGCATTTTAAGGATATCCCAAATCGGGCCGCCGATATCGCCGCGTCCGGAATGGTTGTGGTAGCCCGCGCGGATGTTGTAGTTTTTGTTCATGGCGGCCAAGTTTTTCAGGCGCGCGTTGTGTTCGGCGAGTTGCTTCATGATGTCTTCGTCCATGTCGTAGCGCCAGGTGCCGATGCGGTAGAAAGGAATGTTTAACGCGGAAGCGGTTTTGAGGATTCGTTCGGTTTCCGGTTTGTCAGGATCATAGATTGGTGTGGTGATCATGTTGACATCGAGGCCGACGCCGCGAATGGCTTCGACCGCTTTGGGCAGGTCGCGTTCCACGTTTTCGGGCAGAACGTGTCCACGGGGGCGAACGGTTAAATCGGCGCCGTCAAAGCCCATTTCGGCCAGGGTGTCGGCCAGGGCGTCGAATTCAAGCCAAGCCAAATGTTTGGTAAAGAGGTTAACGGTGGGGTATTTCGGCTTTTTGTGTGAAGCCGCATGGACGGATGGCACGGCTGCCGCGGCGGCGGTCATAGCCGCGCCGGCAAGCAAAGTTCTTCGATTCAGTTGTTTCGGTACGGATGTTTTCGCATGGTTCATTGGTATTTCCCCTTTCAATATAAATCGCGTTGTGATGGTGTACTCAGGATGACTTTGTCAATTTATCACTTATACTTAAGTAACAAAACTACCTTATTGAAAAACCGCCTGTTTTTCAATGCAACCAAACTCAGGGGGATGGAAAGAATGACTACCCGAAACGTAAAACGCCGTACATTTATCATGGGAGCCGCTGCCGCGGGAATAGCGGGCTGCGCCGCTCCACGCAAAAAGACTCTCAAAAGCATGGGATATGTATCACCGAATGAAAAGGTGAATATCGCCTCGATCGGCGCGGGGGGGAAAGCCCGCAGTGACATTGAAAGCTGTGACAGTCAAAATATTGTCGCGTTATCCGATGCGGACCAATCGCAAAGAAGCCCGCAGGTTCTACAAACCTTTGCCAAGTATCCGAACGCGAAACAATTCGCGGATTACCGCGTGATGCTGGATACAGTTGAAAATGAGATCGATGCCGTTATCGTCTCTACGCCCGATCATCTTCATGCTTGTGCCGCATTGGATTGCATAATGCGCGGCAAACACGTTTATGTACAAAAGCCGTTAACCCACAACGTGATGGAAGCCCGCATTTTAACCGAAGCCGCCCGCGAATATAACGTGGCCACCCAAATGGGCAACCAAGGGCATTCCGGTGAAGGGGTGCGCCGCACATGCGAAATGGTATGGGCAGGATACATCGGTGATGTGACCGAAGTCCATGCCTGGACCAACCGTCCGATCTGGCCGCAAGGGATTGCGGAACCGCTGCCGGAAGA
>CAYVAZ010000196.1:0-9630 GCA_964449065.1 uncultured bacterium
CTAACCTCCCCCATTGCATTGGGGGAGGAATAAGGAACCTCTTTTTGATTTTTTATTTCACACCGCTGGCCTGTAACGTTTCTTCTTCGCTATATCCCTTAAGGCTATATCTGAGGGTTCGGTGCTTGTCACTAATCACTGTTTTTAGGTTGATAAGCTAAGGTTTACCCAAATTTCAGTAAAGCATTTGCCAACGATATATTCGTTGTGGGTAGCACCGGCTTCCAGCCGGTACGTCAATCCGTACAACGCAAAATATATATTACGAGAAAGCAGTTGTCCAAACAATGTGTTTTAGAAGGGCGGTTTTTTAGGAGGGCGAAGCAAGGTAAAGATGATTCATAACCAGCATACCAACTTGAAACTGGTATTACAATGAGTTGCTGTTGCCAAGGCTGTCGTGATAAAGAATACCCAGGCTATGCAGACCGTTGCTGGGGTTGAACAGATTCCGGTTCAACGGCACGGCAGAATAAGGAACTTCATCCAAAACCCGTATCGAATATTGCGGGGGAAGATGCAGCGCGGGGCCGATGCTCATGGCTCCCCACGCGATATGGGTGAAGGGGTTGTTTTCTTCATTCTTAACCCAATGCAAAACCGCGGGCGCTTTATATTCTTTTCCCATGGATTGTTTCATAAACGGATCGACCGGAAGCGCACTTACGTAAGCGGTTGGGGTGGTTAAGAATGCCAAGCCGTTCAGGTTGTTATCGCGCACCGGGGCGAGGACGATTCCCTGCTTTGCGGCATTTTCTGGTGGAAAAACGTTGGCATAAGGATGATCGTAGGAATATATCTGCAGGGCATCGACCAAGGTTTTTAAGTTGATGTGTGCATGGGTGATTTGCGAACGGTTGATCCATTGTGTATACCATCCAGCGGCGGCAACCGCTAAGAGCAACAGCAGGCCGGAGAGGATGAAGAGTTCACTTAGATGTTTGAAGAAAAATCGTCTTACGAAGTACAGCATGTATCTTTCCCGTCTTAACCCTGGAATGATTTCATAGCCGGGCGGTGCCTTTGGTTTTTTGTCTCAACCAAAAGGGCACAAATACCAATATGCGTTTAAATAACGCGTTTCATTTTATACATAAGATCCAATGATGAAACCTGTAGAGTGGCGTTGAGCAAAGCAGAACCCACTTTGTCCCTCTACGATCGCTTTATTTAACGAATATTCTCATAACAACTTGATCTCATTCAATCATGAACTTCCGATGTGCTAAACAAAAAAAAGGGGACATCACGTCCCCTTTTCTTTTATACCTGTCGAATGAAATCTACACGGTAATTTCTTCGATCTTCAACCGGGTCAAATCCTGACGGTGCCCCTGCTTGCGGCGGTAGTTTTTGCGCCGTTTCAGTTTGAATACCACTATTTTCTTGCCTCTACACTGGCTTAATACCTTTGCTTTCACTGCGGCGTTTTCTAACACCGGCTTCCCGATATGGATATGGTCGCCGTCTTTGGCGTAAATTACTTGATCCAATGTAACGGTATCCCCCTCTTCAGCGGCCAGTTTCTCCACTTCCACAATATCGCCGGGGGTTACTCGGAGTTGTTTTCCACCAGTTTTGACTATCGCTTCCATGACTTCGCTCCAATTCAGTAGTAAACAGAATCGTAAAGTATATTCATATACCCTTGAATCCGCAAGGCATGAATCCCCATTTGGCTAACCATATTTCTAGATTTTTACACATTGTCCCTGATGGTTTTGTTATGTTATGATATTGTTTGAATTGATTAGAGAGAAAAATTTTTAAATTTCAGCTATTGTAATTTCTTCAATTCTATGGTTTACTTATATCAGTCTCTTATGAATACTTCTCATCCCACAACAAAGGAGGTCGGCTCATTCATTTCCATTGCTTTTTCTATGATTTTAGTAGAATATAGGAAAGTGTACAGCGGTTTTTTTCCTTGTGCAGGTATCAACAAACATGAAGGGAGCTTGAGGGATACTTATGCTGTCACGACTGATTGAAATGGTTAGCTTTTTATTGTCACATTCGTTAGAGTATGATGATGAAGAATGGTCAATCTTGCGCTCTGAATTACATGAACAATTAGAAGGTCAAGGCTTTAACGGTCACGAAATCGATATTGCCTTTGAAGTTGCCAACAAAATTCGTCTGCGAATTGAAGACGGCACTTCTCTTCCCCCACCGCTCCAAACCAACAGAGTGTATGAGTTTCTGGAAGAATTAAAACTCACTCGTGAAGCGCGCGGCTATTTATTAACCCTGGAATTCAATGGAACCATCACCCCCGTACAGCGTGAAGAAGTTGTCGACCGCGCTTTTTCCCTTGATTTATCGGATGTTGATGTGCCCGAAATCCAATATCTGGTCAGCTTCGTTACCGGTGGAGAAAACTGGCAGGGCGAAGATTCCCCCTCCATGTCTTATCTATTGCAGTGACGTCCAGTACTTATGTTGCAACACTGCAAAGACAGAAATCGGTTTTTCATCGATATCACGAGTAAGACCTCTTGCCGAACCTCTTAGAATCGTTCAGAATCCCACTGAACTACAGGGGTTCTTTTTATCTACTCTTATACGGTTTCATTTGATGATGGATGGAGGTTTGTGCCGGTGCAAGATATCCCAAGCGTAACCACAAATGCGCAATCGCTGGAAGATCGCCTATTGAAACTCCGCAATCAAATCGATACGGTCGACAAAAAAATTCTGGCCTGCATCAACGAGCGCGCCAAGATCGTGCAAGAAGTCGGCAAAGCCAAAGAAGATCACGAATCCGAAGTTTACATCCCCTCCCGCGAAAAATCGATTCTCAAAAAACTGTGCGGATTAAATAACGGTCCGCTTCCCTCCGAAGCCATCGAATCCATCTTCCGTGAAATCATCAGCGCCTGCCGCGCTCTTGAATCCAAACTCCGCATCTGCTTCATGGGGCAGGAAGGCTCCTACCATCACGCCGTTGCCCAAAGCCGCTTCGGCCGTTCCGCCGCCTACATTCCGGTCCCTACCATCTCCGCGGTATTTGATGAAGTGGAACACAAACGCGCCGATTTCGGCGTTGTCGCTATCGAAAACTCCATCGAAGGCAGCCTGGGAGAAACCCTCGACCGTCTCGCGCAATCCCCCGTAAAAATCATGGGAGAGTCCTACCTGCCCGTCAGCCACAATCTCATCAGCCAATCGGAGTTGCATGAAATCAACCGCGTTTATTCTCATCCCCAAGCATTGGCGCAATGCCGCAAATGGCTGTCATCCAACCTGCCAAACGTGGAAATCATCGGCACCACCAGCACCACCCAAGGCGTAACCAATTGCAAAACCGACCCCAACGCCGCCGCCATCGCCAGCCGCTGGGCCGCCGAACTCATGGAAATGGACATCCAAGTCAGCGGCATTGAAGATTATGCCGGCAATACCACACGCTTCTTGGTCATCGGCCAAAACGATTCCCCCGTCACCGGAGACGACAAAACCTCGATGATCGTCTTCATCCGCGACAAAGCCGGCGGCTTGTATTTAATGCTCGAACCCTTCAACCGCTACGAAATCAACATTACCAACATCGTCTCCCGTCCGGTCAAAGAAGAGGCTTGGCAATACATGTTCTTTTTAGAGGTTCAAGGGCATCATCAGGAAGAAAACGTAAAGCACGCTCTCGAAGCCATAGAAAAAAACAGTCTCCACATAAAATTATTAGGCTCCTATCCGCGGGCGCATTTCACAACCCAAAACAATAAGAATGAATAACAGCGAATCATATTAATTCATGAACCTACCCTTTCCTATCAAGCATATCGGCATTTACGGAGTTGGCCTGCTCGGCGGTTCGCTGGGCAAAGCGGTCAAGCATTTGTATCCGTCCTGTAAAATTACCGGCATCGGACGATCGAAAGAAAAATTAGACAAAGCGGTTGAACTCCACGCGATCGATGAACGCTGCTGCAACCCGCCATTTCTCCCGCAAGACCAGTTGGATTTGCTGGTCTTATGCACTCCCGTCAACCTGATCGCGACTCATTTACGAGAAACCATTCATGCCGTCAAACCAAACGGGTTCATCACCGATGTCGGCAGCACCAAATCCCTGCTCGTACAAGCCTGCGAAAACGCTACGCCCCATAACAAATACTTTATCGGCTCACACCCCATGGCCGGTTCTCATGAAAGCGGGATCGAAGCCGCCCGTCATGATCTATTTACAGGCAAAGTCTGTATCGTCACCCCCACAAAAAATTCCCATGAAGATGCGGCAAGGCAAATCATTTCATTCTGGCAAGGGTTGGGAATGCGCCCACTCTCCTTGCCGCCGAATGTCCACGATCAACTCACCGCCCGCTCCAGTCATCTTCCCCATCTCATGGCGGCGGCCTTATGCAAAGTGGCTGAACAGCAAGATGGTGAACTGGTGAATATCATCGGTGACGGCTTTCGCGATACCACCCGCATCGCCGCGGGTGACCCGAACATCTGGCTGAATATCTGCTTGGAAAACCGGTTGGAATTGGTACAATCGTTAGAAGAGATGAAACAGGTTGTCGGCAATCTTCAAACATGGATTCAAAACGAAGATCATGATAGTTTAGAAACGTTTTTGCGGCAAACACAAGCTTGGAAACTGCAAAGTGAAAAGAACTCACAATGAACACTGCACACGAAAAACTTGAAAAACTAAAAACTATCCTGCAAAACTATGGCAGTATCGCCATCGGCTATTCCGGCGGGGTAGACAGCACCTTTCTCGCCAAAGTCGCCACCGATACCCTCGGCAAAAAAGCCCTCAGCGTGTCCGCCATCTCCGAAAGCTACCCTAAAGCCGAGCAGGAAGAAGCCAAACAAATCGCAGACGATTTGTGTCTCAATTACATCGCTGTGCGTACCTCCGAAACCGGCAATCCCGAATACCTCAAAAACGCGCCCAACCGCTGCTTCTACTGCAAAGATGAGTTGATGACGCATCTCGTCAAAATCAAAGAAGAATACAACATTGCCGAACTCGCCATTGGAACCGTAATCGATGATTTGGGTGACTACCGTCCGGGACAATCCGCCGCCAAACAGGCCGGATGCCGCTTCCCTCTGGTTGAAGCCGAAATGACCAAGGACGATGTCCGCGAACTCTCCAAAACGATGAACCTCAAAACCTGGAACAAACCCGCCTTCGCGTGCCTGTCCTCCCGCTTCCCCTACGGCGAAGAAATCACCATAGAAAAACTCGCGATGGTCGAACAGGCCGAAGACCTATTGCGTTCCTACGGCTTCAAACAGTTCCGGGTGCGCCACCACAACAACCTTGCCCGCATCGAACTGCTGCCCGAAGATTTTGACAGGCTCCTCGAACACCGCGAAACCATCTACCAATGCTTTCAAGAAATCGGCTATGCCTACATCGCCATGGATCTCAAAGGCTTCCGCAGCGGCAGCATGAACGAAACCTTGGTGCAGATTCAAACACCCACAACCCTCCATTCTTAAATGGTTAAATTTCGTCTGTCAAATTCACTTTCATAATACTTACTCTCGAAAAAAATAAAAAAACGCATACAATAAAATATCACACAATTGCGCCGATACGGTGGGCTGCCGGATACCGTTTGTGAGCGATAGATTGTTTCAACCGCGTATGAATGAATACTGTTTTGAATCATTCAAACTCAGGCAAGCCTACCTTACCATATAGATGTACCATAGGATTACGTTATGCCGTCTTTATTGCAGAAAACCATACACAAATCCAAGCGGGTGGCGAAATACTTCAAGCCCATGCCGTCGTTTGGGTGCGAGTTGCCCCATCCGTTGCCGTTGATTGTGGATTCCACACACCGCATCCCTCTTACGGTGGATGTCTCCAGCGGGAACGGTTCGGTCGAAAAGGATGCACTGGCGGTCCGCTTGATTTGGTGCGGTGAAAACGGAGAGAAATTTTACGGCGGGCAAGAACGCGTCCTGCGCAAAAAATCCATGCCGGATGATCCGCGGCCGCGGGTGATCATCAAAACAAACACTCCAACACAACCGGGCAACTACTCACTGGAAGCGTATTTGGTGCGCAGCCGACGCAGCCGCTTGATCGGGAAATCCGGCTTCGAGTGGAGCGTCATTCCGCTCGTGGAAACCAACGGCGAACTCAATTACGGCGAATACATGATCGGTATGGATGCCTCAATGAAGTGCAACTTAGAATGTATCTTTTGCCTGCGTGTGTTTATGGAGCACATCCACGAAACCGATGTCTCTCCGGAAGAATTAAAGCGCCTGGCCGATCAAGCGTTTGAGCAATGCTCCGGCATCAGCCTTTCGCTTGGCGCCGAACCGACGATGAATCCGCAGTTTGACCAGTTGGTTGAATTGCTAGGCGAGCACCCCTACCTGCATACCACCATGACCACCAATGGAACCACACTGGGCGGCAAGATCGGAAAATTGCTGGTTGAAAAAGGCTTTAAAGAGATTCACGTTTCGCTGGATGGCGCCACCAAGAAAACCGTGGAGGGCATTCGTGAAGGTATCCGCTTTGAGCATGTCATCAAGAACTTGGAGATCCTCAAACAACGCAAAAAAGAGCTGAATACCCCATACCCCCGCTTAAAGATGCACTTCGCCATGATGAAACGCAACATTCACGAACTGCCCGCGTTTGTGGATTTGGCCCATCGCTTGGGCGCGGCGGAAATCCGCTTTCAGCATTTCATCATCCCGCACGAATCATTGATCGATGAATCCTTGTGGTTTGATCCGGAACGCGCGAACCAATTTATGAAAGAGGCGTTGGATAAATGCCATGAATACGGTATTGCCACCGACGCGCCGCCATTCTTTAAACTGCATTCCAAATCGAACGGCAAAAAACAACTCCGCACGCAGCAATGCCATTGGCCCTGGAAAGGAATGCTGATTGACCCCGATGGCAACGCCACGCCCTGCTGCCAGTGGAAAGGCCCATCATTGGGTAATGTGAATAAAAGTGGCTTTCAAGACGTGTGGAACGGGCCTGCCTATCAGCAGTTGCGGCGCGATTGGATCAGTGGGGATTTGAACGAATACTGTCAAAACTGCTCGGCGTTGATGGAAGGCGATGTCAATGACTTTAGTTCGTTTATCGCGGCCGAGTATGAAGAGATCAATCTCAGCAAAGCGCCGGAACACAAACGCTTGGTACAGATCGAACCGGCCCCTACATCATCATCGACTTCAGGATAACCAATGTACAATCCCTCTTGCATAAAAACGCTTGATGCTTTTGCCGCTATCTTGATAGCCTCACTCATTGCCTCCCATTTTTCCTTCGCCGAAATCAAATCATTGAACAACAATCTCTATGCATTGGATGACCGGGCGGAGGCAACGTTCTATCTGTTGATTCCGCCCCATTACGATGCCGAAACAGAATATCCTCTCATCATCAGCCTGCACGGCGCCGGGGAAAAAGGCGACCGCATGATGCGATATTGGAAAGAGGCCGCCGCCAAACGGGGCATGATTTTGCTGTGCCCCAACAGCCGCGTGTACGGCTGGGATCAGGAAAGCGTGATGGATATTTTGCACGAAATCGATGCCGTGATCCGCGAATATTCTGTCGATCAAGACAAGGCGCTCTTAAGCGGCATTTCGGCCGGGGGAACCATTACCTACGCGTTGGGATTAACCGGTAAAGGGATGTTTCCGTATTTAAACCCGATGTCGACCGCGCTGCGCGAAGAGTATCTCGCCCATGTGGATGACAGCGAAAAACCGAAACTCTATATCACGCACGGCGCGCGGGATGAAATGATTTCCCCGGAACAGGGCGGTGAAAAAGCAGCGAAACAATTAAGCGAGCGCGGTTTTGATGTAACCTTTGTGCTGCGTCTTGATGACGGCCACGAAGTGCCGGAAGGTGAACAGGAACGTATATTGGAGTGGTTTGTGCCGTCACAAACGGGGAGTGAGAAGACCAAAAAGAATCAGTAGAAGGCTACCTTTGTCCTTTTTGTTGAAGAATATATCGAAAGACTTATGCGCGTGTATACATCACATCCCGCATTTGAAATTGAAAAATCAAAACTATGAGATGTCATAACTAAATTTTTCAAACCAAAGAAAATAACTCACTCCCCATTATATTACTTTCAGTTATAATGGAGAATTCGAAAAAAATAGAAACGATCATGCAAGCAAAACCATCCGTCCTCATCCATACGCTGGGTTGCAAGGTCAACCAATACGATTCGGAACGCATGCGCAATGTGATGGCGCGCCGGGGGTTCTCAACCTATGCCCCGGGCGGGGGCGAGCCGGAACTCATCATCGTCAACACCTGCTCGGTGACGCATGACAGCGACCGCAAAAGCCGTCAAGCCATCCGCAAATACCTGCGCCGCTACCCCAACGCCCGCATGGTGGTGACCGGATGCTATTCCGAACGCAAACCGCAGGAACTCTATGCCATCGACGGTGTGCGGGATGTCGTGCCCATCGCAGAGCAAGAAAGTTTTCTGCAAAACCTGATGGATTCGCTCGGCTGGGGATGCGACGACCAAGACAGCCTGTGGGATGCCGGGCAGAATCTCGAAGTCTTTCAGGAACGCACGCGTGCGTTTGTCAAAATCCAAGACGGCTGCGACCTCAAATGCACGTTTTGCAGCATCCCCACCAGCCGCGGAACCGCGCGCAGCCGCCCCATCGCCGAGGTCATAGACGAATGCCGCTCTTTGGTGGATCATGGGTATCCTGAAATCGTTCTCTGCGGGGTGTGCATCGGGCGGTATGGTTACAACGAAGGGTTTGGACTGCATAGCTTGCTCCAAGAAATGGTCGGGATCGACGGGATTCAACGTATCCGCATTTCATCGATGGAACCGCAGGATGTCTCCGATGAATTTCTCACAACCATGCAGGAACATCAAGATATCATCTGCCCGCATTTGCATTTGCCCTTACAGAGCGGCTCGAACAAAATCCTGCGGCGGATGAAACGGCCTTACTCGCAAGAGTATTTTATCGAACGCGTGGAAACCGCGCGGAGTATGATCAAAGACTTTGAAATCTCAACCGATATCATGGTCGGGTTCCCGGATGAATCGAATGAAGATTTTGAAGCATCGCTGCAAGCGGTGAAAGAATGCCGCTTCAACAAAGTGCACTCGTTCCGCTTTTCCGTGCGTGAAGAGGCTCCGGCGGCAAAGCTAAAGAATCACTTGCTCCCGCAGGTGTTGGAAGAACGCCGCGTTGTGTTAGACAAACTCGCTCATGAAACCGCGGATAAAGTAAAGCGGTCATACATCGGTCAAACACTCCCAGTTTTGGCAGAGGTGGAAGAAGACGGCATGAGCACGGGATTCACCCCCAACTACCTGCGCACACACTTCACATCCAACCGCCCCATCCAAAAAGGCGAAACCGTTTGGGTACACATTGATAATGTCGAACACGGGCGTTTGCGAGGATATACGGTTTAGTGTTTACTGATTAAGAACACTACGCAAGCATTATTTTTAACCGCTAATACACGCGAACAAACATCTTAGGATTGAAATTTTATCAAGATCATCTCGCATTATATTGTTGCTGAAAAAGTATGATCCTAAAAAAAGCAGTTGATATTGAAAAGCATGCCATAACTTTTTGAATATAATATAATTATGAAATGCGGAGCAGTTGAAAAAT
>CAYVAZ010000197.1:0-9605 GCA_964449065.1 uncultured bacterium
ATTGAATGGAGAAACTGATGGAGCCGTGCACAGGATCAATTGCGTATTTGGCGGTTGCCGCATACACAAGTGAAACAGAGCATACAACAATAAATAAACCTATAGACCAAGTTTTCATTTTGTTCTCCCTGAAATATGATTTGATTTGTCAAATTAAGAAGAGGTATGATGACATGAAATTTACTCATTAGGCAAGAGACGGGAGTAGAATAAATTCGTAGGAAATGTAGGGGCACATTGCAATGTACACCTGCACGGATACATGATTACATTTTTGGAACGGTATCAAACTGTTTGCCGATTCCCATACGCGATTTGACTTCGTCCACGGTTTCACGCGCGATGGGGCGGGCTTTTTCGGCCCCGGCTTTGGTGATGTCTTGCAGCTGTTTGGGATTTAGCTGCAATTCTTGATAGCGTTGTCGCAGCGGGGTGATAAATTCCTGCAAGTGCCCCAACAACAACTTCTTGCAATCCACACAACCGATACCGGCTTTGCGGCATTCGGTATCCACCATCTCAATTTCTTGCTTGGAAGAAAAGATGTTGTGCAGCGAGTAAATGTTGCAGATATCGGGGTTGCCGGGGTCGCTGCGGCGCAGGCGGTTTTCATCCGTCACCGCGGACATGACTTTTTTCTTCAGTGTTTCCGGCTCTTCAAACAGGGAAATATGATTGTTGAGCGATTTGCTCATCTTGGTTTTGCCGTCGAGCCCCATAATGCGCGGGGTGGGAGACAGGATCGGGTCCGGCTCGGTGAAATATTGGCCATACGCGTTGTTGAATTTGCGGGCAAGATCACGGGTGAGTTCCAGATGCTGAATTTGGTCGTCGCCCACCGGAACGGCTTCGGAACGGTAGACGAGAATATCAGCAGCCATCAGGGATGGATATGCCAGCAGACCAAGATTGATTTCTTCATGCTGCTGCTGCGATTTTTCTTTAAACTGTGTCATGCGTTCCATCTGCCCTAATGGAGACATGCAGGTCAGCATCCATGATAGTTCGGTATGTTCGGGAATATCGGATTGAATGATGATCGAGCAGTTTTCGGGGTCCAATCCGGTCGCCAATAACCCGGCGACCGAGTTAAAGACGGTTTGCGGCAGTTCGTTCGCATCGAAGGGCGTGGTGATGGCGTGGTAATCCACAATGCCATATACGCAGTCGTAGTCAGGAGCCAACGCGACATAATTTTTGATGGCGCCGAAGTAATTGCCGATATGAAATTCACCGGTCGGACGAATACCGGAAAACACGCGTTTTTTGGTCATGAGTTTGCCTTAGTGGATGATTTGTGATGTAAAATCTATGTAACAGGTCAGCCATTTGAAGCCGTTTCGCTCCCCCGTCATGAGAGAATATTGTTTTCCATCCATTGATTTGAACATGTTCGCTTCAGGCGGCCGAAATCTTACAAATCTACAATAAAATAGTGTGATAATATTTTTTTTAAAGAAGTAGAGTAAATTCAAACACACTTCCTATCAATTGTAGAAAGAAAAAAATCAAAAAGAACGTTACAGAAGGCAGTGGATGCATTAGGATTGATTTGAAATCATATTGTGGGTTAACAATGCGTTCCATCTTGTTTATGCAGAATTGTCACTAGTACAGTGTCAACTTTTTTTTGACGGGTATCGATCCCCCCTAGCCCCCCTTAACAAGGGGGGAAACAACGGATAACCAGCCGCCATTTTTTGATTGACAGACTACTAGTAGTTCATCAAGGTTTACATGATGGGTGATAACTTAGCCATCTACATGAAATGAATGGGATCCGTCATTCACAAGCGTTCGCGCAGTATTATACCCCCTTGCATAAGGGGGGTGGAGCCGTAGGCTCCGGGGGATTTTGCGAAGTTGGAAGCGTGCTTCGATCCCCCCTAGCCCCCCCCTTAACAAGGGGGGAAACAACGGATAGCCAGCCGTCATTTTTTGATTGACAGGGTACTAGAAGCCGAGGCTCCCCACCACTTTTAGATCTTTGCGTACCATAAAAAGATAAGTACGAAAAGTAGCCCAACTTGGAGAGAAAAGGCTTTGCTTTTTCAGGCTGATTTCCCATCAGTCAATCTAGATTCAATTGAAACCGTATTTTTTGCTTTGAACAGACCGGTCAGAAATAGAGGGTTGCTGACGTGAGCCCACCAAAGTTCAATTATGATTTCCCGGGGATTTTGTTTACAGATGGTCTTCTACCAATACGAAATAGAATTGCTAGAAAGGGATTTTGGACAATGCTGTAATGAGCGAGCGGTCATTTCATTGGCTGGGGATGAGATGATCAAGATTAAAAACCGTATCCAGCGGGTAGGATTGATGCATCCCACCCGCCGGATAACCCACCTCTTTAGCCGAGGAGTGATAAGAAGCCCTGACTTTGGAAATTGGCCTGAGCCAATACCGATGTTCCAGCCTGAAGCAATACCTGATTCAAGGTGAATCGCGAGGTTTCCGCGGCAATGTCCGCGTCGCGAATTCGGGATTCCGAGGCGGTCAAGTTTTCCGAGGCGACACTCAAACTGGAGATTGTCGCATCCAACCGGTTGGTGGCGGCCCCTAAAATAGACCGTGTCCGGTTGACTTGTTCTAATGCTTCATCGACGATAGTGATCGCCTCTTCCGCTCCGGATAATGAGGTAATGTCAATATCCTGAACGGTACGTCCTGAACCCCGTCCAAATCCTAGGTTGTCGGCGCGAAGGTCTCCCACAGAGAATTCGAGGTTTTGTCCAGCGTCGGAACCGATTTGGAAGTTGAGACCCCGGTTTAGGGTTGAAATCAAAACGGTGGTTCCAGAATCGTTGAGGCCAACCCCTTTCGTTGCATCGACAATGGTGTCGAAATCAATGGTTAAGAACTTTGCTGTTTCTGTATTTGTCCCTTGTGTAAGGAACACGACATCTTGATCGCCCTTGCCGAAGGTAACATCCTCGCCGCCATTGAGCGTGCCGACAAATTCGTCTTCGACGTTGATTAGCGTATCATCACCATTGGTGAAGCCGCTGCCAACCCGGAAGGTGACTTGTGAAGTGGGAACACCAATTATAGTGGATTCTTCGGCTTGTAATGTGACGACATCGCCCGCTTCGGCGCGAATTGCTTCCCCGCCGTTTAAGCGGAAGGTTGCTTGTTCGGCGAAACCTTCTTGGATCAAATCCGCGTTATCCTGCAATGTGGTAGGGCCGCTGGCGAGGTCAAAAGTTAATGTGAAATCGGTTTGCGAATTTGTACGGCCTAAGTCGTCGATCAATTGAAGAGTACCATTTGCCGTAAAGGTGAACAAGGCGTCTTCAAACCGCGCTTGATCTCCATTGGTGATGGAGCCGCCGGAGAAAATCCTTGTTCGGAAATTCAATTCTTGGATCAGACCGGAAACACTGGCAAAGGTAAAGTCATCCAAATTGGTGGCGGCATCGACATCGTTCGCCCCGGTAGTGGGGTCAAAAGTGAATGCCGAAGAAAAGGTGGTTCCATCGGCGTTGGTTCCAAGCAATGAGATGGTATCGCCTTCTTGAAGTGTTGTCCCACCCGTGAAAACGGCGCCGTCAAAGGTACCGTTTAATACCAACGTCCGTGTAGAAGTAGAGCCGCTAAGGGACGAGGACCGGCTAATAATTCCCCCGTTCGCGTCCCGAAATACGATTTTGCTTTCAACGGTTCTTTGCTGGGCTGCTTGAGCGTCTTCGACAGAAATATTAAATTCACCGGTAATAAAGGTGGAGCCTGTAATGGCCGTCACATTGTTTCCAACCGCACCTTGACCGCTTATGCCGGAATTTGCCCCCAATGCACCGGCCCGTGTGACCCCATCTGATTTAATCGCGATACCGTTATTGCGCAACACGGCAATATCGATATTGGATTGATTAAAAAAGTCGCCGGAGCTGGCCAGTTCAATACGGCCGGCGTTGTTGCCTGTTCCGAGTTGAGCGGTAGTGCGGAAAGAAGTGGGGATGCTGGCAGCGGTGCTGACGCCAAAGAACGCCGTTTCTGCCGCGTCGATGGCGCTGTTAATGGCCGAAACCAAGTCATCAACGCTTGTCGCGGTTGTTAAACTTACGGTTCCGTTGAATGAGGTTTCACCATTGCTAAGCACGCCGTTGAAGGTCACAACCGCAAGACTGCCGGCGGCGGCGGCGGAAATAGAAACCCCATTAAAGAAACTGGTTTGCAACGCGTCCGCACCCACCGCAGCCGTTCCGTTAATAAATTGGGTGGATGTAAATATTCCGGTACTGACGGCAATATCAGTTTGATTCACGATTCCGGTGCTGACGATTTGCTGCCCGTCCGCAGGATCTCCCGCAACGATTTCCGAGCGGCCGACTTGCGTTTGCCGGATATTCAAGAATGAAGTTCCATTGTTCAAATTACTGGCCACGGCGGAAGCATCGATATTGGCGCCGACAAATTCTTGTCCGGCTTTCAGTTCCGATTTAATGGAAAAATCGCCGTTCAGCAAGAAGTTTCCCGCGAATTTAGTGGTACTGGCGATTCGAGTGATTTCGTCAATACTTTGGGACACTTCATCCTGAATGGCCAGGCGGGATTTAAAGTCGTTGACCCCGGTGTTGGCGGCTTGGACAGCCAGTTCCCGAATCCGGTTTAAGCGGACGTTGGTTTCTTCTAACGCCCCTTCCGCGACGTTTAAGACGTTGATGCCGGTGGAAGCGTTGTCGACAGCTTGGTTTAAGCCTTCGACCTGGCTGCGCAAGCGGTTGGAGATAACCAGACCGGCCGCGTCATCGGCCGCGCGGTTGATGCGGAGGCCGGATGAAAGTCGTTCGATGGATTGCTGCAAGTTGTTACCAACTTTGTCGATATTTCGCTGCGCCGTAAGGGCAGATATATTGTTGTTAATTCGTGTGATTCCCATGTTCTTATCATTCCTCCTTGAGGATTTTGGGCAGCATCCTGTGCCGCCCAGAATAATTTTGGCTAAAGTGGTGCTGCATAGGCAGGAATGATTCGGCGAGTTTTCTCAACGACCGCATGCCGGGAAAACGTGACGAAGCACTGCCTATTCATGCCGAGCCTAACCGCTCGACACGGGTGTACTGAATGCAAAGTGATGAATGCAATAAGAGGGGATAAAAATCAGGGAAAGTAGTTGGTGAATCTGGATCGATGCTGTGCTCCCTGCCAAGTCCGAACAAAGGTTTCCGAGGCCTTTTTTTTCTACCGGTTCAAATCGGTGCTGATGAAACCGGTACGTTAGACGGGTATGGTAATTTATCCCACTGAATTTTGGGCTGTTCTCACCTCCTTATTCTTATCAAATTCAAACAAAAACTACTCAAGAATGCTCATGCGAAGACGATAATGCATAAATAGAATGATCGCATAACTGTTGTATGCTTGGGTTAGATTGCTGTGCTCTGAACAAAGGTTTCCGAGGCCATTTTGTTTAGACGGGTATGGTAATTTAACCCTCTTTTTTTTACTAAACGGTCCAGACGCAACAATCTTTCCGCTTTCGCCTTGCAACACTCTCAATTTTTTTGGCTTCAACCCGGTTTCATATCATCCAAACTGGGCCAAAACGTTTATGGTTTCGCGCAATCGAACAGAGCGTTTCTGTTACTCAATTCTTTTACGCAATCGCACCCAAATTGGTTTGCTTCTCATACTCTTTCACTTCCTTTGTGACCAGCGTGAAGTCCCGCTTTGTCGATCTTAATCTTCGGCAACTTTATGTATAACTTTAGTGTTTTTTCCTGCCCTGTGCATTTTCGTGAAGGGAAATGGAAATGGTATCAACGGTTACCGAGGGCTTGAGAATATGGTAGGATAATCACAATTTTTTTGTTCTTTCTGGTTACCGCGTTTATAAATTGGGAGGATGATCATGGAACTGAGTCCGCTGTACAGTTTGATTGTTGGTGTGGTATGTGTTTTATCCTTAATTTTGATATTCCGGTTTCATGCCTTTATCGCGCTCATTTTTTCTGCACTGCTGGTGGCATTTCTATCTGACCAGATTGAAGTAGTGGAAGCCATTCCGTTGGTCACCGGCAAGTTCGGCGAGATGATGGGGGGGATCGGCCTTCTATTGATTTTGGCCGCGATTATCGGCAAAGCCATCATGGATAGCGGTGCAGCAGACCGTATTGTGCGGGCCTTTACCCGCTGGTTTGGTATGGGCAGGGAAAAATATGCTCTTCTGTTCAGCGGGTTTGTTTTGTCGATCCCGGTGTTTTTTGATACGGTGTATTATTTGCTTGCCCCGTTAGGCCGGGCGGTGTATGCGCGAACGAAGAAGAATTATGCCCTCATTATCGCCTGTGTAGCTGGTGGCGGTGTCATTACCCATGCGTTAGTACCTCCAACACCCGGACCTATTTTGGTTGCTGAAATTATGGGGATTTCAGTTGGATTTACAATTTTAATTGGTTTGTTGGCGGCCATTGTTCCCATGTTTGTTGGATTAGGATACGCGGTTATTGTGAACCGCTTTCTGCACATTACACCGAGCGATGTAATTGGGGTAACAGATGCTGAAATTGAAGAGATGGCGGCCAAACCGGATTGCGAGTTGCCCTCATTGTGGTTTTCGATGCTGCCATTTGTGTTGCCCGTATTTCTGTTGGCTGCATTATCGGTTTTTGATATTTCCATCTTGCAATCGTTTAAAAACCTCCTAGAAGAAAATGGCCTGACAGATGCCAGAGAATTGCTACAACCAGAGAATTTTGAACTTTTTGTAGGAGAAGCCGGTTCTCTTTTAGCCTATAGTTATCTAGCGGTTTCTATTATCGGTGACAAAAATATTGCCTTCATGATTGGTGTGGTTTTAGCTGGATATTTAGTGATTTCTTCGTTGAAAATTGGATTTAAGTCATTGTTTGACCGTTTTGAGCCTGCGATTGCCAGTGGAGCTATAATTGCATTTATTACTTGTGGTGGAGGTTCGTTCGGGAAAACGCTTGAAGCGGCCGGTATTGGTGAGTTTATCAAAAACCAAGCCGAATCGTGGGGGATTGAGATGATTGTGCTGGCGTATGGTACGGCGACACTCATTCGGGTGGCGCAGGGGTCCGCGACGGCCGCGATGATTATCACGGCGGGGGTGATTGCCCCGGTCGTTACACAAATGCAGATGGATCCTGCCACGCAGCTTCCGTATCATCCGGTTTATCTGATTTCCGTCATCGGGTTTGGGGCGACCGGGTTTTCATGGATGAACGACAGCGGCTTTTGGATCTTTTGCCGCATGAGCGGGATAACCGTCTACCAAACCTTGGCGATTTGGACCTGCATGTTGACGGTGATCAGTATCTCCGGATTTGGATGGGTGTATTTGCTGACGAAAATTTTGCCGTTGGTTTAATGCCGGTTTCCAGGTAAAATGAAACTGAATCTTAAACTCTTGTGGATATTATGATGGCTATACCTTCTCCAACTTCCGTTCAATTTACGTACGAAGACTATCTGAATCTTCCGGAAGATAGACGCTATGAAATTATTGATGGAGAACTGTATATGGTTCCCGCACCCTTTACCTATCATCAAAAAGTACAGGGTAAACTTTTTTATCTCATTTATGATTACGTTGAAGATCATGATTTAGGAGAAGTCTTTTCCGCGCCGATTGATATTCTTTTTTCCAAAACGGATGTGGTGCAGCCGGATATCATATTTATCGCGCATGAAAACATGCATATTTTGAAGAAAGAGAATGTGCAGGGCGCGCCGGATTTGGTGGTGGAAGTACTCTCTCCGTCATCGGTCAAACGGGATTATGAAATTAAAATGAAATTGTACAGCCGGTTTGGGGTAAAGGAGTATTGGATCGCCGACCCGGACGCGAAATCGGTTAACGTGTATATCCGCCAAGATCAAATGTTAACGCCGCACAATGCCTATCAGTATGAAGACACAGTGCATTCGCCCTTGCTGACGGATATCAACATCCCGCTGCAATCCGTGTTTGAATAAATCTGAAAAACAGTGATTAGTGGCGGGTGATATGTATTTCGTTGGTAACAGTGGGTCAAAACGAGGCCGCCGGTTCAGAAGATTTACGCACACGGCCGTTTTGAATCGCGATAGAGATAAGACCTAAAGCAATAGATGATACCAAGCAAATGGAGATGAATACCATGGCGGTTCAGACACCGGCAACTGTTCAATTTACGTACGAAGACTATCTGAATCTTCCGGAAGATAGGCGTTATGAAATTATTGATGGAGAATTGTACATGGTTCCCGCACCTTTTACCTATCATCAGAAGATTTCAAGAAATTTATTTAACCCAATTTGTGATTATGTGGAAGATCATCAATTGGGAGAAGTATTGTATGCGCCAGTCGATATCTTGTTTTCCAAAACGGATGTGGTGCAGCCGGATATCATATTTATCGCGCATGAAAACATGCATATTTTGAAGAAAGAGAATGTGCAGGGCGCGCCGGATTTGGTGGTGGAAGTACTCTCTCCGTCATCGGTCAAACGGGATTATGAAATTAAAATGAAATTGTACAGCCGGTTTGGGGTAAAGGAGTATTGGATCGCCGACCCGGACGCGAAATCGGTTCATGTTTATGTGCTTCAAGACCGCTTGCTCTCATTGCATGAAACGTACAAATACGAAGACACGCTGCGTTCTTCTTTATTGCAAGAAATTACGATCCCCTTGAAATCCGTATTTGAATAAACCTTACAATCTTACCCATTGTTCATTGTTGGAACTTTTTACGATGGCTTCGATAACCTTCATATTGGCGACCGAATCTTCTATCGAAGTTGGAACATCCGTGTCGTTTAGAATAGCCTGAGAAAACAGATCGCCTTGAATGGTGTATTGATCGCAGATTTCAAACTCAATCGTTTCAATGTTATCCTTTGATTCGTGCCACAGTTTGCAGGGGCGGTCCGGGGGCGCGTTAAAGGGGATTTCAATTTCCACCCGGCCTTCGGTGCCGAAGATGTTGACCCGCTGGTAGGGAGACAGCTGCATCGAGCAGGTAAAGGTGGATGTTCCGTTCTCGAATTCCATCATGCCGGACGCCAGGCGGTCGGTGTTAAAGTTGGGGTCGTATTCGACAATCCCGCAGACACGTTTGGGTTCATGATCAAAGAGAAAGCGCGCGAGCGAGATGTTATAGCAGCCGATATCCATCAATCCCCCGCCGCCGATATCGGATTGGTTGCGAACATTGTTGGGATCGGCATTGTAATACGAGAAAAAGGATTGGATGGTGCGCAACTCACCGATTGCGCCGTCTATCACCAATTCTTTGGCTCGTATCCATTGCGGGTGATGGCGGTACATAAAGGCTTCCATCAGTTTAAGTTTAGGATGCTGGTTTCCGGCATCCACCAACTGTTGTCCTTCAGCCGCCGATAATCCGATAGGTTTTTCGCATAGAACATGTTTCCCGGCTTCCAGCGCTTTGATCGACCAAGGGACGTGCAGATGATTGGGAGTCGGGTTGTATATGGCATCGATATCCGGGTCTTTGAGTAATTCTTCATACGAACCGTAGGCTTTGGGGATGCCGAGTTGTTCCGCCGCTTTTTTTGCTTTGGAGAGATCCCGTGATGCGATGGCGGTAATCTCACAGAAGTCACTTTTTTGCATTGCCGGGATTACTTT
>CAYVAZ010000198.1:0-9518 GCA_964449065.1 uncultured bacterium
GGTTAAGGAAGCGCGCCGAGGAGGAGTCGAACCCCCAACCTTCTGATCCGTAGTCAGACGCTCTATCCAATTGAGCTATCGGCGCTTTTGGTTGCAAGGCGATTATTCTAGCCGCTCTTTATAGAAATCCAAGTCTGATACCTACGATTTCTTGATATCTCAACCGAGTCTTTCAATTATACCGCAACGCGTCCACCGGCTGCAAGCGGGACGCGCGAACCGCCGGGTATATCGCCGCCATAAAACTGATCACAAATGTATACGCCGCTACCCCGGCAAAATCATTGAACAACATATCGCACGGAAGGTATTTCAAGTTGTACACCTGCCCCCCTCCCGGCAATTCAATCGGATACACTTGTATGATTGAGCATACCCCGTAGCCTCCAACAATTCCCAGCGCGGTTCCGATCAACCCGATGTAAATCCCGACCAAAAGAAAGATCATCATCACACTTCTTCGGCTGCTGCCAATCGCGCGCAACAAACCGATGTCCCGGGTTTTCGCCATAACAATCATAAAAATGGTCGCGATAATATTAAAGGTTGCCACCAAAATAATAATCTTCAATATCAAATCCATGGCGGTCTTTTCAATTTTTAACGCCTCAAAAAAGTTCTTGTTCATTTCCATCCACGTAATGGGATACCCGAACACGCCCAACTCCTTACTCTTTTCATTCACCAGAGTTTGCGCGTTGACCGTCGCCGCTTCTTCGGCGTCTTCCAGCCGCAATTGCAAGCCTTTCACCTTTCCATTCATTCCCGTAATGGCTTGCGCGTCCTCTAACGCCACATACGCCCATGTCAGGTCATATTCATAATATCCACTCTCAAACACACCGGTCACATGAAAATTCTGAACACTGGGTTTGGTATACGCGATTGAAAAATCATCCGACGGCAATGTCATAATCGTTACACGCCGTCCCAACACGTTCCGGTAATCCCGAAACAACGCGCGCGCCATTTCTTTGCCTATGATGATCCCGGGTGTGTCTGTCTGGCTCAATGCCGTGATATCCACCATACCGCTTGGTTTCTCTTCCGTTTCCCGCGCAACCGATCCCAAATCCCCAATCACAATCTTCTCATCCAACCGGGATACCTCGATCTCATATTCCGGAACAATGCCAAACACTTGGGTTGGTATTTGGTTTTGAGGATTCTCCGCCGCGTACAGCATGCCGACAAACTCAATTAACGGAGAGACCGCCGCTACGTTGGGAAGATCGTTGTATTCCTGAATCAATGCCGGTTGATATTCTTCACCATAATTCATCTTTACAATGATGTGCGAACGCGCCCCGATAATCTTGGACCGCACATCGTTCGCGAAACCATTCATCACGGAAAGTACCGTAATCAACGCCGCCACACCCAATGCCACCGCGCCGATGCTGAAAAGAGTTAGATGAAAAATAAACGTCGCCCCGCCCTGCGGCCGCAGATACCGCTTGGCGATAAACCACTCATATCGCATAATGAATTCCTATCTGAAGCAATCTTATGAGTATCATAGCATTTGAATCATGAACCAAAAGCAAACCGCCTTTTTTATTGTATTGCTGTTGTGTATAGGATTTTTCCTGCGCGTCGTTTGGCTGGATTCTGTCCCGCCCGGATTGAATTCGGATGAACTGCTAATGGCTTACGATGGAGCCAGCGTCTATCACACCGGCAAAGACCATCACGGCGATTGGTTTCCACTCTTTTTTAAACAATCCGGTGAATACCGCCAGCCTATCTATGTTTATCTTGCTGGGATCTTCTCATATTTCCTTGGGATCAACGCCTATTCCGTCCGAATCGTATCGGTCATTTTCGGTACGTTATCCATTCTCATGACCTATTTGTTCGTAAAAGAAATTCACAATAAACCTACAGCACTTATCGCCGCCGCCTTGGTCACCATTTCTCCTTGGAACATTTTCTTCAGCCGCGTCGGGTGGGAACCGGTTTTGCAAACTCCGGTCCAACTCTTCGCGTTGTGGATGTTTTTCCGTTGGACAAAAACGCATTTTCTCAAACATCTTCTTCTTGCGACATTCTCATTCGCTTTAACGTTTTACACCTATCCGGTGGAACGCCTGTTTATTCCTCTAATGCTGCTCGCGTTAGTTGTATTGCACTTCAAGCAACTGGCGGTACATTGGAAACAAACCACGATGGCGTTCGTGCTCTTTCTCATGATGCTCATCCCCTCAATTTGGGCGTATTTTCAATACTACGAAGCCATGCAGGCGCGTTGGTTGTTTCTTTCCGTCTTCCATTTGCCGGATGGTTATTTGCAGTTCGTCCAGCATTGGCTGCTGCATTTGTCTCCTATGTTTCAATTCATCACCGGTTCATCATTCGGCATGATTGGCGGGCAGGCCTATCTCGTATTGCTGCCGTTTTTTTATGTAGGCTTGATCCAACTCATTCGCAACAACCAACCAAGCGGTTTGATTCTACTCTGGTGGTTTCTCGTGTTTTCCATACCCGCAAGCATGACCTACGACCGCTATGACATCAACAGCATCCCCAGTTCTATGCGGGCTACCTGCGGTATGCCTATCTTAGAGATTATCAGTGCATACGGCATCTATTCCGTAAGCGCTTGGCTTCAATCCAAAAATAACAACCAATACTTCGCCTACATTGTAGGTGCTTTCATTTTCATCAACGCGGCCTATGTCCTTTACGATTATTACGTCCGTTACGCGGAGTACTCCATCGAATCGTCTCACTACGGGTTCGATCAACTTGTCCACTATATCGAAGAGAACAAGCAGGATTTCGATCAAGTCATCATCTCCCACAAAATCGGCCTGCATCCAATATCCATTGCGTCATTCTCACACCGCCCCCCCTCTCCATTCGATCATTCGGATTACCCCAAGTATGTACTGCCATTTTATCATTATGTGCCAACCTATTATCCGTGGGGGTTGCGGGAATATGAGAGGCACGGCACCATCAGCCGCTGGTATTATTTAGGCGAAGGAACACTGCTGTTGGCGGCGAAAGCCAATGAGATAACCGGTGCGGAACCGGTACACACGATATACTATCCAAACAGTGAACCGGCTTATGAGCTGTATACAGTAAACCGCTAATCTTTTTCGCGATTTAAAATAAAATAGCTTGGACTTGCGGAGTATATGGATCCGATAACATTATCGTCGGCAGCAGAAGTTGCTTGATTACTTCCAATACCATGATGAGGATCGGGTTCAAAGCAATAAACGCGAAAATGGGCGATAAATCCACAAAATCAATCCGCATCCACGGAAACCAGCGCCGAAAGATGTTTAAATACGGTTCGGTCATCGCTTTGATGATCTGAATCATCAGGCTGAATTGATCCGCCCCGATCCAGGAAGCCAAAATACTCAACAGCAAGATCAGCGTATAAATAAATATAAGAGTGGATAGCATTTCAAACACGGTAATCACACCGGCCGCGTAGAACATTGCTAACCCCTGGAAGTACGAAAAGGTAAACACCGCCGAAAGCGCTCCGCATACGATTAATGTCGCGGCGGCACTAAACAAAAACAGCGTCAGCAATTCGTTTGATTTGATATACTTCTTCGCCCACTGAAAAATCGCGAAGGTCTTTTCTTGAAAACACATATACCCCGCGCTGCTGCATGCCATGATTCCATAGCGTGAAACCATCATACTGGCGAACAAAAACAAGATCAGCATTTCGCCCACCAGCATCACCGCCATGGCCGCGCTCATCCCCGTCGCGGTAACCAGACCGGCCATTCCCGATGTCGGAGTCAGTGCCTGTAACGGATGCCACGAACCCAACACCCAAAGAAAAAAGCCGCGAATTAACACAACAACTCCAATCGCGGTAAGCGGAAGATATTGATGCAATAACCGGGATGCGGGCGGAATCACCTGCCGCAGCGGCAGCAGCATCTTGTTCGTCAGTTCCATCACCGCGTACAGCACCGGACCGTAGCCGTAGTACTGGTATTTCTCAATAAAAAAGCGGATCAGCAAAACGATAATCAAGATCCGGAAAAAAATATCCAATATGGTAAACAGCATAAACTCACTCGTTCGTTGTGGATTCGGTTCTCATCATGATGAACATCATTGTTGTACTCAAGATTGATAAATCATCAAGCCGTTATACGATATCCGTTTACGACTATTTCGCTGGGAGACCTGTAGATTGCATATCGGAATCGAGAGCACCCATCTCACCCGCTCACTGGCGGGAATCGGCTATTATTTGGTTCACATTATAGAGGAAATCGCGAAATTAGAGGGGGATGAAGAATACACTCTCTTTTACAACCGCAAACTGGTAGATATCCCTCTCCCATCCCGCATGAAACACGCTCTTAACGGACCGCGCAGCACGCATCTATGGGCGCAGACTCATCTTGCTTCGCTCTGCCGCAAGCATAAAATCGACCTCTTGCACAGCCCCGGGCAAGCGCTGCCTCTGTGGTTTTCCGGCAAAACCATATTGACCGTGCATGATCTGTCTCCCCTGCTCTTCCCCAAACAAAAGGATTGGGGCTCGCGCTTTGTATGGACACAACTTGTACCGCGTATGGCCAAAAAAGCCGATCATATTATTACCGTATCCAACCATACGAAAAAAGATGTTCTTGAATTGCTCCGCATTCCCGAAGAACGAATCACGACGATTCATGAAGCCGCCGCTGAGCACTACTACCCGATCGAAGACCAAAATGATTTGCAAAAATTTAAAGACAAACACCAACTCAACCGCCCTTTTTTCTTGTCTGTATCCACCCTGGAACCGCGCAAGAATTATCCTTTCCTGTTCAAAGTATTTGCCGCGTGGCTTAAGCAATCCGGTGAAGATGCTCAGCTTGTGGTGATCGGCAAAAAGGGCTGGTATTACGATGAAATCTTTTCCACCGTCGAGTCTATGAACTTGCAAAACCATGTCCGCTTTGAGGGATATGTCGGCAGTCTTGATCTGATGCGCTATTATTACAATGCGGCGGAAAGCCTATTGATGGCGCCTATCTACGAAGGCTTTTGGCTGCCGGGGCTGGAGTCGCTGGCCTGTGGGACACCGGTCATAGCGCCCAATCATTCCTCCATCACTGAAGTCATCCAAGATGGAGGCATTTTGGTTGACACATGGGAACACGCGGATTGGTTAAGCGCAATCGATCACTTTTGGGATACGAGAACCACCATCGATTGGAAGCAAAAAGGGTTGAACCAAGCAGCCAAGTTCTCGTGGAAACGCGCGGCCCGGCAGCATCTTGACGTGTACAGAAGAGTAGGCAACTCATGAATGTTTCGTTACGCATCATCTCCATAGAACCTTCCGGCGCGGGCGGAATCGCCCATTACACCCGCTTTCTTGATGAAGCCATAGCCAATTCCGGTGCGGAAATCGAACTGCTCACATCATCCCGTTGGGATTACGATATGCCCAACAACGTCAACATCCATAAAATATTTAACCGAATCCGCACCAATCCGGTATCGCTCTATTTACTCGCGAACCGCTTACAACAATCTTCTTTTCTAGTGCACTGGCAATCCGCTTCCCATCCGCTTATGCTTTTGTGGGTCATGCGCTTCATCCCACTAAAAAAATTGCCTTGGGTCTACACCGTCCACAATGTATTGCCGCATGAAAACAGCGAAGCCATGCGTACCCTCTACCGCAAAATTTATCAACGGATGCAAGGCCTAATCTTTCATAACCAACATTCACAGAATCAATTCGAGCGCTTATTCCCCAATATAACCGCGAAAAAGACTATCATCCCCCACGGCGAATATGGCTCATTGGGCAACACCGATTTATCAAACTCGCTGCCGGATACTCCCACCCTTCTCTTCTTCGGCAACATCCGCCCTTACAAAGGTTTAAAACATCTTATCCGTGCGTTTCAAGATGTCCGCGCCAAAATTCCAAACACAAAACTCCATATCGCCGGTCAGGCCTTGGAGGATTTTGCCCCCTATCAACAGCAGATCGATTCATTGGGATTAACCCAAGCAGTGGATCACACGTTACAATACATACCGGATGAAGACATTCCAAGCATCTTTCGAAACGCAAGCATTGTGGTATTGCCATACGAACACATCGATCAAAGCGGTGTCTTGTTGTTGGCGATGGGCATGGGCAAAGCGGTTATAGCCACAAACGTCGGTGGGATTCCGGAAGTCATTCATGACGGCCACACGGGTATTTTGGTGCCGCCGCGAAATCCGGATGCGTTATCTGCCGCCATTCTTTCTGTGATTGAGAATAAAGACAGGCTGCAAAGCATGGGAAAATCCGCGCGGGAAGATGTCAACAAACGCTATGCTTGGGATACAATAGCCCAACAAACCATAGCATTTTATCAAAAATTATTGGATGATTCGTAATATGGCAATTGCATTAGGTTATTTGCATAAAATCCGCTGGATCACACTGATTGCTCTCTTGCTATGTGTTCCTTTGCTGGTGGATCAACGCATCGGCAGCCTCGGCCCCGAATCCAAATTCCGCTTACTGGAACTCGGTGTGCTGATGGTTATCCTTTTGGGGATTCCCTCGTTTCTCATCCAGCGGTCTTCCATCAAACTCAATCTGCTAAACGGATCCATCATTTTATTCACGATTTATATTTTGATTCTTGCCTGGTTTGATCCGTTTCAAAGTTATGCTTTTGATATGGCCTTTCAGCAAGCCGCTTGGCTGCTTTTTATCCTTGCCTTGGCATCAGTTTGCAAGTCGCCAGCAGACTTCCGCAAATTTCTATGGATTGCAATCCCCATTCAATTGATCTGTATAGCCTATGCGTTCGGCCAAATCTATGGTGTCGATATCTATATCCATTGGATCGAAGGCAAAACCGGCTGGCGGTGGTATAACCCCACCAGCGATGAAGAACGCAACACCATCATCGCGCCCTTAGGACAGCCCAACTACTACGCCAACTACGGCGCCATCGTCTTGCTGTTTCTTTTTACGCTACTAGCACAAGCCAGAACGGTATGGAGCCGCATCATCTTGTTTGCTCTATCAGCCTTTATGCTCATCACCCTGTTCTACACCTACACCAGAGGGATATGGGTCAGCATCATCCCCGCCATCGGTTTTATCGCGGGTTTGGAACTCATCATCCAATTGACCCGCAACCGCGGTTTTCGCAGCCAAACGCTTACGTACCTCAAGCCCGCCATCGCGTTCGCGTCCATAGCGGTTGTCTTGCTGGGAATGTATTCCGCTTTCGAACTTTACCGCGGCGAGGGGCCGCTGCACAAAATCGGCAAGCGCTTTTATCACGGCATCACCTTCCGCGATACCAGCATGAGGTCCCGCCCTCTGATGTGGTATGCCTCACTGCGTATGTGGAAGGAAGCCCCTCTCTTCGGGCAGGGTGTCGGACAGTTCGCCCCCAACTACCTCGATCAAGTCTACCACACCGCGCAAGAGTACGACCCGTTTATCATTCATGAAGTCACCAAACAGATGAACACCCTGCGTGTTGACCGCTCGCATAACGATTATCTCCACACCCTCGCCGAATTGGGGATGGTTGGGTTATCCCTCTTACTTCTCATGCTGCTCGCTTCTACCACCATTCCCATCTATATCTTATGGAATACATCCCTCTCTCCCCCGGATCGCGTTACCTTATTGGGCTGCTTAACCGTTGTCGTTCAGACAGCGGTCCAGTTGATTTATGACTTTCCCTTGCACTTGCCCGCCAGCGCCATGTTTTTTGGGGTTGCCGTCGCGGGGGTGCTGGTTTACTGCCGTATCGTTTCTCCATTGAATTTCACACTGCCGCTTCATCCCGCCATTCGGTGGTTTGCGGTCATCTTGTTCATTCCGCTTTGGTTTTGCAGTTGCGGTTTGGTTGCCGCTCACTTTCAATCCTCTCATTTGCGCAACGCGGGGATCAACGCGTTAAACCAAGCAAAAAGCGCCATCTTTTCGAACCCGTTGGCGGCGATTCCCCACCTAAATTCCGCGGAAGCATATTTAGCCCTTGCGTATGAACGCTTCCCACATGACGGCTTCGTTTTGCAAACGCTGGGCGAAACCCATTTCTATTTTTATCAAACCAACCCTTCTATCCATTACGCCAAACTGAATCAAGCCCGCGCCTTTCTGGAACAGGCCCGCCAGACTTTTAATGGACCGGATACCATCAAAACTTTGTGTTCTGTTTATATCGAACAAAAACGCTACGACAAAGCCGCCAATCTTTCCAACCGGCTGCTGGCCATCGATCCCACCCGTGCTCAAGCCCAATATCTGGCCGGATTAATCGCCTTCAAAGCGGGCCGGTTTTCCCAAGCGATCCAGCATTTCAATAACGAACTCAATACCCCAAAAGATGATGAATACGATCGCACGAAACGCTATGAATATTTATCGAGGATGTACATCGCGCAATCGTTGATTGGATTAAAGCAGCATCATGCCGCTGCCGACGCATTGGAATCCATTATCAATGAATACCCCAATATTATCGAACCGCGCGGTCTGCTGGCTGAATTGTATGAAACCCAACTGAACGAACGAATCAAAGCAAGGGGAATTTATCAAACCATTCTCAATATGGTAAAGCAATTGCCGGAGCCGGACCGTACACGGGAAAGCAAAAAATATACGCTGCGTCTCAATCAACTGCAAGGAAATATTGACCAGGAACTCAACCGCGACCATGAATAACACGATGCCGTTACTGCAATGCCAAAGCATTACCAAAACCTATCAATCCGGTGAAACCATACTAACCGTGCTGCATGAGTTATCGTTGGAGGTGAACCGGAACGATTTCATCGCCATTACCGGAGAATCCGGCTGCGGCAAATCAACCCTGCTTCACGCGTTGGGCTGCTTGGATCACATCAATGAGGGAGAAATTTACTATAAAGACACGGCTTATGGAAGTTTAAAGTCCATCCATAAAGACCGCCTGCGCAACCATGAATACGGCTTTGTGTTTCAATTCCACTACCTGCTGCCGGAATTCAACGCGCTGGAAAATGTGATGATGCCCGGCATGATCGCCAACCGCTCGCATCACGATCTACGCAATCAAGCAAATGAACTGCTGCAAGAACTTCATCTCACCGAACGCGAACACCACAAACCGTCGCAACTTTCCGGCGGAGAACAGCAGCGGGTAGCCGTCGCGCGGGCACTGATCAATCAACCCTCCATCCTCTTTATGGATGAACCCACCGGCAATCTTGATCCCGATAAAAGCCGCACACTCATTCAGCACATATTGGAAATTCAACAAAAGCGTAATCTTACCATTGTCATGGTCACTCATAACCACGAAATGGCTGAACTGGCAGGGAAACGGTACGAACTGCAGCATGGGACATTAACGCCATACGAATAATACTCTGACCATTTTCGATTGCAGCGCATTTTCCAAAAGTTTTTTCCGTTCAGGGAGCACCGGCTTCCATCCGGTAAATGGACGCGCACTGTAGCGAAACGCAACCCTAAGAGGGCGAGGCTCCCGCCGAGCCAGCAGCACGCTTTCTTCCCG
>CAYVAZ010000199.1:0-9503 GCA_964449065.1 uncultured bacterium
TTGCGCTCGCAATCGTCACTGAACGCGCCGCTCTTGAGTTTGTTTTACATCATCGGAATTGTGGGGCTGCACCCGCTTGTATTTTTACGGATTCAATCCATCGCAAAATGGAGTAAGGATTCCGGATGGTTCAAACCAATTGCCGTGTTTATTTTTTGGTTCACGGTTTTGGCCCTTTGCTTTTACTTTTTCCGTTCAAACCATGTGAGCCGCGATGGAATGGATTGGATTGAGCGAACCAAAGAGCCGGTTTGGCATTTGTATTTACGGGAACCGTTAACGATTGCGCTATACCGATGGGTTTATTTGGCGGGAAATACGATAACCGTGTTGTCTTCAAAAACCGCGATTGCATTGGTTTCGATTGTTACGAGTTTGATTGGGTTGATGTTTTATCACGTGTTTCTACGTTCGGCGTTCCATAATCATTTTGAAAGGGGTTTGGGATGGATTCTTCTGCTTTCGTTTGGCGGGTTAGTTAGTCTATTCTTTGGGCATATTGAGGTGTATGCGGTAGCGGTTGGATTTTTGTTTGTATTGACTGCCTGTATGCAAAAATACATTGCCGGGGAATGGAGTGTTATTCCGGTCACCATTGCGTGTTCACTGGCTTTTGTTGCCCACCTTTCCGCCGGATGGCTTTTGCCGGCGGTGTTTTTGCTTCCGTTTGTGAAAGGTAATGGCAAATTATGGCGGGATATCTGCATTCTTTGGGGCGGCTTTTTTTTGATTCAGTTGTTGTTTTGGTATGGGTTAATCATTTGGAAGTACGAGGGCAGTCTCATTCAATTCGGCAACAGGCTGCATCAAACGTTTCACGTTGGATTGGACCGGGCGATGTTCATACCCCCGATGGAATGGTTTACGGCGCGGCATTTGTCGGACTGGTTTTCTGCGCTTTTGTATTTAATGCCTGGAGGTTTAATTCTTCTTCCGTTAGCATTCACGCGTATGGCTGCTAAACGAATCCTGGAACATTGCTTGTGGCTGGGAATGTTGGGGGGATATTTGCTCTACTCGTTCTGCTGGAATCCTGACCGGGGGTATCCGGAAGATTGGGATTTGTTTTCACCGCTTCCTGCGGTTTGTATTCCATTTTTATTGAAAACGGTGTTGGGTTCTTCCATCTGGGAGAGACGCGAACTCAATCCGCTTCCTGTTTCTCTTTATATCATCGCGGTGGGATTTTTGCCGTTTTCTTTGGCGCAGATCTGGTTTCATCATACACAGTACTTTATTTCGCCAACGATGTTTCTGCGGTTTTAACGGTTTCATAAGGTGGGAGATGTTTTACCACTTCCAAGATTAAGCCGATATGGTCGAAGTAGGACCGTCCCCATGGAATGATTTTCAAACCAACGATTTCGCCGTGATTCGCCAACATGGTTCCTCGGCTGTCCCCCCAGCGGGCGGAATCGATTCCGACCAAACCGTCGTTTAAACCGTCCCGGATGCGGTTGACTCTTGCCATGAATCTCCGCAGTTTGCCAGCCGGCGATGTATTGAGCGGATTCACAATGGAACTGTAGGAGAGGTAATGTACACCGGGATGATTGATGATCTTCCGATTGAATTCGGTTTGCATATAGTGGGTGCTTAACTGCTCCAAACCGGTCCAATCGTTTTCGGATAAATCACGAAAAAAGAGACGGCTCTCTCCCGCAAAGATGAGAAAGGTTAACAGCCACGATCCAAACGAGACGATCCGGGGGAAAATGCGGGGCACGTTGTCCGCAATCGATGAGCCGCGGTGAGGGGTCGATAAAGTGGTGACGGTGCAAATGCGATGGCCTTGGTTCAAGCCGTTGGGAGACGCCAGATAGCGCGCATCCAGCCCCCCCATGCTGTGAGCGATGATATGTATGGGTTGCTCGGTTCCATAGTGGTGTTCGATTTGCCCGCGAATTTGACGGGCACGCGTTTCGATGGATGCGGTGGGATGAACCCGGGTACGAAAAGCGGAAATTCCCCGTTGCTGTAAGGCTGTATCTACCCCATCGAACATCGACCATAACAGCATGTGCCGGTGCCCAAGAAAACCGTGGCAAATGATGACTGGGTACATTGAAAATCACCGTCGTATAAACCGTGCCATGCCCCAAATGGCAAAGTCACTTTCGTTGCCGTCTCCCGCATCCCGCACCGTTAATGTCAGAGAGCGCCGGCCGTAGACGGGTATTTCTACATATACCGGATTCATGTTATGGCGCAAGACCGGGCTTTGGTACAAAAGCGTGCCGCTGGTGCCGGTGCGTGCTTCTGTACCGCCCGCATAGATAGAAAAAATGACGGATGAGTTTGCGTTTCCCGATTGCGCGTCAATACCGATTTCAGCAGCAAAGTGAGTGTACCCGTTCGGAACAAAACGCGCAAAAATCTCACTGTTTGCGTGTAGGCCAATGCCTTTGGCATAAAAAGTAGGGTGCGTATCTACTTGAATCTTCAAGGGATCCCCCAAAACCGAGGCATCATTGCGGGGATCGTATTTTTCGGCGGTTAAGACTTCGTATTCCAAGGCGCTGATGTAAATATCTTCTGGGGAATAAGTGGAGTAGAGAATAATTCCGCAAAGAATCAGGAGCAAGATCACGAACGCCGTCTGCGATGCAGACCATTTTTGCAACGAAAAATCCATAGAATCTTGAAACATATTGGGTTGCTGAGTGTTCACAATTCAGTATACGATGGTGAATGGTTACTGCGTTTTCCGCTTGTTTTGCTCCACCAATTGCTCAACCAAATTTACAAACTCTTCCTTTTCGAAGCGGTTGGATTTGTACACTTCCATACCGGAGGTGCTTAATCCTTTGGCGGTGACGGCGGCAGGATTGCTTGCCATTTCGGCGAAGAGGGTTGTTCCAGGCATCCCGTTGGTGACGTATTGAATTCCGGATTTTTCCATTTCTTTGATTTGAAACTTCCCTTGATGCATGCCGACGGAACTGGTAAAGCCGATCTCACTTTTTGGGTATAAAAATAAGATCAAGTGTTCGTCTTCTTTGTATGTGGTGATGGGAACTTTCATGACATGCTTTGGGCCGGCACCGCCCAGTTGTTTGAATGTAAAGGTATCGTTGTACTCTCCCTGAATCCCGCGAAGGACTTTGAAGGTATACCAAGTGGCGATCATGCCGGATTCCTCATCCCGTCCGGTTTCGATGGCGACGCATTTTCCCTCAAAGATATGTTCGGCAGACTTGGTGATGGAATCGAGAGATAAAGGTTTGACTTTACCGGCGCTTGCCGCATAGGGATCGCACAGGAAGAAAGTTCCTAAGGCACTCAGAATTATAAATTTATGTAAAGTATTCATCTGACCGTTCCTTTTCTGAATGTTGGTGTCTTTCTAAAGTATATCATGATTTTTAGAATTGATGGCATCAATCACTTGTTTCAATGTCTGGTCTCTTCCTATTTCGGTGTTATCATAACTGTTTACTAGTTTGAAACAATACGAAAATACTGGTAACCTTTGATGGACTGTCGATTGAGTTGTGCTTCATCCGAGGTAAGTATACGTTTGACTCTAAGTATAGGATAAAAATAATGTTAACGCTAGAAGATTTAAACAATTTACGCAGCCGGGAAAAATGGCAGGAAATCGCCGAGGAAGCCCGTAAACATATTCAAGAATCCGTGGATGCCTTTGTATTGAGAGGATTGGCTCAGGCCTTGGACAAATTGGACCAACGGAATGAAGAATATGAATCCACACTGTTGCAGTTGTTGGAATTGAAGGACCGTACCTCAGATACCGCGCATAAATTGTCGCAATATTATCAAGAAAAGAATGATGAAGAAGAAGCGATACGCCATCTGCAAATTGCGGTGGAATCTTGTGTTGAGGAAGAACAGTTTGACTTGTTGGATGAGTATTGGAATGAATTGCTGACTTTGATTCCAGAGGAATTGCCCTTTTTTATTCGGAACGCGAAAGCCGTTTCCGAAAATCATTCCCACAAAGCTGCCCAGTTGCTGCATACGTTGGTTTCTGTCTGCGAAGAACAAGAAGAATGGCATACGCAATATGAAGTATTGGATTTGATTTTACAACTCACACCGGAGGATCAGTCGCTTCGTGAACCGTTTATTAAATGCCTCCAAAATCTCTATTCCGATTCAGACAAGCTGAAAGAAATCTTTGAATTTACTCATGTGGAACAAGCCGGCAAAAATTTATCGGACGCCTTGCAGGAAACCGAACGCTTTGCCCGCTTTATTCCTGGCAATTATGTTATGCATCCGGATTGGGGTGTGGGGAAAGTGAAAAATCTCAGCATGAAAAACCGCCGCGTGCAAATTAACTTTCAAAAGAAAAAAGACCACAAAATGTCGCTGGATTTAGCGGATAGCGCCGTTCAACATTTGGAAAAGGATGACATCCGGGTGTTAAGCGTGGTGGACCGGGATAATTTGATGAATACCTCCAAAGAAGACCCGGTTGCGTTTATCAAAATTTTGCTGAAAAGCTTTGGCGGCAGCATGAACACCAAAGATATGAAGGAATATGTTGTACCGCGTTTAATGTCGATGCGGCAGTGGACGTCGTGGTGGTCGAATGCCAATTCGCTGGCGCGTAAAGATCCGCATATATCGGTTTCAGGCGGAGTCACGAAGCAGTTTACACTGCATAAGCGAGCCGTCAGCGATGAAGATGATTTGCTCTTGAAATTCGATGAGACCCGTACGGTGCATGATAAAGTGGATCAAATCTATGGGTATTTGCGGAATACAAAAAAAGACGACGTTCAGATCAAAGTGATTCACCATTTTACCCAAAAAATCCATGCAATCGCCCCCACACGGAAAAGTCCACTGGAAATCGTGGAATTGTGGTTTACCAACGAAGACCTAAAAAAGTTTGACGTCGCGGTGGAATCGCTTCCAGACGAATTACTTTATCAAACATTAGAAAATGTAGAGCAAGCCGAACGCATTCTGCCGGATTTGCGGACGAAATCGCACCAATGGCGCTATGCCAAGCGAATCAAAGAAGTGCACAACGAGAATTGGACGGAAATCTTTAAACAATTGATCCTGCACCCCAGCATTGATATCCGCGATGAGTTGGCAAAGGAACTGGAAAAAGCAGGCGCCACCCACGTCATTGATGATATTGTCGATACCGCGCTGAATGATTTCCGCCAATACTCGTATTTGTTCATATGGATTTCGGGCAAGGCGCTGACCCGCGCCAACAATTGGCTGCAAGACAAAATCTCTACCGCAATCATTCTTGACCGTTTGCTGCTTTTGGTTGATTACCTCAGCAGTCAGGCTAAACGGCGCGACAAAGACGAAGCCTTATGGCTGCGCAAGGTGGCCTCTGCGGCGCGGGATATCATCCGCCGGGGGAATTATTCGATCTTTAAGGAAAGCCTCAATGAGGTGGATGAGCCCAATGCGCAGTCCATCTACCGGCGCGCCGCGGCCAACGAAGGCCTCGACAGCCGAACCTCCAGCGATTTAACCATGCTGGTACGCGCACGGTTTCCAACCCTGTTAGTATCAAAAGAGGACGAAGAAGCTATCGGACCGCAAGGCGTCTTATGCTTGCCGCGCAGTTTAACGATCAAAAAAGAGCTCATCAAACGTTTGGTGGAAGTGGATATGCCCCAGGTGGTGCAGGAAATCGAAACCGCCCGCCAGCATGGCGACTTGCGCGAAAACGCCGAATACCACGCTGCCAAAGATAAGCAAAAACTGTTGGCCTCTCAGGTGGCGGAACTGCAAGAGTCACTTTCGTCTCCACAAGCGATCTATTTGGAAAATGTGGAGCCTGACGAGATCCAGTTTGGCACCGAGTTTAAGGTGCAACCGGCTGCTTCGGATGTCACGGAAGAATACATCATGCTGGGACCGTGGGAATCGGACCCAGACCACAATATTCTTTCCTACCAAGCTCCGTTCGCGCAGTTCTTTTTAGGCAAAAAAGTGGGCGATTTTGTTGACGTAGAACTGCCGATGCACACCGGCCGCTATGAAGTGCAGGAAATCAACGTGCTGACACCCGAACGCATCGATGATTTGAACATCTTTGAACGCGTAGCACAACTCGATATTAACTTGGATTCCGACCTGGATGCGGTAAGTGAAACCGCCCTTCTGGACGCGGCCATTTCAACGGAACACAAAAAAGAGCCGACTGCGCTGGAAGAAACAAAGCCGCCGGCGGAACCGGCATCAGAACAGGGCGGTGAAACGATGCAGCCGGAAGATGAGACGGTCTCACAAGGTGTCAGCTCCACCTCGTATCGGCTGGATTAAACCGCGAATGAATGCCCGCACTCAAAAAATATCATCGTTGTTTTCGAGTGGGTTGATCCAAGCGAACCCTTTCATTACCCATCATGATCAATTATGAACTAACAAAATGCTCTTCCACCAGCTTGTTCTTCTGAATCTTGCCGGTCGGCGTCTTCGGCATTTGATCGATGATCTCAAAGCTGTCAGGTACTTTGTAATCGGCCAGGTTTTCTTTGCAAACTTGACGCAGCATATTCTCATCCACCTTGCCCTGTGCTTCTTCCGCCAACGTTACGAAAGCGTACGGTACTTCCGTGCGCAGCTTGTGCGGTTTGGGCACGACGGCGGCATCTACCACTCCAGGCACTTTCAGCAATGTTTCTTCAATCTCACGCGGGTAAATGTTTTCACCGGATGAGACAATCAAATCTTTATAGCGCCCTTTGATGGCGATGTAGCCTTCTTCATCCATCATTGCCATATCGCCGGTGCGCAGCCAGCCGTCTTGGTGAAACGACGCATCGGTTGCCTTTTGGTTTTTGTAATACCCCTTCATCAAATTCTCGCCCATCACGCACAACTCGCCCACTTCTCCTAGAGGAAGTCCTTTTCCATCTTCATCACGAATTTCGACCTTCACGCCTTCAATCGGCGGCCCGATAGTGCCCGCTTTGTTCTTTCCAGGCGGATTGACGGAAACCACCGGCGCGGCTTCGGTTAAACCATAGCCTTCCAGCACTTCATGCTTAAACTTCTGTATGAATTGCTCGCCGGTAGTGCGCGGCAAGGGGCCGCCTCCGGATACCACCACCCGCAGTTGATGGTTTTCCGCCACTTGCGGCGGGGCCATGCGCGCCATGAGTTGCAGCATGGGCGGCACGGCAACCAAGATGATGCTTTTTTCTTTTACCAACGCCTCCATCAACTTTTGCGGAGCAAATTGCGGATACAGCACCACCTTGCCCCCGCTGTTCAATGCCGCAAACGCAATGACCGTCATCGCAAAAGTATGGAACAGAGGAAGAATGCACAAAAAAGTATCCTCCTGCCCGAAGTGAAGTACATTGGCAAATCCATGATAATTCGACATGATGTTGCGGTGGGTGAGCATCACGCCTTTCGGATCGCCGGTTGTGCCGGAGGTATACAATATCATGGATAGATCATCGGCATGGGTTTCCGGTGTCAAATCATCCGTTGTGTTGCTCTCATTATAAACTTGGGGAATGGGAATGAATTTCACGCGGTCATCAAACCGCGATTGCACATGCGGTATTTTTTCTTCCAGGGCGGGATCATACACCACCAACGGCGCATCCGAGTGCTGGATCAGCAGAGCCGCCTCGGCTGGATTGAGCAGAGGGTTGAGAGGAACAATCACATGCCCCGCCCCTAAAATGCCGACGGCTGTAGGGATAAAAAACGGCGTATTGGGGCTGATGAGAACAATCGTTTGCCCCGGGGTTTGCAACTCGTTTTGAAAATAATGGCCCGCACGGTTGATATGCTCTTTTAATTGCCCAAACGAAAACCGCCCGCCTTCCCATTGCAAGGCGGTGGCGTCTCCGTATTTTTCGATCGAGTCTACATAATCCCGGTAAAGCGTCATACTCTCACCTCATTCATCATCATCTAAAATTACATAAAATCTTAACAATCCACGCAAATGAAGCCTAATCATACCACAAAGATTTATGAGATAAACAACCTATGAATGCTTTTTTCGCAAAATCCGACGAATTGTAAAAAAGAAAAAAAAGTGAAAAAGCGCATTGCAATTAAATTACATTTAATGTAATATGACTGGCGTGGACACCGAAGGGGAGAGGGTTCGATGAATCCAGCAGTTGGGAGAAATTAGAATGGTTAGACCAACCAAACAAGAGTTGTTGAACCACTATAACACCCGTGTGCCGAACCGGTTTCAGCAAATCGACGGCTACGATGACATTGAAGAAAACGAAGTGGTTCAGCCGGATGAAGATGGGCATGCCATCTTTACGTGTGATACCTATGAACTTATGGCAGGATCAACTGTCCGTGTGTTGGTGAATCCAGATGCGCCGAAAGAAACCGTGATCGCCTTATTGGACAAAATCCGCCGACAGTATGAAGACAACAGCAGAATCGCGGTTGCCGATACCAAACATTAAGGTAACGGCCATATGGGTTGAGTGGTAGTGGGTTTCCAGGGTTGAGGGAGGAAGCACACTGCCTCTTTGTTTTTTTATCGTCATCGTATAATTTCAAGCATAAAGTAATGCCGTTTTCAGTTTGGATTGTTGAGTTCGCGCGCCGATAAGCCTCAGCGAATGAATGGCTTAGCGGTTTTCTTTCTAAGCAATCCCAAATAGAAGTGGTCGAAGAAGCAGGTACCAAACATGTCAGATCAATCCGAATTTCATCCCGGTGTATACATCCATCCTTCCGCGTATGTTGATGAGCCTTGCACCATTGGTCCCGGCACCAAGATTTGGCATTTTTGCCATGTCATGAAGAATTCCGTGTTGGGCGAAAACTGTGTGCTGGGGCAAAACGTCTTTATAGCCAACGATGTGAAAGTCGGCCGCAACGTGAAGATTCAAAACAACGTATCGCTTTACACTGGTATCACTGTGGAAGACGATGTGTTTTTGGGGCCTTCCTGCGTATTGACCAATGTCATCAATCCCCGCAGCCAGATCGTGCGGCATTCTGAATATATGGAAACGCGGATACGCCGGGGGGCGACCATCGGCGCCAACGCGACAATTGTGTGCGGCAAGACCATCGGGCGCTATGCCTTCATCGCGGCGGGCGCGGTCGTAGCCAAAGATGTGCCCGACTATGCCCTTATCACCGGCGTGCCTGGAGAACGCAAAGGCTGGATGAGCCGCCACGGCTTTCGCCTGCCTGAACCGGACCGCGACGGGATCACCATCTGCCCTGAAAGCGGTTGGAAATACCAACGCAGCGGAGTGGATACGCTCCGGTGTTTAGACCATCCTGAAGACAAATCGTTAGAATAAACTTGGGGATTGCATCGCGCATAGAAATCGCTTTCATTTCGCTGGGCTTACTCCGGGCGAACCACACATTTTAAAAATGAAGGGATGTTAATCCCCTGTTTCAACCCTTTGATAAAGCCCGCGGGCAGATCATCATAAACCGCCGCCTGCTGGGGGATGGTGTGCCAAAAGGTAATTTGATCCCGAAAGACGGGATCCTTGCGCAACCGGTCTAACACCGCTTCAGGACTATTCATCTCAACCCTTGTC
>CAYVAZ010000200.1:0-9395 GCA_964449065.1 uncultured bacterium
GGATTTAAAGCTCGCAACAATACCTACCGTATAGAATTTTGCGTAACATGAGTTACTCTTATAGAATAACACGATTTTACCTTAATCAATACGAATAATTTCTTTCCAATTCCACTGTTTATTCTGTCATTCAAATTCAATGTTTAACCGGTCACCGAAATTGAAGCGTTTTGATATCTTCACCAATTGATTTACGGTTTTCTTGGTTTAAGCCGTTCAACCAATCACGCACCGGTTCCCGCCCAGAGTCGAGCCGTAAGAAAACAACTTGAATTGCTTTCATCATAAGTGCATTGCACCTATTTTGGTACGCTTTTCAATATAAAGATTATTCATCTCTCCAACTTCTGCCTTGGTTGTCGAAGTAAATCATTCCTTCACTATTCATCCCATTGGATGGAGCAAAATAATAGTCCGGTTTTGGTTCAAAATATACATAAGTCGAATCGATCCAATGACTGTTGAAATAGGTTTGGATGTCTTTTTCGCTTTCACGGTTCCTAACCACAAAGACTCCTATCGGGACATCCATATCCATGCTTAATTCGTCCGGTTTGACGATATGGTCCATACCCAAATAAACAATCATTAAAAATTCACCTTGTTCTAACTGAAAATCATACTGGTCATCAGGGAAATGGGCGGCAATCCCCGGCGCTTCACCAATATAATGGTTCATAGGATTATTAGGAAACTTCTGAATCATTTGGAATAGATACTTTCGAAAAGCATGTCCCGGTTGTTGTATGGCTTCAAGCATTTCCTTCAATTCCCCCTCATTTTTTTTAATCCGAGCCAATTCTTGATTTTCAAAAAACCGGGGGACCATCACCGCACATAAAATGCTCAGGATTAAAACAACGATGCCGCTTTCGAACAGGAGTTTTTTATTGGTTATGATCTTCATCAGCGTTCTGTACCTATAACGTTTTGTTTTACTTTGGATATCGTATCACTTTCCATGTAGGCTGAAAATATCTCTCTCACCCCAATGACACACGATCATCTTGATGATATTTTCCTACTATTGTGGAACACAAAGAGCGGGACAGCAGAGAAGCGCGGGAAGCGTTTGAAAAGAAGTACCTCAAAAAGCTGCTGGAAATGAACGACGGGAATGTCACCCAATCCGCGCAACTCGCGGGCATCAGCAGGCGGCACTTGCAAGAGTTGATGAAAAAATACGGTCTGCGCCCGAAGGATGAGTAAGGAGTGATGAATGATGGATTAAAATGAAGTGAGTTCTATTTTAAAACCGGCTATTTGAAAATGTCTATCGAAAGTAAAACCCGTATTGATTTTGTGTTATTTCATCAATACAATTAATTTCTTTCAAATTCTACTGTTTATTCTAACATTCAAATTCAATTTTTAACCGTCCGCCCAATGCATGTGCCGCGCTTTGCAAGGTTTGTAATGTGACCGAAGGATTTTCCGGGTCGAGCAGTCTGTCCAACGCGGAACGGCTTGTCGCCATACGTCTTGCCATTTCCGCTTTGCTGAGGCGCTCTTCCGACATCTTTTCCGCTAGATGCAGAGCGATGCAGCGTTGAATGGCGACTGCGGTTACCTCTTCCAGGATACCTTCCTCTTCCTGAAAATCGTCGAAGTTGCTGCCAAGGTTTTTCTTGCTCATGTTATACCCTTAATTTCTTTAAACGGCGTTTCGCAATCGTTAATTCCTTGAGTGGAGTCGTCTGTGATTTCTTGATTAAGCCATGTAAAAGGACAATCTTCTCGTCAAAAGTGGTAAAGAATATCCTGGCGATTCCTAAATCGATATGAGATCGTAATTCCCAAAGATTCTCCTCCATTTTACGCATAAGCGGCATTCCTGCCGACCACTGGAGTTACCGCTTCTTGAATGCGTATTCCATCACTCGATTTTGGCCACGGATTGCCTGTAGTATCCGGCTTGAAACATGGACATGGTGTAAGCCTATCTATATAGAAACAATGGATTTAGGTAGCATACCCTTCCCCAAGCATAATGTAACGTTTCTATTCATTATAAACGTTTCAAAAAAAACCCGCAAAAAAAATTCAATATCCGCACCCGGTTTGCCGATATATCAAGCAACGGACTTAATAGATTTACTTGAATTGATTTTATTTTATTTGAGAGCGATGAGAGCATCATGAACCGAAACTACACGGATGTAGACACGCTAGAGGTCTATCTCGACAGTGCCGCATTGGCTGTACGCAGTGGATCCCGCAATGCCGCGGAAAAACTCTATACCAAAGCCCTACAAGAAGCCGAACTCTTAGGCAAAAAAGACCCGCGCCTGGTGCAGGTTTTGGATACCGCCGCTTCCTTCTTCGAAAAAACCGGTAGATTGAACCATGCGGAACAACTCTACCGCCGCGCGCTGCAACTCAATTACAACTACCGCGAACACGAGCATCCCGAAGTCATTGCGTCGGTCAACAATCTCGCCTCCATCTTAATCAAACTCCACCGGTTTAACGAAGCCGAATCGCTGCTGCGGGTAGCGGTCGGTATGTTAAAGATGTACCCCGGCAGCATGCAGGATTTGCTCATTGAAACCATGTGCAACCGTGCCGCTTTGCTGATGGAGCAAGAGCAGTACACCGAAGCCGAAACCCACTTGACCCAAGCATTGCGCAAAGCGGAGCAGGTGATGGGCGACTGCCACCCCACCGTGGCGTGCATTATGGAACAATATGCGGATCTCTTAAAACGCTCGAACCGCAGTCTCGAATCCGAACGCGTGCATTCCGACGCGCTGAAGTTAATCCGCAATTTTAAATTTACCAAGGCAGACCCGCCGGCTGGGTACACGCCCCCCGCGTACGCGGCCGGCTAACATACCCCAACGTATTGGATTTAGCCCCCAATACCCCTCTCTTACCCTCCTGCACCCCCTCGCAGGAGGTTTTTTTTGCTATCACAATTCCCTGGGTGCATGTCATCTCTCTCAGTAAAAGAGATCGTTCCAGAGAAACCATAGGATTGAAGTGCGCTGATAAGTATATCGATCTCCCCTACCCTCCCTTGACAATCTGAAGTTTACCCAAAAGTTTTCTTTGGTTTTGTTTTATACCCCAGCGGGGTGTATTCGAACTGAATTTGTGGGTAAAGATTAGCTTAACAAGGGGGGGGGAGCCGCAGGCTCCAGGGGATTTGCGCCGTTGGGTTCCGCTTCCATCTCCACTGCTTCGCCAACCCAATCGGAAATTGGTTACGCGGCATAACCGGTGAGAGATGTAACATGCACCCCAATTCCCTTGCAATTCCCTTGCTTATTTGATTTTTATCCCCATTCTAGTTAGGATTGGTTCATTACCGGTGTGATTGAGGAATATCGGGAAAGAAAGGCGCTAAGTCTTTCTTTCGCTGCGGCTTTTCGCCGCGCTAAATGAACAATCCTAAATGAAAATGCTATAACATTTATCTTCATTAATTCTCGTGTATTCGCGTTCACTCGCGGTTACAAAAATTGATCACGCTCAAATTGTTACTATAAACCTAAAAAAAGCAGATGCTATTGAAAAGTATGCCATAACTTTTTAAATATAATATAATTATGAAATGCGGAGCAGTTGAAAAATATTTACCAAAAGGGTGAGAGCGATCAATCGTAGAATTTCTTGAATTCGTTGGACTTATCACTCGTCACTCCTAAGAAACACTTTTGTAAGTCTAGTCGTATGAGCATCTTGCTAAATCACTCAATTTCAGGCTGGAAGCCTGTGCTACAAGATTCCAAGTGTTTCATTTTCGGTCTATCCCTCAAGGCTTTTTTGAGGGTTCGGTGCTTGTCACTAATCACTGTTTTTAGGATAAAGGATTCCCCAATGCCCAAGAGCCAACCAAACCGCGAACAAGGCGATACCAATATCTCTCCAGAACGCCAAAAATATTGGGAACGCAACCTCACCGGCGAAACCAAACACTGGTTTGATGAAGACTGCAAATACTTCCTGAAACAGAACCTTTCCACCCCGGTTTTGAACGTCATCCAAAAAGCCTACGGCCCGTACATTGAAGACCTCAACGGCAAACGCTATCTCGATATGCACGGCAACGGCGTTCACAACGCGGGGTTCAACAACCCCAACGTGATTGAAGCGGTCCAAAAGCAAATGGAGGATCAAATGACCTTCTGCCCCCGCCGCTATACCAACATCCCCGCCATTCAGCTCGCGAAAAAACTGGCGAAAATCACCCCCGGCGGACTGGGCAAATCCCTCTTTGCCCCCGGCGGTTCCGAAGCCGTTGAAATGGCCATCTCGCTCGCCAAACAAATCACCGGCAACTGGAAAACCATCTCCTTTTGGGATTCTTACCACGGCACCGGTTTTGCCGCCGCCAGTGTCAGCGGGGAAGAACTTTTTCACGGCGGCCTCGGCCCCCTCGTTCCCGGCGCTTATCATGTCGAGTTCCCCAACTACTACCGCAATCCCTGGAACTTCAAAACCGAAGAAGAAGTAGACGCCGAATGCATCCGCCAAATGAAGATCCTCCTGGAAAAAGAACCCGACATCGCCTGCATCATCGGTGAACCCATTTCCGCCACCCCTGTCGTCCCCAGCCAAAACTACTGGCGGCAGGTCAAAGACCTTTGCGAAGATCACGGCGCTCTGCTCATCTTCGATGAAATCATCGAAGGCTTCGGGCGTACGGGAACCATGTTCGCCAGCCAACAGTTTGTCACACCCGATGTATTGGTCTTAGGCAAATCGTTAGGAGGCGGTCTTGTCCCCTTCGCGGGAATCGTGACCCACGAAAAGTACGACACCCTCCCTCACCGCTCCATCGGCCATTACACGCATGAAAAAAACGCCCTCTGCTCCGCCGCGGCCTTGGCGGAAATCGAATACATCGAAGAACATAACCTCTGCGAACACGCCGCCAAGTTGGGAACGTACACGCTGAACCGCTTGAATGAAATGAAAGAGAACTATGAGATCATCGGCAACGTGGCCGGCAAAGGACTTCACATCGGTATCGATTTGGTCAAAAACCGCGAGACCAAAGAAAAAGCGGTCGATGAAGCCGAACGCATCCTCTTCCGCAGCATGGAACGCGGCCTCGCCTTCAAAACCATCGAAGGAAGCGTTATCACCCTGCGCCCTTCCCTCGTCATCACCCAACCCCAAATGGACGAAGCCCTCTCCATCCTCGAAGAATCCATCGCCGAAGAGGTAAGTACCAAGTAGTTGTTGCACCCTTATTAAGGGCAATGGCATTGACTGAAGGAACTCAACCTAAAAAACAACGCTTTGCCTCCCCCAAAGTATTTGGGGGAAATGTCCAACGCAAGCAGGACAGAGGGGGGGTGAAGAACGCAATCACTTATTTTATTACACAAATCCCCCGGATTTTCTTTATGTCAATGCCATTGGGATAAGGGGGATCAAAGACAATCTCTTTCTATCTAATCAAACCTGAATGACTCCAATTAAAATAATTCTTGGATTAGATCATTCAATTTATCTTTGTATCTTCGGCTCATCCCCATGGTTTTGCCGTTCTTTAGGCGAACGACGAAGTCATAACCATCGGGTTGGATATCGACGACGCGGTCTAAATTTACAATGGCGGTGCGGTGGACTCGGATGAATTGTTCCGGATTGAGTTTGGCTTCCATATTGGCCATGGTTTCGCGGATTAAATGGGTTTGATCTCCGGTATGAATGTCCACATAATTTCCTGCCGATTCAATCCAATCGATTTCATTGACCTGCAAAAAATAAATACGCGAAGTGGAACGGATGGCCAAGCGCTTCACGGTTTTCTTTTCCGGCTCGATTTGCCGCAACACGTCCACCAACTGTTCGGATGAGGGTTTGTCCTTTTGCTGCTCCACAAACTGCAACACCCGGTTTACGGCATCACGAAAGCGTTTGGGAGAGAAGGGTTTCAGCAAATAATCGAAGGCGTGTTTTTCAAACGCATCGATGGCGTATTGGTTGTATGCGGTGACAAAGATGATAAACGGCATCTGATCCGTGCCGATGGTGTTAATGACTTCCATGCCGTCCATTTCCGGCATGTGGATATCCAAGAACACCACATCCGGCTTGTGGTCAACAATGGCCTGTACGGTTTCGATACCGTTGGTGCATTCCGCGCAAACCTGAATATCTTCAAATTCCTTTAACGCATTGACGATTTGTCTGCGTGCCAAGGGTTCATCGTCTGCTATGATTACTTGAATCATGTTTCCTCTTGCCGATTTTTATTGAATTGACCGGATGTCTTTATGGGGATAACAATCACCGCTTCGGTTTCCTGGTTTTCATTTTTACTCAATTGCATATCAAATTCATCTCCATACAAATGCTCAAGCCGTTTTAAAGTATTTTGCAATCCCACTCCTTTTTCAAAGGCTCCCTGCAAATCATCTTCGGTGCAAGGGCCGTTATCGATCACCCGCATCTCCAACCGGTCATCCCGTTTGCAGATGCGGATTCGAACCATCCCCGGTCCGGCGTGCTGCAAGTTGCCGTGGCGAATGGCGTTTTCTACCAGCGGCTGCAGGATAAACGCGGGAACTTCAATCGTTCCCAAACCGGAGTCAATTTCTTTTTCAATCGTTAAGCGGTCGGAAAAGCGTACCAATTCGATCTCCAAATAATTCTCCAAAAACGCGAGTTCTTCACGCAGGGATATCAACTGCACATCCGCGGTTTGCAGGGTGTGGCGAAACATTTCGCTGAGATTGGTAATCATTTCGTCGGCGGTTTCCATATTTGCTTGTAAATTATGGGGATCGGTTTTTTCACGGAGTAAGGTTGAGATGGAGTTTAGCGTATTGAATAAAAAGTGCGGCTGCAACTGCATTTTTAACGCGCTGAGTTGCGCGTTCGCCAGCTCCGACTGCATCTGGGATTGCTCGATATCCCGTTCCTTTAACAATTGGCTGTATCGAAGCGCGTACATTGTCCCCAGGATAAACCAAAAAATAAGGGATTCGATCATGACTTTTCTTGAGATCATAAAATGGAAAATATTTTGCAGGGAAGGTTCTCCCCCCCATGGTCTCGGAAAAAACATGGGAGAAAGATATTCCAAAAAAAAGCCTTTGTATAATACCACAAGCCCGGTTCCCAATAGGATATACAACACAGCCTGCCAAACTTTGCTGTTTTCATCCAGATGCTTTTTTACGACCCAATAGGCCACGGGAACGGTTGGTACCCAACTGTTCCAACCCCATAACGAACGCCATAAGCCATTCCATACATTCCCCTGTCTTCTAGAGTCACCGACAAAATCTTCCAATTCACTGATGACGCCGAACATCGTGAAAAAGAGCAATGCCCCTGCGATATAAACCAGCAAACTATATTTTTGAGGGATACGCAAGATAAAGTGCCTCCCGGTTGCAGCCAATCATACGAGTGGATATATTCGAATGGAATCGAAAAAAATTAACATGGATCAATGCTGTGTCAATGCTGTAAATTGATCATTGTATCTCAGGTAAAATACAAAGAGAAAAAAAATGACGGAGAGCTTCTGGGAAGAAAGTAACGCTCTCTATTCGTCAATAGAGTGAGGATACATACTCTCCGTCATCAATGTTCAACAGTTTTAACAGTAGGCTATTCGTTCACCTATTGTCATTTGTTTTGTGATCAACGGATATATGTTGGGTTAAACCCAACATCGTAGGGATCATCCGCTTTTTGCCGACCCATTCACTTTTACATCATTCAGCAAATGCAGCGGAATCTGTTCTTTATCCCCTACTTGAAACGCGAATACCCCGTCGTTCCTGGCCACCAGCCCGCTTTGATACAATCCGCCGGAATTCAGAAACACCAGACTGGTTTCGTGATCGCGGTATCCCAACACGGAACGGCGGATGCCTTTTTCGTCATATACATGAAATCCGTTGGATTGAGGCTCGGAAAACAGGGCATTTCGGGGGACGCCATGCCGGTCAAACATCGCAAAGAGGGTCATATCATTGCGTGTTGATAGTTCGGAACGAACCGCTCCCGATTCATCTTGCAGGATAAATTTTTCCGCCCGGACAACCTTGGGACGGAATAGATCCACTCCCATATATTGCGCGATAAAAATGCACAAGAACAAGATGGAAAGGCAATAGGTGACAGTCAGGATTTTGCGCTGTGATTTCAGCTTTTGATCCAACTTGTTGATTCTGGAAACTAACTCATTCATATCGTGTTGAGAATGCATCTAAAACTCCTTTCGATACCAAGGGCTATAGGAATATGGATTCGTTTTGCGATCGGGTCTATCAAACACATCCGTTTTCACGTTATATTACGTTACGAAGACGAAAATGGTTCATGTTTTGTGACGTGTGGATACAACTTGGGTTGAACTGTAAATAAGTGGGATGAAAACGAAAACCACCAATTACCTGACAGTTGATGCCTACATAAATGTTTCCCATATTCATCTAATCTAAACAAAGTTCCTGTATAAAGTAACATTCCACTGAATCAGTAACCCATGGCAGAAAGGTGTTTATCGTATGAACCGGGCATTTACGCTTATTGAACTGCTAATCGTGGTGGCCATCATCGGCATTCTTGCCGCCATTGCAGTCCCCAACTTTTTAAACGCGCAAATCCGCGCGAAAGTGGCGAAAGTCTATGCCGACCAGCAGGCCTACGGCACCGCGTTTGAAGTGTACTTTCTCGATTGGAACCGTTATCCCTTCGAGCGTGACTGCGGCTGTACCTATGTCCAGTACCTGAAAGGCTTAACCACTCCGGTCGCGTATATGACCAGTGTTGAACGGCCTGACCCATTTGAACCCCCGCCTTCGCAATACGCGAACGGCTGTCCGGATTGGAAATCTACCTATCACTATGTCAACTATAACGGAGTATGGGGTCATTGTGTTTATGCAGACTTTAACCCCAACGCCTACACCGTTATGAGTTACGGCCCCGACCAGCATCAAGATGGAGCCGAGCACTACATTCGATGCTTTAAATTTGGAAACTGTGGTTCGGGTACCCCATCGGGAGCGCGGGGGAACAATCTGTTGTATCACTCATCCAACGGTCTCATCAGCGGGGGAGACATTGCGCGCACCGGTGGAGAATCCGGCACCCCAACGATCATCGGCGGTTGATGCAGTTACGTCTCTCTTATTTAGAAGAATTTATTTAGAAGAATTTAGGGGGACCGAAAAAACGGTACGCTTTCAGCAACCGTTCTAATTTTCACCCGGCCGTTGACATTTACCTCCGGTTTCATGGTATGATGTAAGAATTAAACAGCAGGAGAAAATCATGGAATTTATTTACACTAAAATGCATCCCCACAAAATCATGCGGCAGTTATTTTTTGGTATTGTGACTTTCATTACTCTACTATTCATTCAATGGATATTTACATTTTATGTGATGGCAGCTGACAATACCAAAATCAAATT
>CAYVAZ010000201.1:0-9282 GCA_964449065.1 uncultured bacterium
AGAGAGATTTCCCCTCCCAAGCCTGGGAGGGGTTAGGGGAGGGTTGATCCGGTTTCGTAAGAGAGTGTCTTACCCCTTTTTACCCCCCTCCTAACCTCCCCCATTGCATTGGGGGAGGAATAAGGAACCTCTTTTTGATTTATTACTTCACACCGCTGACCTGTTACGTTTCTTCTTCGCTATATCCCTTAAGGCTTTTTTTGAGGGTTCGTTGCTTGTCTCTAATCACTGTTTTCAGGATAATATCGCAAGCATCTTGCCTGCAAAAGCCATTGTCTCCCACAAAGATATTGTCTCCCCCAAAGCATTTGGGGGAGATGTCCGACGCAAGGAGGGCAGAGGGGGCGCGAAGAGAACCATAAACCAGAATGATTCAACCGATTGTTTAGAAGTAGTTTCCTGGGCAATCAAACGAAGCAATCGGTTAAGCCGTTTTGTTTTTAGTGAACAATCCAAATTGGAAAAGGAAATATACCGATTGCAAATAGAAAAATCAAGAAAAAAAAAGCCCACATGTGTGCAGGCAAGATGCCTGCACCACAACGATTTCTAGGCTGTATTGTAGTGCAGGCGTCCCGCCTGCTAATGTTGTTTTCTCGGAAATCCAAATTGCAAACGGTATTACTCCGCCATTTTGCAGAACAGGAACCGGTGTCGCGAATTTGTGAGGAATTAAATCTGCGCCCCACGATGTTTTACCGTTGGCAGAAGAAGTTTTTTGAGAACAGAGCCGTTGCCTTTCAAGCGAATTGAAAGGGCAATACCACCATCGGCAACCGAAAGATTTCCGTCTTGGAAAAAAACTCAAGCGAAAAAATGAAACCGTGGCGAAGCTCATGGAAATGCATATTCAGTTAAAAAAAGTCTTGGAAAGCGTTAACCGGAACAAGGTCTTACAAATCGTCAAATAAACTTTGTTGATATTTCTCTTCTTGTCTCTGTTTTTTCTCCTTAGCCTTTTTGCGGTTGATTTCCGCGCGTCTTTCTTTTTCCTCTAGGATTTTTTGTTCTTTAATTCTTCGCTGCTCGGCTTGGTATCTTTCTAATTCCTCAGATTCTTCCCCCTCAACACAACCAACCACAATCTTGGGGGGGGCGTAACGCGTTTTTTGGAATAACAAAACCACCGGGAAGTTGAATCAATGTAAGCGAATCAGAGATTCCCTTGCTGCATAAGCCTTTTGTGCCGAAACCAATCTTATAATTCTTTTCAATCTCATTGGCTTTATTGCTGACGGTCGATTTTTTGGTATGAAAAAAATCGAATATCGTATCCGATGAAAGAAAATACGCGTTATCCCGGTCAAACAAAAAATTCAAGCGCGCGATTACATACACAATTGCTGCCGCCCAAATTTCCGTTTTGCCCCGGCTATTGGATATGTCTTTTTTGCGCTCCAGCATGTCAAACAGGTTCAACGTATAATTCATCAATTCGTCATTAAGATGCTGAGTAGAAAACTCCGTCAGCAAATATCTCACTTGATCAGGCCGGTTCATATTATTGATCATCATTCCCTTGTTCTCCTTTTAGAATTATTTTTTCTTGGCATCCGTCCAGCCATTGGAAGTCGGTTCCTTCACCGGTCTTGGAGAGAGGCTTTGCCCTCGTAGCCTGTACCGCCATCAATAATATCCTTTCGAATATCCCAACCGTTACAGGCACTAAAAGTGCAGTGGTGTTAGCCAAGGAATTATTTATCTGATGTTACGCAATTGATGATTGACCCCTGCGCAATTGGTATTAAAAAGCCCCTCATGAAAAACATGAAGGGCTTCAATGATTTTTACCATCCACCAACCTAGTGGTTCATCAGAGTTGATCTGATGGGTGATAACTTAACCACCCACATGAAACGAGTAGGATCAGTCATTCACAAGCGTTAGCGCAGTGTTGTACCCCCTTGCATAAGGGGGGGGAGCCGTAGGCCCGGGGGATTTTGCGTAGTTGGAAGCTTGCTTCAATCCCCCTACCCCCCGTAACAAGGGGGCAAAAATAACAGACTCCTTAACAATGGGTGAATAAATTTACCTACCATCATTTCATTGTTGAAAGACCACTAGAATATCGGCCAATTCTCAACCGAAACGGGCTCCGGCTCTTCCACAGTCGATAAATCCAAATCGATATTATCCGTAATACCAATCCAATCGGCACGGGCACCCGGTTCACGCGTGTGCAAATTAATCACATGTGATCCTGCATCCAACGGATAATCCACAATTTCATTGTTCAATGCTTCACTGGTGACATACTGACGGTGGAACGTTCCATCATCTGGTCCTAAATTAAATCGGAAAAAATTATCATTGAACGCCTCATCATCAATCCCAACAAAAAATGAATCATCCGATCCGCTGGTGGATGAAAAGTTACCGAATAAGTAATAGGTTCCAGCTTGTTCAATATTTACGAAAAACTGCAAATCATCTTCATCCCGGAACGGATCAACCCGGCCGTCGATCAACGAACGGACTACAATACCGCTGGGCACTGAATCATCTCCCTCTAACAAAAAGTTTGGTGAATCGGTTTTCGGAGTACCGTTTTCCACTTGAATGACTACCACTTCTCCCGGAGCAACGTTTACCTCACCAATCGGATTAAACGGCGGAGAGAACACCGCACGGGAATCACCGGTTGTAAAGAACTGATCGTCTAAAATACCGGCAATCTCGATGCTTGGTTGAGAATCGGATGGTGCGGTGATGTTATACGTTAATGTAGATGTCCCGGTAAATCCGGTTAAATTCCAGGTCACTTCACCGTTGGCAAATGAACCACCATTGCTGATATTGCTGGCACTCCAACGTTCCGGCAGTGTCTCGACAACCGTTACATCGGCACCAGCCCCTTCCAATGTCACTTCAAGAGATACATTCAATACATCGCCATCGATATAACGGGTTGGCATAATGGAACGGGTGGCCACAGGCGCGATACCTTCTGTGATAACGGTTAACCGGGGACGGCCGCTGGAGGCTTCGCTGGAGCTGAACTCCAAACCGTCCCCACCGCCGGGGCGGATGATCCATCCCAAGTTTTCAGCCCCCCCTTGATACTTCACAATGCTGGATGTTACATCCAGCTCCAAAATGTTTCCCGCTGAAATCGTACCGCTGCCATCCGGTGCCAACAATGTCACAACCGGATCAGCCTCATGGTCAGCGCCAAACAACGGCTCCGCGCCGGAACCGTCGCCGAATGTGAAAAAGTCGCCTTCTTCGTCAAACGGCTGTAACAATTCAAACATCTCTGCGCCGCTGCTGCCGTTACCAACAACTTCTAGTGTCAGGAACGCGCTGATAATTGTAGCATCCGGTGGTACCTGTCCTGGATTGGTACCGAAAATATCTTCAAAGCGAATCATCGCAAAGTTCTGTCCACCCGCATCAGAACTATCCGTTTCAAATCGTCCTTGATCTCCACGAATATTTAGAGGAGCACCGGTTTGGAAGGTCGTATCGAATGTCCCTTCATACCCGCCTATACCGTTCTCAAAGATATACTCAATATCTGTATGGCCAACAGTAGCTCCCATAATAAGTGATGACAACACTATCCCTTGAAATGCCGCTTTCAACTCTGACGAAAACATAATAACCACTCCTTTTCCTAAAAAATTTAGTATATTTCTCAGGGTTACATAATTATGTTAATCAGGGATTAAGAATTCTATAGGAAAGAATTAATAAAATATTTAAGACGTGTAAATGTCTTTTTTTGAACAAAAACTGGGTTAGAAAACGGGTGTCAGATTTTGCGGATTGATTAAGAACAGCCGAACCGTAGATAGGTTAATTCGTCACCACATCACGGGCAAACAAGGCAATCACATTCGCTACCGCGCGTTCCACACCCGGTTTGCCGGCAAGCGCAAAGTCGGAGGGATGATTGACAACCTCATTGTTGATGACCATGGTCGAGGATCCCCCACCGTCTAAATTCAGCGCATCCCTCGCTCCCAGCTCCAAAAACATATTCGCGAACTCATCCAAGGTGACGCCGACGCTCCATTCGGTTTGCCGGCCGTCCACCACAATCAAAATGACTTGCCCCTCGCCGGTTTTTCCAATGCCGGTTCGCGGATGCTTTTGCGTGTAGAAGGGATCGTCAATCGGTTTGACCAGATTCAGCGTGTTTTTCAGCAAAATCGGCCCCGCCCCCAACGCGGCGTGGCATTCATTCCAGCCCTCTTTTTCAGTTGAGATAGAATATCCCTTCACATCGCTTTCTTCGATTTTATCAATCAACAAACCGCTGGAATGAAACCCTACCGTCCCCGTGAATTTCGGAAACAAGGGCGGATACAATATTCGTCCATGCGCCATAACCAACCCGCTGGCACGGCTGGGACGCGTGCTGAAGAATCCCCCGTTGATCGTGACGAGCGCCTGCGACTGCTTGGCGAATTCCGTGGGACGAATATGCGTTCCAAAACTCCCCAACACGCCGAAGATGTAATCCGATGCCAAACCGGTAGCGCTGATGACATGCGCCCGCACCGGTTCGTTCGGCATGGTTGTAAATAAAATCCGTTGGTACGTAATTCCTTTCGCAACCGTCCGCGTTTCCTGCACGCTGAGGTTCGACCACCATGCTTCCGCGTAGCTGACCAGTGAAAAGGATAAGTGGATAACAATGAATAAAGAAAGGAAGTAGCGAACCATTTGCATCTCTTAAAATTATTATATCTGAAATATAACGGATCATCCCGATTTGAAAAGTGAAACCATCCCCATTGCTTGTGTCTGCCTGCATGATAAAAGTATACACGATTCTGTTTTAATCTTGTTATGGTCAAACAAAATTTCGTACAAATCTTGTCCAGAATGGCTCTATACTACTATAATAAAAAAATGCAAATTCGTTCAGCAAAAATCGGTTGAGGAAAAGTCTCATGGTTATGTCTCCCCCTTCGGTTCCCAAAGTGTTCTTTTACTCCAAATGCATCTCCTGCGGAAAAGAATACCCGACGGACCGCTTTACCTATGTCTGCACAGCGGAAGGTTGCGGCGGTCTGTTGATGATCGAACGCGACGAAGACGCCATTCAATGCTCCATTGGCAGCGGCCGCGCGGCACAAAATTACCTCGATCATATCCGCTGGAGCGAACTCTCGCGCAAATACCCCACCGGTTCGGGCGTGTTCGGCTGGAAAGACTTTATCCTCCCCGGCTTTCCGGATGAGGCCTGTATGGCGCTGAACGAAGGCTGCACGGATTTATACGAAGTGCCGCACTGGCTGCAAAAAGAACTAGGCTTGGGCAAGACCTTTATCAAGTTGGAAGGCCAAAACCCCAGCGGCAGTTTTAAAGACCGCGGCATGTCCGTCGCCGTCAGCGAGACCTTGCGCTTGCAAATGAATTACCCTGAATTAAAGATCGAAGGCATCTGCTGCGCTTCCACCGGCGATACCTCCGCCGCCGCCGCGGCTTACGCGGGCTATGCCCGCGACCGTTTGTACTGCATCATCCTTGTGCCGCACAACAACATATCCATGGCGCAGCTTTCGCAGGCGTTGCAGTTTGGCGCGCAGGTCATCGCGGTGGATCACGAAGACGGTTTCGACGGCTGTATGCGCATCATTCAAGAGTTCAGCCAATCGCACGATTCCTTGGTGCTGGTGAATTCCAAAAACGCGTTTCGCATTGTCGGACAAGAAACCATCGGCCTGGAAATCTGCCAAGACCTGCATTGGAACACCCCCGATTGGATCGCCATCCCTGTCGGCAACGCAGGCAACCTCACCGCGTTGCTTTCCGGCTTAAAACGCGCGCGTTATCACGGCCTGATCGATCGCTTGCCTGGAATCTTGATCGGCCAGGGATCACACAGCGATACCCTCGTCCGTTGGGATCGAGGCGGTAGACAGCCGCAAGCCTATCAACCCGGCAAGTTTAAACCCAGCGTGGCCTCCGCCGCCAACATCAGCGACCCGGTCTCATTCCCACGGGTTGCCAAGTTGCTGAAGGATTTTAATGCTCATTTCTATACGGTTCCCGAAGAAGAAATCCAAAACGCGCAAATGTCCGTGACCCGCGGCGGGGTGGATATCTGCCCCCAAACCGGGATTGCTCTTTCGGCGCTCTTCCAAGCCCGCGATGCCAATGTGGTATCCGAAAACGATGTTTCCGCCGTCATCAGCACCGCCACCGGCCTCAAGTTCGCTGAAACATCCGTGAAATACCACGGCGCGGAAATCAAAAAGAAATTCAGCAACATGTTCAAAATCGCCCAAGGCTCCATTGATGATGTCGAACGCCTCCTGCATGAGTGGGATGGGTAATTTCTTGAAAGACTGAGAACGGAATATAACGTTCTTCAAAATACGGTCTTGGATATACCATTGATTCAAAATTGTGCATGATATCATTGGAGCAAAATCATATATCAAAAAGTCAGTGTAATCTTTCGGGTATTGAAAAAAATATCCGCTGGGGTGCCGGTAATGAAAATCGCGGTTCGCGCCGTTTTGACCGGACAGACAATCTTTGAAAGTCTTCGTTCTCTACACTCAAATTTGCGTTTATTCACGGTCACATATTATCTCTCTGACCTCTTTGGCTCTGTGGGGCGAATCCTTCGTCCTATTTATCCTAATACGTCCTGCCTGTCATGATTCAGGCAATGGATATCTTTATAAACTTTATTCTTTTTTAAAACCCTCTCTTGATTCTATTACTGCGTCAATTATATCTTGGGTAGTTGCTTTTGTTTTTATTCCATGCACATCAAATGGGGATGAAGATTCCTTCCGGAATGTCACAGAAAAAGATTCCCCACCTCTTCTGGTGATAATCACTTCTTCATTGAGGGCCGTATTCAATACTTCGGCTAACCGCTGTCTCGCTTCCGAATAGTTGTATACTTTCATTTCTCGTACTCCAGTGTTGTGATTCCAATTGTCTTGGCAATCCGTTTCATCCGCCGATCCAGGGTTAATATTGGACATCGAAGACGCTTTGCGCATTCAAGAAAATAGGCATCATACGCGTAAATATGATGTTCACCAGCAATGTCTAGCGCGTCTTCCATCTCAATTTTTCTTAACTCAACCGGAATAGTTTGTGCGGCTTTCCAAGCCGTGTTCATTTCTTCTTTCATTAAAATGTTTTTTTTCAACATCGCAGTCAAAGCATTACCAATCTCGAATGGTAAAATTTCAGGTGCGGCCAAATGAAAACCTTTGGTTATACCGATAATGGATTCCTTTTCCGGTTCGTTAAGAGCAACCGCAATGAATGTATTTGTATCTGCTATGATCTTCATGAGTACAATTGTACCTGTGTATATTTAAAAAAACAATATCTTTTTTTTAAAATACCATATTCAACCTGATGCAGATATTGAAAATCCTCAACTTCAGCAAGATAGGTCAAAAATCTCTTGTTTCTCACATCATGCCTAATACAATAGGCATAAGGTAATTCCGGCTCGGCGGGAGCCTCGCTCTCCCAAATTAAAGTAATTCTGAAATGTAGACTGGAAAAATGAGAATCGGATGAATTCACAAGCCCATATCCGTAAAGCACACACCAAAGATGTCCCTCGAATGAAGCATCTCATCGAACAGCACATGACTGAGGGCTTTCTGCTACCGCGCCCGCTTTCGGAACTGTACGAAAACCTGCGCGATTTCTTTGTTGTGGAAGAAGACGGCACTGTGCATGGCTGTGCGGGTCTTCATTTGGTGTGGGGCGACCTGGCCGAGATCAAATCGCTGGTGGTCGATCACCACGGCCGCGGCAAAGGCTGGGGCGCAATGCTCATCAACGCCTGCCTCGATGAAGCGCGTGAGATGAACATCACCCACGTGTTTGCCCTCACCCAGGTTACCGGATTTTTTGAGCGCATGGGCTTCTCAGAGATTGATAAATCCGAACTCCCGCATAAAGTATGGACAGAGTGTGTGCGCTGCCCCAAGTTCACCGAGTGCGATGAAGTGGCGGTGCGCGTTCAAGTGTGTGAGCCGAACCCGAACATTGTGCACCCGCCCAGCGGCGGGGCGCCCCGGATGGTGCAAATTCCCCAGCCGGCCCACGCGGATTCCGTAAAACCATAAACGATTGGAAAACCCATGTTCTTAGGCAAAGTTGTTGGAACCGTTGTTTCCACCCAAAAAGACCCGAAACTCTCCGGCCTGAAACTGCTGTTGGTGCAGCAAATTCGCGCCGAAGACCTTGAACCGCGCGACCTTTTTCACGTCGTGGCAGATAGCGTTGGCGCGGGAAAAGGCGAGATCGTCGTCGTCGTGGGCGGTTCTTCCGCGCGCCTGACCGAAACCACCGATAAACTTCCCGTCGATTCGGCGATCATTTCGATTGTCGATACCCTGGAAATCGACGGCAAAACCGTATACTCCAAATCCGAATCCCATGAACCGGCAGGCGTATCATGAATCTCGCGAAAGTCGTCGGCTCGTTATGGTCTACCCGCAAAGACAAGAACTTTAACGGCATGCAGTTCTGCGTGATTCAACGGGTGGACCAAAATGAAGTCCCCTGCGGCGAACCGTTAATTGCGGTCGATCCGGAAAACAAATCGGGCAAAGGCGAGTTGGTCTTTTATGTCGATGGAGGCGATGCCACCATGGTATGCAAAGGCCATCAAATGCCGTCGGACGCCACCATCGTCGGAATTGTCGATACGCTGTATACAAGAGATTAAATTGTAGAGGCACTCCCCCTGGCTGCCCTGCGTAAAGAAAAATATGTATCATCAGGCAAGCAAAAGGGCTTGCCGCTTCGAATGATTAGGAACATCGAATGAAACTTGGACGCATTGTCGGCAACGCTGTCGCGACGTTAAAACATGAGGCGTACCAAAGCAAAGCACTGCTGCTGGTTGAACCGGTGAATCCCAATGGCGAATCCATCGGACCCGCGACCGTGGCGGTCGACTACGTTGGCGCGGGAATCGGCGAATACGTTCTTTTGGGCGGAGCTCCCGGCCAGGCCAAGGATGTGTTCAGCCTTGAAATCGCCCCTATTAAAGAAATGGTCATGGGCATCATCGACGAAGTCGTCATCGATGGCCAGATCACCCTCAGCGCTTCCAACCTGCGGTAAGAATGAACTCCCAACCCCGCTCTGCCCGCAAACTTGTTTAAAAAACCTTGCCATTATTCCCCGCCCCTTAAAAAAGATTCTCTCCGTACACAACCGGGCAGCACCATCTCCCAGCCGGTAAATGAATGCGCAACCCTGGGAGGGCGAGGCTCCCGCCGAGCCAGCGGCACGTTATCCTCCTCAAACATTCGAAATAAAACCGGTATAAAA
>CAYVAZ010000202.1:0-9268 GCA_964449065.1 uncultured bacterium
CAAAGGGAGAAGACGATAGACACTGCGTTTGACTGAGAATAGTTGGCTCACAACTAAAACCATTTTTCAAGCAGTCGCCAATTCATGGATTGCGTAACATCAGTAACTAATTTGACTGTTTTTCGTAAATAAATTGACAGAAAGGCTTGGGCCTTACCGTGTGGAATGGCGATTAACCCTTTACTGAAGAACGGTTAAAGAAACAATATACCCCTATATTGATAGCAATGATCCGGATGGGAGTGTAGGATTTTGAGCGTTGAATCAAAAACAAAAAAATACTTTACGGTGTGTTTGGATATCGAAGGCAAATCAGCCGTGGTTTTCGGCGGTGGAGATGTGGCACGCCGCAAAGCCGCTACTCTGAAAGATGCCGGAGCTGATGTGCTTGTCGTCAGTCCTCAACTGGATCCGGTTTTGGAATACATGTCATTTCAAAAAGAAATTACGTGGAAGCAGCGCGACTATCAAGAACAAGATATCGACGGCAAAGAAATCGTTGTGGCTGCCACCAATAATAGAGAGGTCAACCAAGAGATTGGAAAAATATGTCAACAACGGGGAATCCTCTGCAATATTGTCGATGAGCCGGAAGAAGGTTCATACATTGTCCCGACAACATTGGAGCGCGGCCTCTTTTCGATTTCCATCGGCACATCCGGCATCAGCCCCACGTTGGCCGCCAGCATTCGCCAAGAGTTGGAAATGGCATACGGGGAAGAATACGGCATGTTTTTGGAACTGATGGCCCCGTTGCGGGAGATCGTAAAAGATGAGTTTCCCTCGCCGCAGCAGCGCCAAAAGGTATTTGACCGCATGGTCTCCTCCCGCGCGCTTTCCTTACTGCGCAGCGGCATGCAGGAACAGGCGGAAAAAGAACTGCGGGAAATTATTTACAACGCCAAACAAGAGGGAGGCGGTAACGCCCTTCCCGTCATCAATTCCTAATGATCTTCCGAACCGTTTTTATCATTTTTATAGTGTTTTCTTTTGGTTTTGTTGGCTGTGGAGAACAAAACAGACCCTCAAGTATCCCGCAAGAATATCGGCTGCGCGTAGGTGATAGTGAACTTACGTTCGAGCAACAGATGTACTACCTCGCTGCCGCTCTCGAAATTTACCGCCTGCATGTCGGCGATTATCCTTCCCAAGAGAACAACCTGGAAGCATTGATTGCCAAACCGGTTATATTAGAAGGAACGGGGAGTTGGTACGGCCCATACGCGGAATCGGAGGCGTTTTTTTATGATCCCTGGTCAAACCGGATTGTTTATTCCATGGAACCGCGACAAGCGTATGATTTGCGTAGTTTGGGAAAAGATGGAGAACACAGCGGAGATGATGTAATTGCGAGAGAAATGATGCCGGAATTGTTCCGGGAAATCGATAAACTGGCCGCGTTTGGCCCGGTATCAAAAGCCGTTAACTCGATGACACCTTCAATGCAATCCATTCCTAATTCAAGTGATAACGGGGAAAAGTAAAAGTTTTGGTGTTTGTAATGATCGTGTGATTTCCATATGAGTATTGCACATTTAGCGTTTTTTCCAGATGTTCGATTACATATTTCGCTCTTTGACAAGCATTGGTTTCGTGCAGCAGATGGATCATATCGTCAACCGGCATTCCAATTCCCGCTGCGACAGAATCTGCCAATCTTCCCAACGACATTTCCATGTGTGATAAGGTTGGGAGGTGTTTTTTCTGACCGGCCAGTTCGATTGCCATTTCGCCGTAGAGTTCCAGCAATGTTTCGCGCAAGTGCAGGATATGGTCTTGAGTAAACCCTTGGGTTGAGTCTTTGATCAGTGCTACGGATGCTTTGCGGTAAGGTTTGGGTTGGATTACGTTGGTGATGCGGGCGCGTTTTAATCCCAATAATACAATATTGCTTTTGCCGTCCGGCAGGGGTTCGTGTTGGATGATTTGTCCCACACAGGCGATGGGATGAACGGCCGGGTTGCCCGCGTACTTAGATTCCCAACCCGGTTTCAGGGCACACATGGCGATGAGTTTTTCGCCGCCCATTGCTTCTTTGAGCATAATGCGGTAGCGTTTTTCAAAAATATGCAGGGGGATCATGGTTTTGGGGAATAGTACAATGTTGGGCAGGGGAAACAAAGGAACCACGCCCGAAAAATGTTTTAATGGGTTTTTATCTATCATTATGATTGCTTAACCTGATCTCGTGTTTTGTTATGACATTTTACCCTATTTTAGGGAACGTCAAATAGAATTTTCGTAAAAATATTGTAAGAAATGATGAATGACTGAATATGACCAAAAGCGCGATCCCATCCAAAAAACTAAAAGTTGCCGCCGTGCAATTTCAACATAGCAATGCCGATCCGTCTGCCAATTTACAGACCATAAATGATTTTATCCATCTGGCCCGTCAACAGGATGTCGAACTGATTTCCTTTCCGGAATGCTGTATTTCCGGCTATTGGGGATTGCGGCATTACAGCAAAGAGCAATTAACCGAATTGGCTGAACTTTATCCTTCCGGACCGTCCATCCAAACACTGATCCAATGGGCGAGTGAATATCTAATGACGATTGGAGCGGGATTTATTGAGGTGGATGAAAATGGGAATCTGTATAATTCGTACATGGTTGCATTGCCGAATGGAAAAACTCACTGCCACCGCAAACTGCACACGTTTGTGAATCCGCATTTATCCAGCGGCGGTGACTATACGGTGTTTGACTTACCGCACGGCTGGAAAGTAGGGGTATTGACCTGCTATGACAATAACATCTTTGAAAATGTGCGCCAAACCGCTTTGTTGGGGGCGGATGTTTTGCTTTCACCGCATCAAACCGGCGGAACGCAATCGCGCAGCAAATTTGGGTTGAAACCGATTGACGTGGAACTCTGGCAAAACCGGGAACAGGACCCGGAAGCGATTGAAGCCGAATTTCGCGGACCGAAGGGGCGGGAATGGCTGATGCGCTGGCTGCCTTCTCGCGCGCATGATAACGGACTGTTTTTGGTCTTCAGCAACGGAGTGGGACAGGATGATGACGAAGTGCGCACGGGCAACGCGATGATTATTGATCCTTATGGGCGTATCATCACCGAAACCTGGAAAGCACAAAATGAAATGCTCATTGCCGATTTAGACCCTCAATTGTTGGACAACTGCACTGGCAGGCGGTGGATGCGCGCGCGGCGACCGGAATTGTATACTTTGCTGACTAAACCAACCGGAAACGAAACGGATATTTTTACCGCGCGCTTTGGAGAGTAATCCGGCTATTCTTCTAATACAGATTCTAGAGCGGATAAATCGAAAACCACCGGCAATGGCAGTTCAAGGTGTTCAATCGAATGGAGTGGAATTGCATCTTCTCCCGCATAAACCTTGCCTTTCGAAAATGAATTTGCATCAGTCAAAACGTATTGTTCTACATATTTCCCATCTTGATCGATAAGCAGATATTCTTTCACGCCATTTCTTTCATAAAGTATTTTTTTGTCCCAACGGTCACGTTTGCTGGAATAAGAACTCATGATTTCGATCACCAAATCAGGTGCCCCCATGATCGCCCGTTTTTCCACTTTGCTTTTGTCACAGACAACGAATACATCAGGTTGAACCACGTCGTCTTCAGAAAAAACAATATCCGTAGGAGCGGAAAAGGGTATGCATTTTTTTCCTTTCAGTTTATTCACTAAAAATGTTGTAACATTTAAGGATATTTGTTGATGAACTGTTGTCGGAGCTGGCGACATATTGTAGGGAATACCATCGATCAGTTCCCAGCGTTCATCATCATCCCACTGTAAGTAATCTTGATAGGTGTATCGTTGGTTTGGCTGAATGAGCGGCATGGTTTCCATCCTAAAGTTTTTTATCCTAGTATAAACGGTTTTTGCAAGAGATAAATCCAACTTAAGAAATAAGGTTGACGATGGCTTGGCATAATTGCGGCGTTCCGCTTTTTTTGATGGTTGAGGTATCGATGACCGGCTCCTCCGGGGGGATTTCTAGTGTAGAAGCAATGAGTTTTTTGGATTTGGTCAGTTGATTCTTCGAGAGTTTATCCGTTTTGGTTAACACCGTTATGCAGGTGACGCCCTTATAGTTAATCCATTCCCGCATGTCTTCATCCAACGCGCTGGGTTTGTGGCGGCAATCCAGCAAATGCAATATCCCGTTTTGTGTTTCCCGTTGTTCTAAAAAGTCGCCGATAAGCTTTCCCCATTTTTGCTGCTGCTTGAGACCTGCTTTCGCGTACCCATATCCAGGCAGATCGACCAAATAAAAATAAAGGGAATTCGGCTCCATTCGTATTTTGAAGTAATTGATTAATTGAGTTTTTCCGGGCGTGTTAGAAGTTTTCGCTAAATTCTTGCGGTTGCAAATCATGTTAATGAGACTTGATTTGCCGACGTTTGATCGTCCCGCAATGGTGATTTCCGGAAGATCAGGAGACGGGCAGTCTTTGACTTGAGCGGCACTGATCAGGTACTCCGCTTCGACTATTCGGAAGCCTTCATGTGTTTGGCTCATATGTTATCCAAGTAAAATTTATACGGTATTAATATAAATCTAATTGTATTTAATCGATTCTTAATTATTTTGTTGGACAATTACTGAGATTGTATTACTCATTTCTTATGGGATGGTACTCATGAATGCTATCGTTATTCATAGGGTTAAGGTTTTATTTTTATTTTCTGTGATCGGATATATCTGTTTTTCAACCTACCAATCGATCAAATTCGTGAGTAAAGATGTTCAACTGGATGAGGTTCCAGCCCGGGTGAAGTCGTTGATTTATAAACAAGCTCATCCCGGAGTGATTTTATCATTATGTTTGAATAACGAAGACGGGTATTTGAATTATAAGGCGAAAATTTTTAAGAATAAAACTATTGAAGAACTGATTGTCTCTCCTTTGGGTCAATTAATTGATGTTCAAACCCATCCCAATCACGAACTGTTATATAATTTGGATGACCTAATAGCAAAAAAGGAAATTCTGGAACATCAGGAAATCTCTTACTTCGTTGCGGAAAGGCTGTTGACCGAAGAGGTGTCACTCGCATTGCACAATCAGTTTCCTTTAGCGGAAATTCAGGGGTTTGAAATAATCCAACCGGTGCAGTACAAAGTGGTGTTAGAGCAAAACGGGGAAACAGCTGAATGTGTATTTTCACCGGAAGGTGAACTGATTTCGGTAGAATCTTCATTGACATCATCTGTTGCAATATCTCAACCATAGTTGCGTGTATTTTTATGGAAACATCCCGCTCGATTATCTGGTTTTGGGTTTTATTCGGATTCGGTATTCTGTTTCGATTGATCTATGTGGCATCGGATATTACCGATTTGGCGTCGGATGAAGCGTATTATTGGCAATGGTCTAGACTGTTGGATTGGAGTTATTTCAGCAAAGGGCCGTTAATTGCCTATTTGATTCACAGCGGAACGTTTGTACTTGGTGATACGGAACTTGGGGTTCGAATCCATACGATCCTGCTCTCTGCGTTCACGCTGTATTTGTCTTATGTGTTGTACAAACGGTTGTTTCCCAATAACTTAACCGGAGTTTTTTTGTTGGCGGTATTTTACAATTGCATCCCGCTCATGATGGTGGGCAGCATGATTTCCACCATTGATCCGCCACTCATTGCCTGTTGGATTACCGGGACATGGGCTCTCCATAAAGCGGTGCATGAAGGCGGCATGTTTGCTTGGGTGGCGTTGGTTTTTGCAATTGGATTGGGCATCTTGGCGAAGTATACCATGTTGTTGTTTTTCTTTGTGGTGATTTTGTATTTGATTCTTTCGCCGGTTGGCAGAAAATGGTTCATGCACCCGGCACCGTATTTGGTGATTGTGGGAGGGCTGTTATTCTTGCTCCCTCCGCTCATTTGGAACTGGCAGAACAACTGGGTGACATTTCATCATACATCCGATATCAGTCAATTGGATTCGCCGTTTTCGTGGCAGAAGAATTTGTTGTATTTCCCGGAAATGATTGCGGTTCAAGCGGGATTGATATCCCCCATTATTTTTGTGTTGCTAGCCATAGCGATGTTTGTTCATATCCGAAAATCATTCGGAGCCAATTGGAGTGACGCTTCTTTGCTATTGATGTGTTCCTTTCTCCCGGTTTTTGTGTTGTACATAGGCGTATCCTTGAAACGTTCGATCAATGGCAATTGGCTGGCGGCGATGTACCCGGCGATGATTGTATGCGCCGCGCAGTACTGGGGAAAAGAACTGGATGATGGCAAAGGGAAAGCGTGGGTCACGGCCGGTGCTGGTTTGGGTGTTGTGATGTGTTTGTTCATGTTGTTTTCGGACGTTGTCTATCTGGCTGGAATTTCACAATCGTATGAGTATGATCCGGCGGCACGCATAAAAGGGTGGGAAGAAACGGCAGCCATCGCGCAAGTATCCGCACAAAAACTGCCGGATGATGCACCGTTTTTTTATTTCAGCATCCGCTATCAAATCCCCAGCCAGTTGGCGTTTTATGTGGAAAGGCAGCCCATGACCTATTCGGTCCCGCATCCCTATCCCGACACGCAATATGATATCTGGGGTGGGAGTGAAACACGGATTGGTCAAAACGCGGTTTTTGTGCGCAGAGAAAAGCCGGGTCAGGAAACAGGCGTGCCAAACAATGTGAAAGATTCATTCGAACGGATAGAAAAAGACACTTCACAAGTAATTGAACGGTTGGGGGAGCCTCTTGTAGAAGTGCATACTTGGCATTGTTTTGGGTTTAAGGGATGGATGCTTCAATAAAACAATCACCGGGTACGATGTGTCCCGTTCTTACCCGGCATCTGACACCCACGCAGATGCTTTGGGGAATTCATGCAATAATGTTGATATTGTTGATTGCATTGGATGGCTATTTGTTTACCGGATTCCATCAATTGTGGGACTATATAACGGATCACCCGTTCTTTCTCTTCGATGAAATGACCAAACACCGCCATTGGGAATTTATAAAAAGTTACGGCTCGGTGTGGACGGCGGTGGTCGCATGGATTGTGATATCGAAGTTTGATCCGCATAAGCGTCGTTTGTTTTGGCGGTTTTTATTCGCTATATTGATTTCCACGCTCGCGTATACTGTACTCAAACACATCATTGGAAAAATTCGCCCCGAAGCCAACGATTGGCAGCCCTTTTATTATCCATTGTTTTTAGGCTGGAATTTGGATGGAGGCATGGCGTTTCCATCCGGCCACGCGACCTTTGCGTTTGCCTTCGCGACCTGCATGGCTTTGTTTTATCCACAGCTGCGGCATTTGTTTTATACCTTGGCGGCGTTGTGCGCACTGTCCCGCGTGATATCGCAAGCGCACTTCTTTTCCGACATCTACGCCGGGGCGCTTTTGGGGTGCGGAGTGATGAGCGGAATGATGAAGCCTTCTTTGATTCAACCTAGTAAGGGACTGGAAAAAAAGGCGCATTGTGATTCGATCAGCCAGGCGGATAACCTATCTATGGCGCCGCTTTTTTTTGTGAAGCCATTCAACCCAAATGCCACGCAGAACCCCATCGATATATCTATCGTCATTCCAGTGATGAATGAAGAGGAAAACATCACGCTGTTGGCGGATGAAATTGACCGGGCGCTTGCATCATTTTCTTGGACATTTGAAGTCATTTGGGTGAACGATGGTTCAAACGACCGGACGCCTCAATTGCTGGATGCCCTGCACAATAATCATCCCGTTCATGTTCCATTGCACTTGCCGCACAATATGGGGCAATCGGCGGCGATGTGGGCCGGGTTCCGCTACAGCCGTGGTGCGATTGTGGTAACATTGGATGGAGACCGGCAAAACGACCCGCAAGATATCCCCAAACTGGTTCAGCATGTTTTAAGCGGCGAAACCGATGTGGCTAACGGCTACCGCGTGCAGCGCCAGGATGTCTTTCAGCGCCGGATCGCGTCGCGGATCGCCAACCGGTTCCGAAATTCGGTGACAGGCAAGACGGTGCGAGATGTGGGATGTTCCATTCGCGCCATGCGGCGTGAGTGTTTGGAGCATTTACCTTTATTTCATGGAATGCACCGCTTTTTGCCGACGATCTTTAAAATGCAGGGATTCCGCATCGATGAACAGCCTGTCAACCACCGCCTCCGCGAGCACGGTAAAACCAAGTATACGATCAATAAGCGCCTGTGGGTTGGATTGTATGATGTCTTTGGGATAATTTGGCTGCGCCACCGCGGTTTGTACCATAACCTGCCTCATTTGAGTGCGTCTAATCCCCATCACAGCAATGAAGCCAACACAATGCAGGAATCATCAGTTCATAAAGATGAGAGTGAATTGGTAAGTGTATCAAAAGAAGATTCGGATATCCGCTAACCCATGCAAGCAGTTTGTCTACTATGAAATGATGGTAGAAAAATGCATTTCCTCATTAAGGAGTCTGTCGTTGTTTCCCCCCTTGATTTAGGGCTACTCTCCGTACATATCTAGTGGCAAAATGAACGTGCGAGGCGCCATCCTTCTATTTGCTGGTAAGATCGCTCCAAGCCTCGTTTGAGAGTAATGACCCCAGGCGGTTTGGTTTTAGAATAGTAGGTTTTCCATCCCCCCAGCCGGGCGATAATCCAGGTAGACCACGCTAAATTCGAGCGGGAATACGGATTCTTCTGCTTGGCGGTATTGCCCTCCAGCCGGGGCAGCCACTCCTCTTGAAACGTCAACTCGTCCTCCGTAAACACGCGTTCCGGTGCCACCTCAAATCGACGGTCTACGAACAGCCCTTCGTAAAATTTTGCATTGTCTTGCCCTCAACCTCATATAAATATATCCTTATTTTCTATTCTCCTCTTCTCTGGGGCTACCCCACCTCACGTTGTGTACGGAGAGTAGCCCTTTGGGAAAAGATAAGAGATGAGGGCGAAGAGAGCGATTGCTCCCCATGACGCAGTAGCGTCATTAGAGGTTTATTCCTCCCGAACCCTCACCCCGTCCCTCTCCCGGTGGGCTAAGATTTACCCACAACTATTGTCAGGGTGTTGCCCTGTGTTATGTCAGAGTGCCCATTTGGGGATTTTTTGTTTTTTTTTAGCGGCGTTGCCAAAAATGCGTTCGGATTAGGATAGAGCGTACTTCCGGCTCGGCGGGTGCCTCGCCCTCCCAAAAAGCCGCCCTCCCAAAATATATTGTTTGGACAACTTTTTTTTCGGGATTATTTACATTGAGTTATATGGGTTGACGCACCGGCTGGAAGCCGATGCTACCCGGCTATTCAACTCTGAAACGCTCTAG
>CAYVAZ010000203.1:0-1328 GCA_964449065.1 uncultured bacterium
GATATTATTCCGGATTTACCCGGCATCGACAAAGACTTAATCCTCATGCGAAATACACTAATTAATATGGGGGTAAAAGAATCCATGATTCGAATCATGGAAGACGATCAAAGCACCGAGATGAGTATTTCCAACGAAATACTTCATTGGTTAAGCAACGATCTCTCCAAAGACGACCGGGTATTTATTTATTTTAGCGGGCATGGGTCACAAGTGATGGATGAATCCAACGACGAAAAAGACGACAATAAGGATGAACTTTTCGTCCTCTATGACACCGAATTATCTAAAGATACATTGACAAACACATTGCTTGACGATTCTATGGAAACACTTTTAACTTCTATCCCATCTGATCATGTCTTTGTTATAATTGATGCATGTCATAGCGGATCATCCCATCGCCGTTTTTCCCAAGATGTTTCGAAGTTTGTCGATTTTGAAGTGCCGAATTTAAAAGCATCCAAAGGATTTGGCGGCGGGTCCCGCGGACGGTTTCGTCCCGCGCAATCCCCCCCCTCTTCCTCTTCGTCTAGTCGAATCAATTATGTTTTACTCAGTGCCTGTCAAGACGATGAAGAAGCACAGGCAAGCCCAAACGGCAGTTACTTTACCCTTGGCATCGCCGAAGCAGTTGAAAAAGCAAAACAAGACAATCAATCCATCTCAATGGATGATTTGCTGAACTACACGACTGACTACATTCAGGAAAATGTATCCGACCCAAACAGCCGTTATAAACCCAACCTGAGTGGGAGTAAGAATCTCCGTTCTACAAATTTATTTGAAACCGGCAGCGGTCAAACGGAACCGAATGTAGGGAATGTCAGTGCGTTTTGGAAGCAACTGGAACAATCCGTGGAAGAAGCCAACTATGCCGTTCCCCTTACCACGAATAAACGTCAATATTATCCGGGTGAACTACTGGAAATCTATGTCGATGTGCCGAAAGACGGTTATGTATATGTGTTCAATATCAGCGAAGAAGATACCGAAAAGGATATGCTGGTTTTGTATCCGAACGCGTATGATAGAGACAACAAAGTTCGGCAAGGAACAACGGTCACCATCCCTCCCAGCGACGCGTTCACGTTACCGGCATCGCCTCCCTATTCGTCGAGTTTACTTGTGGTCTTTATCCTCCCAAAAGCGCTTCCCTTGTCGATGGACGAGGACGAGATGATCGCGGGGATTTTCCCTCAATTTCAGGGGGGAGGGTTTACCCATGAATTGGAATCCCAGAAGTCCTCAAGGGGCAAGTTCGCGGTTGAACCGGGAAGACCGCTGGAAGAAAAAGTAATCGGAGCAGGCAAAACAACAGTCGAAGT
>CAYVAZ010000203.1:1428-9264 GCA_964449065.1 uncultured bacterium
TGATGAGATCGCCAAACTCTTTTATTATGCTGATAAAACCGAGCAGTTAGCATCTGGGGCGGTTGAACATGGCCAAAAACATTACAATTTGTTGATCGAACAGTTAAATGTATCGATCGCGAAAATGACGTTAGAAAATCGAGAACAACTGCTCAACGAATTGGATGAATTATCCAGCAGAGAATTCAGCGAAGAAGAAAAGAATTTAATTGAAGAAGCCCTGAAACAGCTGGCGGTGAGCCGGGAATTGGCGGGAAAAACACTCTTTGCGGCCGGTCAAATGATATTTACATCTACCAAATTGCCGAAAGAAGTGGAAAGCAATCCTTTGAAATATGGTTTGAATGCCCCCAAATATTTAAAAGATACGCCCGGGATGCTGAAAGATTTAAAAGGCATTCAAGAAAACGTCGGTGATTACATCAAAGTGAACAATGCGGTTTCGAAAAAATTGGCGGAAATGGCAAATATTGAAGTTCCGGAGGCGGAAAGCGAAGCCGTCGAAGAAGCCGGGGAAGGCATTTTGGGATCCGAAATTGAAATCTCGTAATGAACATGAGCAATCGACTCCGGTTTAAATCAATCGTTTTAATCATTAAAGGTGTATCAAATGCTTATTTGGTTTTCATATCGTTTCTTATTGGTTCTCGTAAGTTCATTTATTTTCATGCAGGCGAATCATCCGTCCGTATGGTCACAAAATGATTCCGGTTCCCGTGGACGGTTTAATGTCGAGCCCGCGGAAGAATCGGAGATTATCGGGAAATCCAACAAATACGCAGTGATTGTCGGGGTCAATGAATACGGCGAATATGTCAGTGATTTAAGTGGATGTATAAACGACGCGAAAGCGTTGGCAAAAGCGTTTCAAGAAAAAGGATTTGAAGTCACTCTTCTAACCGACGATTCCGCAATCAAGCCGACAAAACAAACAATCGAAAAAGCTGTTAATGAAATGTGCCAAAAGGCCAAACCGACCGATACCATCTTGTTTAGTTTTGCCGGGCACGGGGCCGTTTCTCCTGATTCCCTGAAAAAAAGCGGCCAACTTCCGGAGGGATATCTGCTGCCGCGCAATTTTAGTAACACATCCAGTTTTGAAGATGAGGGCGTGCCGATTCAATACATCAAAGAACAGTTCTATTCGGCCAAGGCGCAATTCCGGCTGATGTTTATGGATGCGTGCCAATCCGGCAGTCAGTTAATTATTCTTCCCGGCCGCAATGACGACGGAACCATGAGTGAAAATATGCTGGCGTCCATCCGGGGCGCGGATCAAGAAGAAAGTCAAGAACGGGGAATCTATATTTTTTCTTCCTGCCTGCAAAATCAATTGGCCTATGAAAGCAAAAGCATCAATCACGGTTATTTCACCAATTTTGTCGTCGAAGGCTTGGAGGGGAAAGCCGCGGATTATGAAGGCGAAGTATCTGTATACAGCTTGGTGGATTATGTAAGCAAGCATACCCAACAAACGGTCATGGAGGAAAAGAAAAAACGGCAAACACCACAGTTGCTATCGGAAGGGATTCGCATGGTTTTGGGGCAAGTTCCTCCCAGCCAGGTTCCGTACCCCAAACCAACCGATGTCGTCACCGTTACCGCGCTGGGGTATTCGTATTTATCCGACGGCGTTCTCGCGAAATACAACGCGATTCACGATGCGTATGCAACCGCTGTTTATCAGGTGTTATCCGAAGTCAACAATGAAGTGGAAAACTATCCGAAATCCCTGGACTATGTCTTAAACCGGGCGAGTCAATTTATCATCAACAAACGGTCGGAAAATAAAATCACCTCCACGCAAACCGTTGATGACCAATATTATGAAGTGGAAATTCAAGCCGAAGTGGATAAGAAACATTTGCTATCTGTAGCGGCACAGCAAGGGCTAATCCCATACGATGTCATGAGAGAGCACGATTTAATTCATGAAATCAAAGCGGGGCTGTACATTCCAGAATCCTCACGCCAACCCGAATATGACGAACGCCTGCGGGAAAACATATCCGCTATATTTGATCGACTTAAAATCCCTTTTGTCCGCAATTTACATGATCCGGTACAGGATGCGCAAGCTAAAGACTGCAATCTCATTATTGAAACCACCTATAAATTAGAAGCCATCGCAAAACGGGGGAAACTATTTCAAAGTTCATTGACAATGGGCATTAAGTCCTTTCCGGCATCCAGCCAAAGCGTTTCAAACCGCGAGTGGATCGCCTCAATGGACACGGAAACCGTGACCGGATTGGGAATTTCACAAGGAGAAGCGGACGACGAAGCCTTCAACAAAATGAGCGATTCCGTGGAATCGTTTGTGAATCAGACCATCCATAACCTTATGCAGCAATAGATATTGTGTGGTATTCAACGGCGGGGGATATTCAAACCGTTGCTTCTTTCATCGATAAATTCAATTCACTCTATTAAAAGGAATACCCATGAAATATTTCTGTAAACCCATCGGCGTTTTGATTGCACTTCTTTTTTGTCTTTCATCATCCAACGCGCAAGTGGCATTGCGTTGGAATCCGGTCGTGACCGATACGATAGCAGAAACACCCTTTGTGGATTTAGCCCGTTTTCAAAACGCGGTCAAAGACATGCAGCCCGGCCTGGAATCCAGCATGTATAGCGGCAATACGTTTGCGCGGTTGGAAGAAGTCACTAACAAAGACGAATTGCTGCTCGCGTTTATCACGGTCAGCAATCTCAATCTACAGCAGTGGTCTTCAACAGAAAATTTATCGCATCTCGTCTTTTTTCGCATCGCGGCAAATCTTCAAATTGTGGACCCCGTATCCGGCCAAGTTGTCTTCTCGATATCGGATTATCTATTTCGTGAAGACTGGGATCACAACGGCAATCCAGCCTTGAATCGTGAATTCCAAGAGCTGATCATGTTTAAGAAAGAACGAGACAGCGGCGCCATCACGCAATTAAATTACAACCTACAAACAAAATCACGGGAAGAAGTGCCTGTAAACGCAACCGATGTGTTTGCCGATCTCCTGCGCTTGGGCGCGCAAGAAATGATTCAACAGGCAAAAAAACAATTTCAGCCTGCCCGAATCGAAGCCCAGGTCGCTTTCGCTCCCAAGTCATTGCCCGGACGCCGGCGCGTCCGCGGAACAAGCACGGAACCGTACGTTTTAAACAAAGGCAGACAAGACGGTCTATTTCCCGAAATGCTCTTGTATTCCCAGGATAAAAATACATTCCTCCGAGTAACCGAATCATACCCCACCTATTCCCTGGCCCTTATGGAATCGGGAGGAACGGTGCAACAGTGGGATTCGTTTCAATCGTTTAAGATGGATATGGGCACGCCGGACGCGCAAGCGTTGGCATCCGTAACCCGCGTGTTATTTACGGACAGCGTATTGCAGCACGAAGACACCCGATTTTTGCGGGAAAGTGAAAACGCTCTTCAAAAGGAATTCGGAGAACGAAATTCGTCCACCCTCAACATTCCCGCGTATCACATCTCCTACGCCAGTTTGTTGAATAGCGCGGTGTTGCGAACAGGTAACGTTCGCATGACGTATCCGTTAATCGGTTTGGTTGAGTTGGATAACGCCAAGATTGAAATGCAGGATTTACGCAATCAACTTGACTTTGACCGGTTTAGTTCCTATCTCCGGCCGGATTTTGGTTTGACAGCCATTGTTTCGAATTTATCCAAGCACACGATTGAAATTCCGGGAGGCCATCGAATTACATACAGTCTATTGGTGAGTGTGCATTTGTATGATTTACGAACAGGCGAAATTGTGGCTTCCGGTACGTCACAAAAAAGCCGGCGCTACGACCGAATTGCGGCTATGGGAATCACGGTGCAAGAATTGGATACACCGGCTGTCCTCATCAACCGCATCATTCGGGATGCGCTGCAAGACGCGTCCGCTCAATTGGGCGGTACGTATCAACCCAAGACGGTTACGGCAAACGCTTCCTTTGTGAATGCTGCCGCCGTGGACTTGGAATTTCATGAAGAAGATGGTTTGTACATAGGCAAACGGCTGACCCTTTCTACACAATGGACCGAAGCAGCGATGTCCGAACAATCCGGAGCGAAACATCCCATTTACCGTCAACGGGGAGAATTGCTGTTAACCGGGCGCAAAGGTAAAGCTAAGAAATGGAACGCGTTGGTCAACTTTGCCAACTTAAAGCTGCCTGAAATCCAGTCTTCGTTTGTACCGTTATACGGCGTCAATCAAGTGGATACAAAGGCACCCAAATTATCACACGCCATTCGTTCTTTCATAACACAAACCGGTACGAATCTAAAACGGGCTGTTACCAATGATGACCTGTCGATGCTGGTATTTGCCCAGCTTTCCCGTTATCCAAATCTTCCTCTTCACATTCCAAAAAGTATGCAGGAACAATTGTTAGAATTTAACGCGCAAAAATATGCTTACGAAGCCGTGTTTGAAGAGGTAGAAGAGTTCGCGGAAGATACGCAAAGCATTGAAATGCAAGCCGTTAATTCTCTTCTTAATTGGGACATGCGAGAAAATCAAGAGTATCAAATTTTGATTCAAGTACCGTCGGCAATTGCCAGGCGGATTTCCAGTGATGATTACAAAACAAAGAAAAAATTAGATGTAAATATTCAGTTGCAAATCGCGTTATTGGATGAAAACCGTAAACCAATTTACGAACCGGTGGAACTGAAAGTAAAAACCAAACAATCCGTAAAATACAACTCCATTGAAGGAGACGATTTTGTTCGTCAAGTATTCTACGATTACATTCCCAAAGTGATGGATGTGTTTTGTACCAAAAAGATCAAAGGATAAATTTATATTTCAGGGTAAACAAAACGATGGATGCGCTTTTTTGCCAAAATACATCTTTGCCAAAGCACATCCATCTTATTCCAAATTGTTTTGCCGTCGCGCTGTAGACATTATTCCACTATTTCGACGATGATTTTTCCCGCGGAATAACCGGATTGCTTGGTTTCTTCTACACCGAAACTTTTGGATACTTCATCCACTGTCACGCTTTTAAATAAGGAATCGAATTCGAACTGTTCTCCTTTTTGATTCAGTATTGGTTTCGGGGTGATTACGGCGACGATCATGGATTTTCCGGTAGGCCGGTTTGCCGGAAGCCGAAATTCATTAGACACTGGAGGTAAGGTAACAACCATACCGCTTGGAACCCGGTTGTTGGAATCGTATTGATTCGGGAACAACATGGTATAGTCGGAGTCTTTATCAGTCATGTTGAGTATATAAAGATAACCCGGTCGGGGGGACGTTAAACGAATGTTAAGTTCCTCTCCCAAACGAAATTGGACCTGATTAGCCTCGAGTGTAATGTTGTCGGCGGCTTGTGCCACGACGTTCTCTAATTTCTGCCAAGCGGACGATTCCGACCGGTTGGTTAACACCATTCCCCGTTGAATCAAATGGTTATGACCTGAAAGATTGGGTGTATGATGCATCGTAGGATTGGAAAGATTTTGACGAATATATTGCTCGCTTGTTTCTACCAAATCTATAAGAGATTTGGTATCTGCTCCTTCACGAATTGCTTTCTGAATACCGTGCAATAAGCCTCGGGTAAAAAAACCGCCTTCAGGATTCCCAACGGCGGATTCATCATCTTGGCATGCCGATAGTACCGCGTACATTTTCCCCGACCGCTGTTGAGGTATATCTTTACTTTGAGATGTGTTTAAGCCGCGCTGTTGTAATAATTGGCTTAATTGATTTGTTGATATGTCTGCATTCACGGGTGGAATGTATCGGGTTTGAATGCCATCCGACTCCAAACTTTTATACATCGTTCCACTGTGACAAGAATCGATGATAATATAGGTTTCTTTTGCTTGGATTTTGTTTAGCATTATACTTATGATATCATCCGTAATCGCTCCATACAGCATATTATCTTTTACCTCATACCAGTTATATAAACAAAGAGTTTCGTCTTTTTTATCATCCGTTTCATCTCCATTTGTATCCGGAATTTGAGACCCGTGACCGGAAAAGTAGAAATACGCTTTCTCTCCAGGATTATCCATTAACCAAATCATGCCATCCACAACATTTTTATCGGTGACTTGGCTGTCTTGCAGAATTGTTATATCGCTTGGCTTCAAGCCCAATTGCTGCAACAGTTTCTGCATATTTTCCACATCCTTCTCGACACCGTTCAGATCGGTTACCGAATCGGATTGATAATCCCGTACACCAATCAATAACGCTTTATCTGCCTGGACGGATACCATACCAATAAACACAACTCCCATAATCATACATAGTTGTAAAAGCGGTTTTTGAATCATTTGTTTACTCCTCTATATTAGTATTTTGGTTTGACATTTGAGATAGCAACAAGTTCCATACCCGGTCAAAATTCATATTCCGGCTTTGCCTTTCATTTTTTGCCACACGAATTTGGATTCCAACTTTATTCGCAAACAACCCTTTTGATGGTGCGATAAAGTAATCGTTTTCTAACGAGCCATAGAGTTGCGTTTGGGTGGCATTGTGAATGCCCCGCAGCCCCAGTCCGGAATATTTGAATTCTCTGGAATACAGTTCCTTCATTTTCCCTTCATATTCTCCCATCGAGGTTTGACTCAATTCAATCAATTTTTGCAATGTCTCTCCGCTAATAATTTGTTCTTTCTCATCTGTGCTTTCCAGCCGCAAGTCAAACGCAACTGGTTTCGGCAATTCTTGTGAACCCGGATACGGAAAACGAATTCTCAATCCATTGATATATCCATTCATTGTTCCGGTCAGTTTTCCATAATTGTAAACACGGGTGAGTTCTTCCAAATCAATACCGTTTAACTTGACATCCATTCCCATGATTCTTGAATCCGGCTCGTAGAATACATTTTCTATGGACAATTGCCCTGAGAAGGCATTCCACGTTACCCTGCCCTGCAGCGAAAACTGTTCTCCGATCCAAATCAATTCCGTCGCATCCAACGATATCGTTCCCACATCCCCCACATAAGGAACAATTTCATTGACTTTCTTCATTTCCATATTCCGTATTTTGATATCGCCGCGAACAACCGGATATCCGCCTTTCCACTCTTGAAATTCAAGATCGTGAACCCGCAATTCGCCCCCCAGACAAGGGATATTTAGGGCATAAGGCAGACGAATCGCTTCGTCATAGAACTCAACAATAGAATCCACATTGGAATAAAAATTCTCGTCCCACATCACCATATCCGATTGAAATTTCACGGTAGGATGAGGAAACCCGCTTACCATAAGCGGGTACGCGAATGGAACAGTAATCGTTGCATCTTGTATTCCCAAAGCCGGGGCTTCATCCCGGCGCCAGGAATCAATTCGAAGAACCGTTTCTCCTTGGAACGTCGTCAGGCCTTTTGCCCATCCGCTGGAACGCCCTTTCACAGGAGGAAGTAAACCAATATCAATTGGCGAATAATTTTTTACCATCGGCAATGCAATTTCCTGCATGTCAATGTTATTCCATGTTAAATCGATCCCATCTGAAACATTGTATGTACCGGCAATTCGGCCTTCTTCCGGCAATTGGACATGATAGGAATAATGGCTCAGAGGATCCTTGCTATGAATTTCGGCTTGAAATCCTTCTACCGGCAAGTCCAAAACATACCACATATACTCACCATACGTTGTGGCCGCTTGAATGGTTGATGAAACTTGATTCCAGTCTTGAATCGTGATGGTTCCGGATACATCATCACTTTCAATGCCCATATAAGGATCAGAATCCACATAACGTAACGACACCCGGTCGCTTTTAAAACCGGCCGTTACTTGCTCTAAATTTCCTTGTATGTCAAATTCAAGATCCCCC
>CAYVAZ010000204.1:0-9173 GCA_964449065.1 uncultured bacterium
TTGCGTTTGCCGAATAGGTATTTCGCGGCTTCTTTGTAATGCGTTATGGCATCAGAATGCTTGCCTTCCTCTTCCAAAAGTTTTGCCAGGTTGTAGTGTGCTGTGCCGTAGCGGGGATCGATTTCCAACGCGTTTTGATAGTGCCGCTTTGCCGCTTCCGTATCGCCTTCTTCCTTTTTGGCGAGCCCCATGTTGAGCCAGACTTCTTTGTATTGGGGGTCAAGTTCCAGCGCCTTTTGCCATTGCTGATGAGCCTCGTCGAGTTGCCCATGATCCCAATAATAATTGCCCAGATTAAAGTAGGCCGAAGGTTTGTTGGGGTAGATTTCCATCACCGAGTTCCACAGGCTTTGTTCGTCATGCCAATCCAAACTTCGGTCTACTGTGCGTAGGGATAATCCAATCAAGATTAAGGCAATCATTACCGGAAAAAGTTTTTGAGTGGATTGCGAGGCAAGATTGGAAATGCTTGCGCACACGTTTTGAATGATGATCACAATAAACAAACAAAAACCAACGCATGGGATGTATAAATACCGGTCAGCCATCAAATACCCAATGGGCAGGATGCCGGATAGGGGAAACCATGTAATAACAAACCATAGCACCCCGAATAGCAACGCGGGGGATGAATAAAGATTGCGAAAGGAAATTAGTGTCAGGATTATCAGCCATAGCAAACCGCTTATCCAGCGCCAATCCATCAAACCAACGACCGGCTCTACTTCACGGTCGATAATCAAATCATAAGGGAACAACAACAACTGCCACGATTTGAGGAAGGTCATGAACGGTGTCAGTATGGCGGAAAGCGTAGTATACTTCACATCCACCGCGGAGGGATCATAAAACGTTCCCCGCTCCTCTACAATCCCCAAAACCTCGAAGATGTTGAAATAAAAAAAGAGCGAAGCGAGTGAGATTAAGATGAATGGCAATACCCGCATAACATCGCGTTTCCATTCACTCCAATGCCTGTCTTGAATACGGAACCACAACACGCATAGGATCATTAAACCCGGAAGCATGATGGCCACTTGTTTGGATAACAGCGCCAAAATGAACGCGGCACAGGCCCCGATGTATTTCCAGCACATTGCAAATGTGTTATAGGCCTGCACAAACCAAATCAGCGCCAACAATTCAAAAAACAGACAAAGCAGCTCTTTGCGGCCGGATACCCAGGCAACCGCTTCGGTGTTGATGGGATGCACCGCGAATACCAACGCGCACCAAAAGGCTGTTTGTTTGTCTATCCGCAAGGATACCAGCAATACGGCAATCATCCAGCAGTTCGCGCTATGCCAGATCAGGTTTTGCAGATGATATCCAAATGGATGAAAGCCCCAAAGCAGATGATCCAACTTGTAGGTAAATTCCCGCAATGGGCGGTCCCAAAACAGCACCTCCCATGCCGGTACATCGCCGTGCAAGAAGGGGTTGTTCAGCACCGTGATGGCGACATCGTCATAGACAAAGCCGGCTTGCAGCGTGTACGCGTATACCAGCAGCGGGATAAAAACGATGAGTGCCATCTGCCAAGTGGGCAGCGGTTTCCAAGCGTTGGTATTCATAGCTACAGTTTAATTCGTTGCGGCGGTATTGCTTAGGATGCCGGGACTCGCGCTCTGCACGGTTCCGGTTGCCGATTGTGGATTGGTAAAGCGCTCCAGCACCGAACTGGGAATAGCGGGCGGGGGTGGCGCAGAACCCGATTCTCCCTGCAAGATGGGCTGCGGCCTGGATAACCGTGGTCCGGCATCATCCAATAAACCCACATTATCGCTATCGCGTGCCGGGAGGTCTTCGGATGACACCACCGGTGTGGGCGTTGGGGTTGGTATCAGCCAGCGGCGGTTTAGCAAGCTGCCGCCCGGTACTTCCAGCACCGGCAGCAAGACGGGAGTGGGGGACGGTGTTGGCGTTTGCCGCGGCGTGGGTGTAAAAATGATCACCGGTTGTTTTTGCTGCTGCTCTTGCAGGGCGGTTTGCTGCTGCGCTTGTTCCTCTTCGGCTTTTTCTTGTTGCTGACGCACCCAGGTATCATAATTTTGCATACGCTGTTGGATGGATTGCGCCAGTTCCTGCATGTGGGCTTCTTCTTGCGGCGAGACTTCTCCTTGATCGTTGGTGCGCTGCCAAAGCCGTTCTTTCTTCTTATAGTCGCGCTCGGGTTTATAGCCTATCAACATCGACTTAAGTTCGCCGGTTTCTTCTTGCAGCGGATCAACGATTTCTTGCGGTTCGTCATGCGCGTTTAAAAACGCCTCCGCTTGGTCAACGATTTGTTGATAGAGTTCCCTCTCCTGTTCGATTCGTTCTTTCAGCGAATCTTGCCGGCGCATTTCTTCTTCTAACCGTGAGGCCAATTCCGCTTCCCGTGCTTGGTTGATGGAGTTGGCGGCTTGTTGAAAGGCCGCGCCGATGTTATCCGCGATGTCAACCAACGCGTCTTTTTCCGCCTTGAGATAAACGGCGCGCTCGCCGAACCAGGGGACATCCTCTAAATAGCGGTTGTTGTATAAAGGCCGGCCGAAATCCAGTTCAAACGCACCGACTTTCATGCCGATCAACAGGCGTTTTTCGTCGCCTTTCCACACTTGGTTATAGTGGGTGCGTTCCATCAAGATGACGACATCCACATTCAAAAAAGGAACCCCGTCGAACAAGGTTTGGGGATTGATCGTGCCCTGCTGTTCCCATTCATCCATTAATTGTGCAAGGATATTTTCGACCACTTGTCTGCGGGTGGGGTCATTAAACGAGTTTAGGGTGAATACATGTTCGCAAAAATAGCCGAGATATGCAGACATTTGGTCGTGCAGCCGCGCATCGACAGAACGGTTTTCCCTCTCTTGTGGTGGGAGATAAAACAACGCGCGGATGCCCCGCTGCTGCTGCTGTTCTGGATCCCAAAAAGTGATGGGGCCGTATTTTGGATCAGGGGGATCGGTATCCTTGCCGAAAAGGCCGCCGAAATTGAACTGGGCGGCAGCCGGCAAGCAGGCGATAAGCAAGACAACCAAAAGTGAGTTGATTTTCACAAGCATGATAATCCTCAACCAAAACAGTATCGTCTTATTATAGCCGCTTCTTGAATAGCGGCACAAAAGAAAAAGGGATGCCGTTTGACACCCCTTTTCGAAGCCGTTGGTTTTGACGGCTTATTCAAATGTAACTGTTCGATTTCCGGCACTTTCGATGGACAGGCCGGAATCCGGATTGACGGCTCGCAAACGGTATTCACCCGGCGGCACGGTTTCCGGTTCGATGTCGAGAAAAATTTCATCCTGTGTCAACAAAGCATCTCCGATTTCCGGAGGAATAATGGGGAAGGAAAACGGATCCACTTCCGGCAACGCGACAGGCTCACTGCCGTCAACCGGCAGCAAGAAGAATTGCGTAAAGCCGTCCAATTCTACCCCTGAAGGTCCGTAGCCCCTAAAGTTGTCGCCCACAATTCTCATCTGTACCGGCTCTGAAGAGCTGAACGGCTGGCCATCGTTTGTCCAGTCCGGATTCGAATCGATATCATCTGCCGGCCGTTCATACAACACCGGCGGCAATGGAGCCAAGATGTCAAACTCCCGCAAGACTGGTTCGCCGTTTCCAAATTGGATGGAAGCGGTTACCGTTCCGGTCGCTTCAATGATGTTCGGGGCAAGGAATACCGTAATGCTGTTTTGGGTTTCAAATACATCGACGCGGGTTGGTTCGGCAATTCCAGCCGCTGCTTGACTGCCGGTGATGATATCCTTGCCTTCGACCGAGAAGTTCAAACTGCCCGGCGAGAAACCGGAACCGTCAAAACCGAACGTAATGGCGTGATCGGTTTGCAGCGGGAAGTTTTGCGAGTCCGGATTGTAAGTGAAACCGTTGGTAAAGTCATCGGGATTTCCGACGGAAATAATAAAGTTATCAACAGAAACCGCGCCGGAGCCGCCAAAGAGTGAAATAAAGAAGGTGTTGCTTTCCAAGCCGGAGAGTTCATTGCGCACTCTGACTTCGGCGAAATCTTCCGCCCGGAACCCGGCATCTTGCAGGCCGGAGATATCGGCAACCAGGGCATTGCCGTTTACAGATAACAAATCAGAAGCCGGGATGGTTAATTCAGCCGTGCCTTGGGTGATGATGACGGTACTGCCGTTTTCTCTTGAGGCGTCTTCTAGCAGCGGGCGGAAGTGATTACCGGTAATGGTGAGTTCGGCATCGCTGCTTTCAATAAAGAACTGTTCGGGATTGAGACCGGTGATTTCCGGGGCCGGGGCCGCGTTCAAAACCACTTCAAACGGAGCGGTGGTGCGGCCGTCCGCCAGGTTGACAACCAGGCTTGCGGTTACATCGATTGCGATATCGGCCGGTCGCGGCAGGGTGGCTTGAACCGCGCCATTCACCACTTGAATTTCCGTAATTTCCGTCGATGTGTCACCCACATTAAAGTTGACGGAACTCGCACCGCCCAAGGCTTGCCCTTCAATAAGGATGGGATTCTCTGTATCCGCGAACAATTCATCACCCGCACGGCTGCTGACCTGAGCTATCACCGGATCACCGCCGCCGGATGCCGCGTCAAAAATTTGCAGGTTATCTAAATAGCCGCCTTCAAAGAAGGATTGTGATCCATCGCTTTGGAAGCGAATTGAAACCAAAAGACCTGCATCTTGAGGTAAAACAGCTTCGATGTGGATAAAGTCCTCTGTCGTAATATCCTCAAACTTATCCTTGCCGGGTGTGGAACTATCGTAGAGCGCGTCGAATGCCCCTTCGCTTTGGAAGCCGAGTGCGGAATCCGTATTGGCAGCCTTTAACCCAACATCGCTTACCACTTCACCATCGCCGTTTAGGTCTATCAGTTCCCACGTATCGGAATCTTGGCGTTTGACTTCAACCGTGATGTAATCCCCGGCAATACCCACGGGGTCATCCAGCACAAACGCGATATCAAACGCGATTCTTGGCGCAACGGCTCTGCTGGTGTTGAACGTTTTATCGATTTGCAAAATAGATGCTTGATCGTTCTCATAAAAGAACAAGTCGGGATCATTGTTAAACGTGATGCTCTTCGGGGCGCTTTCGGCAATGCCGCGGTCGCCCGCTTGGTTTGCGGAGGTATCCACAATGACCCAAGGGAACACCTCAAACGTATTCGGTGCCACTCTGTCTTGATTTTGTAAATCAGCGGTATCGCCGTTGGTGAATGTAAAGACATCGTCTGTTACGTCGTCAATGTCGTTTGCGACGGCTTCTAATTCATCAAAATTTTGTTCAAAAGGTTCAAAGTCGCCGGGGCCGGGGGTAAAGGTTGGCGTGGGTGTTGCCGTTGGTTCCGGTGTATTGGTTAAAGTTGGCGTATTCGTTGGCGTTGGCGTGGGGGATGGCTCTAGCGTATTGGTTGGCGTGGGCGTAGGCGGCTCAACTATTGGTGTATTCGTGGCTGTAGGAGTAGCCGGTGCAACCGTTGCCGTTGGTGTTGGTGTGGCATCCCCTACTGTCGGTGTCGGTGTTGGAGTCGGCTGTTGAAATTCAAAATGAAACGACTCACTAAATATCAACAAATCCAGCGCATTAAATGTGCCGTCACCGGTAAAATCGTTGGTGGTGGGTTCGGTGGCACTGCCAACACGCCATTCATTGCTTAGCAAAAATAGGTCTCTGGCATCAAGCCGGGCGGTGTCGTCTATAAAGATGTCTTCATCAAGACGCTGCGCGAAAGAGTTTTGGCCGCTTACCAATAAGAGCGTCACCAATGCGAACAATGTAAACACGCTCACAAAAGTTTGTTTTGCTTTTTCCCAACATGCTGCTTGCATCCCTTTTCCATTCATAGCATTATCCTTTTCCGGTTTCAGAAAAATTGGTCAAAAAATTCACGGATTAGAGTTGAAATTGTATTAATACTTTGTTGATTGAATAGATATATAGCACAATCAATCGATACTGTCAGATTCTATTTTCTCTTACTCATTGAGACTGCACTATAGCAAAGTTAGGATAGTTTGTCATGACTTATGAATACAAGGATTGCCCCTTTTCCGAGATGCCGTTTTTACTATTCTTTACAGACAATACATATTTATAAATAAAATGATGATGAAATCAAAAAAACAAACGACAATCGGTGTAATAGCGGATACGCATATTCCGGATGAGTCGGATCAAATTCCGGCGCAAATTCTGGAGGATTTTCAATCCGTGGATGTCATTTTCCATTTAGGCGATTTTAACGATTTTCATTCGTACAAAATTTTACAAAGCATAAAACCGGTTGTGGCCGTTTATGGAAATACAGATGAACTCGATGTTCGCGACGCGCTTCCGCCCAAACGAAAACTGGAAATGCACGGCTATCAAATCGGCCTGACTCACGGTTGGGGGCCGCCGGAAAAAATTGAAACACGGGTTTATGAAAAGATGAAGCATCTGGATTTGATCGTGTTTGGGCATTCACATGTTCCATTGTTCACCCAATACAATGGAGTGTATTTGTTTAATCCGGGCAGCCCGTTTTTAAACCGAAGCGGTACGGGAACGTATGGCATCCTGGAAGTGGGAGAGACGATCCAGCACCGCATCATAGAATTGAATCTATAGGATAACGGTGCTGGAGACGTTTGGCTGTTGTTTATTGGGCTTCACCAGGATGGTTTGTCATCCCAGCGGGTGTTCTTAATAGCGGTAGTGTTCCGGTTTATAGGGGCCTTCGACCGGGACGCCGATGTAGTCGGCTTGCTCTTTGGAAAGCTGGGTGAGTTTGGCTCCCAACTTGCCAAGGTGCAGGCGCGCGACTTCTTCGTCCAACTCTTTGGAGAGACAGGTCACGCCGATCTCTTTGTCGTTTTGCCACAAGTCGAGTTGTGCCATCACCTGGTTGGTGAAGGAGTTCGACATTACAAAGGACGGGTAGCAAAAGCAAGAGCAGACTGCCTTTAATCAAGGAAAGGAATAGTGTTTGCATTGGTATTTACAAGGCATTCAAAAATTGGTACATTTCAAGCGTGCTCAAATACAGGTTGATTTTGTGGTTAAATTATATATAATATAACTTAAAACATTCAGGTGGGTTAAATGGAGAAAAGATTAATTACTTTAAAGCTTGTGCTTGATAGTATTGATGTTGAACCGAACATCTCTACCATTGACGATAGAAAAAAAATTCAGAAAGCAGTATATCTGAGTCAATTAACAGGTGTTGATTTAGGATATCGCTTTGGGTGGTATTTGATGGGACCGTATTGTCCATCTCTAACATCAGATTATTATGCTTTAAAAGAATCTATCGAATCTAAAGATGATGAACATAAAAAATTTGAACTTAAAAAATCGATTAAAATACCACTAGAAAAAATAAAGCCATTGTTTGAAGTGCCAAAAAATGTCGACTTATCAGTTGAGAGTTGGTTAGAATTAATTGCTTCATATCATTTTTTGAGGTCGATAAGTGACCTGTCAGTTGAGGAAACAAAAAAAACATTAAAGGAAAAGAAAAGTGAATTATTTCCATATATAAAAGAAGCAGAAAAAGCATTAAAAAAGCATTCACTCATTTGATTGATGAAAGATATTGATTTTAATTTTAAAAGAATTACAGATCCCGTTCATGGAACCATTGGTTTAAGTGAACTCGAATCGAAAATTATTAATGTAAAACCTTTTCAACGATTAAGAAATATTAAACACCTAGGTTTAGCCCACCTTGTTTTCCCTGGATCAGATTTTTCTCGCTTTTCTCATTCCATTGGTGTGTGTAGTACAACAGGTCTTATACTTCAATCATTACGAGATTATTTTGGTGAAAAGATAGATGATAAAGAAATTCAAGAGTATAGACTTGCAGCGCTGTTACATGACATAGGGCATTATCCATTTTCTCACGCCATGGAAAAAGCAATTAAAAATTATTATGCTGGTACATTTATCACAAAGAAAAATACAAAGAGAACAAAATCTAGTGAAGAAAATGAAGAGTTTTTTGATCATGAAAGATTAGGAAAAGAAATAATTATCAGTGACCCTGAATTAAATCAAATATTAAATAAATATAAAATAAAACCCGATAGTATATATAGTGTATTTATGAGAGAGAAACCGTTAAAGTTTGTAAACATAATAAGTTCAGACTTGGATGCAGACAGGCTTGATTATTTATTAAGAATGGCACATCACACCGGGATGCCGTATGGAAATGTAGATATAAATTATTTACTGAGTCAAATAAAACTCGATAAAGATAACCGACTTTGTATTAGTTCTAAGTCGATTAGAACCGCTGATCATTTATTATTATCAAGATATTTTGCTTATCAACAAGTTGTTTATCACAAAACAGTCTTTATATTTGAGCATATTTTAAATGAACTTATAGGGGAACTTTTTAAAAAGAATAAAATAAATGGATCTAAAAAGTGGGTGACTAAGGCAGTATTAAATCAACAAGAATGGCTAGAGTTTGATGATTCTTTTGTTACAAATAAAATAAGAGAATTATATAAATCCTCACGAGACAATATTTTAAAAGCAAAAATAAATTCAGTTTTAAATCGAAACCCTCCAAAACTAGTGGCAGAATATGAGGCTTTAGAGGCACGTGAATCTAAATCAGAATTTCGGAGCAAAAAAAGTTACTTGTTAGACAAGATAAATAAATGGAGTAGAGATTTTAATATAGATAAAAGACTGTGGTATTGTTTAGATATACCAGGTATGCCTTTAACAAAGATTGGATCTCATCTTAACGTATCAAGTTTAGAAGAAAATCATTCCGAAGAAAAAGATAAATATGAACAATCTATAAGGGTATTGAATGATTTAGATAATACATCTAAACCTATAATGGAAATGCCACAATCTCTGATGAAAGTACTTTCAGATAACTCACTTTATACATTAAGATTATATGTTTTATTTCCTGAAAATATGGCTTCAAATGAAAAAAGTTCAAAGAGCTCACAGATAAGAAAAAAAATACAATCTGACTTGCCGGATATTCAATGGAAATAAAAAAGTCTCGAAGATTGCTATTCATTGCTATTGGATTTTCATTGTAAAAAAGTAGGGGCACGCTGCAACGTGCCCCTACGTGTGTTTGCGAGAATTCGTGGTTTAACCCCTAGAATATCGGCTTAATAGCGGTAGTGTTCCGGTTTATAGGGGCCTTCGACCGGGACGCCGATGTA
>CAYVAZ010000205.1:0-8488 GCA_964449065.1 uncultured bacterium
GGGAGCCTATCCCGTAACCCAAGCGCAATGGAACGCGTTGGTGTCCAACAATCCATCCGCGTTTTCCGGTTCACCCAACCTGCCGGTGGATTCCATCTTGTGGGTGGAAACGCTGGAGTTTCTCCAAGGCTTGAATGATCTGGATATCGGCGAGTTCCGCCTGCCCACCGAAGCCGAGTGGGAATACGCCTGCCGCGCTGGAACCACCACCCGCTTTTATTGGGGGGATGATCCCAACCATGCCGAGTTCGATCAATTCGCCTGGAACTTCTTCAACGCCAACCAAAGACCGCAGCCCGTGGGGCAAAAGAATCCCAACGCCTGGGGGCTGTTTGACATGAGCGGCAACATGCAGGAATGGTGTTTCGACTGGTACGGCGCCTACCCCAATGATGCGCGGATAGATCCCACCGGCCCCATTGGAGGAGAGGAACGGGTCATTCGCGGCGGCTTTTGGGGAGGTTCGCATGGCGGAATGCGCTCGGCATCGCGCGGACATATTCCACCGACGTTTCGGTCGAACACGGTTTCGTTCCGTGTGGTGATGGAAGTGCCGTCGTCAGACCTCCCCGGTGAAAATCCCGGCAGCGTGCAAACCGTATCGTCCACGCAATTCGGCGCGAACATTCAAAGCTTCGTCTCCAATGCCATCGATACGGAAAGTTTGAAGATCATGAATTCGGATAACCTCAAAGTGATCCGCTATTTCGCGCAGGAGTCGGTCGCCGATAACATTAACATGATGCAGCAGGCGCTCCAAAACGGGATGCAGGTGATCATGACCTTCGGCACCAGCACAACAGAGTATGGCATCGACTGCAATGTAGAACCCTGCACCAACGCGAATCCATCCAACTGCTGCAACACCTGCTGGTGGAATTTGGATTTGCTTTCCTTTGATCCACAGCGCGGGCAATTCGAGCGGCGGTATACCTGCACGCCGGAAGGCTATGCCAAGTGGATCGATTTTCGCATCTCGCAAATCGAACAGGCCGTTCCCGGCGTGATCGGTAATGTGCTGATCGGCGTGCAAATCGGCAATGAAGAAGAAGAGAAATGGGGATTCAGTTTCGATCAAGGCTTTTCCGCCGGACGGGCGTATGCGGATTACTATTTGGCGGCGGAAGAAACGCTCACAATGAAATGGCCGGACTTGTTGATACTTGGAGGAAGCATCGAAAGCCACCGCTCGTTGGATTTCAGTGAAGGGGGTGAACCCAGCCGCTTCTTGCCGGATAACGGCCGGGGAGGCAGAGGCTTTCTCAACGGCTTTGTGCAAAAGGTGATGGAACAAGACAATTTTGAGACAGACCGCTTACCGGACGCGATTGCGTTAAATGGTTATCCCGGAGAAGCCCCGCCCGAGTTTCTTAACCAAGGCCCCGGCACCAAAGAGTGGATCCAGCGATTGAATACCCTGGACGCAATCTTTCAGGTCTATGATTACCACCCCCGCTATGCCAATATGGAATACGGCTTCAGCCCGCGTGAATCCAGCGTGTATGGAACGCAAGGCGCGGATGAACGAACGCAGGCGGTGTACTATCTACGTTACAACCTGATGAACGCCACCATGCAATCCAACCGAGGCAGCATTTGGGATTATGTGCTGTATTGGGTGCATCCGTTTAATGGAGAAACGGTATTTGATACCGGCTGGTTCGGCGATCCGAATAAAACCGAATCCTCCAGCAGACCCCTCCGCAAAGTCGGGCAAATCATGCATGGAAGCGTTGAAGTCAATGAAGTAGAATTGGGATTGAACGGTGATTATGAAATCTGGCTCCCGGCACAAAGCCAACGCGGCGAAGGAACAACACCGCGCGATGACAACAAAATGACCTGCGGCTGGATCGATGCATCCGGCCAACGGTGGGCAGCCGTGTGGCGGTATAAAAACAATGTAGAGTTTTACTACGAAACCCAACCGCAGCCGGAAGAGTTTATTGTGGATGGCGGCAATCCTGGACCGGTTCACTTATACAAATTCGTATTCGATGAACCGTTCGCATACAGCAACACCCGTTTCATCCAAATCACGGAGACACCGATTGAAGGGACATTTATTCCTTCACAAAATCAAACCGTTTATGATTTGCCATCTTTCATTCAAACAAATAATAGGGTGTTTCCCGTGGTAAATGAGAATCCGGTGTTGTTGAAGTTTTAAACAATAGAAATGAATGTGTTCATCTATTCGTGGCGTTTAAACCGTTTTCATGAAGCCGCGGTAAACTTTCGCAATGAGAATTATCGTGGAAGACCATGCTTCTTTTGCCTGCATGATACAACACGGCTGAGCAGGTAAATCGGAAAACCGGTTAAGACAATGCCGAAACCGATCCACGCTCCATACGGGGTGATGCTGTTGCCGTAGTTAAAACTGCTGTAAAGAAGCAGTATGCACATAGCAACATAGATAATTGGAATGATGGGGTACAGCGGAACCCGGTAGGGTCTCTCTACATACGGTTCACGAGACCGAAGCACGAAAAGCGAAATGCCGACCATGCCCATAAACAGCCAATGCGCCGCGGATGTGTAAATGACCAAATCTTCGAAAGTCCCAATCATCAATAATACGCAGGAAATTGCCGCCTGGACTAAAAACGATGCGGTGGGTGTGGATGAAGTCTCATCCCATCTGGAAAGCATTTTAAACATTGTGTGATCTCTGCCAAAGGCATGGTAGATTCTGCCGCCAACGATGATCATGCCGTTGACGGAACCCAGCGCGCAGATTACCGCGATGACGGAAATAAAGTAGCCGCCGGTATTCCCCGCCGTTTCGCGCATAACATTGGCCATGATGCTGGGCGATTCCGCCATGCCTTCCGCTCCCAAGGCGTAAAGCAGTGCGGCATTTACCAGGCAATAAACCAAAGTGACAATGCCGACTCCCAGCATCAATGACCGGAAAATATTTTTGTGCGGATGCCGGATTTCCGCCGCGACAAACGCGCAGTCGCTCCACCCGCCGAACGAAAGTTGTACAAACACAGAAGCCAAGAAGAAAGCGCCTAAGCCCACTGCGGGAATCTCAACCGCTTCTCTCACTTCAACCGCGGGCGCGGCCAAAAAAAACGCGACGAAAATGACCGTCCCCAACCCCAAGACTTGCGCGGTGGCTAAGAGATTTTGGGTCCACTTGCCTTGGGTCAAACCCATACAGTTGATCCAAGTGAACAACAAAACCGCAAGGATGGAAAATATCTTTTGCGCGTAAGAAAATGAAAAAACTTCCGCCAAATAGGAACCGGCGATAAAGGCCATCATGGCGATGTTGCCGCTGTGAATAACCCACAGACGCCCCCAGGCATACAAAAAGCCCGCCCATGAGCCATACGTATGATGAAGGAAGAAATAATCGCCGCCTTCTTTGGGATAGGCGCTTGCCAATTCGGCGTAACAAAGAGCTCCAATGAACGCGAGCACACCGCCAAGTATCCAGGCGGCCATGATCCACCAGCCGGATCCGAGGAGCCCGGCGATATCGGTGGGGGTACGGTAAATGGCGCTGCCGATGATAATGCCGACAATAATGCAAACGACATCAAAAAGGCCTAAGCTGCGGGGAAGCGAAGAGGTTGTGTTCATATTGTTTCGTAGTTTTCCATCAACGAAATGGGAAGCCTCATCTCTTCACCGGTATGACCTGCCGACCATCCCCGCGGCGTGTTTTTGCGTACAAACAGCAGACGAGTCTATGAGGGAACACGGCGTTGCCGATTGTGAAAAGACAGTTCACCTTTCAACCAATAGAGGGTCGGCGTTACTCATCCAACTGTATTTTGATTTGTCTTGCTACTTCTTTACCCAAGAGGGTTGAGCCTTCATCCGTAAAATGCACATTCTCCGGTCGTTGAATTTCATCCAAGCGCGGCTTGGCGAATGTGTATAGGTCGTTGATCGCGATGCCGTGCTTTTTCATGATTTTTTCAGCGGCTTGATTGTATTGAACTTCGTCCCCCGGTACACGTTTGGGGCGCAGGTCGCCTTCCGGAACAGGCGTGGTGCTGCACCAAATCAGTTTCGCTCCGGTTTGCTTTAAGCGTTTCACCAAGCGTTCTAAGTTCAGCTTGTATTGCTCTAATAGTACTTGATGATGTCCATCCGGCATGTACTTTAAATCATGTAATCCCCAATTGAAGTGAATGACATCCCATTTGGATTTGCCCAGCCATTCTTCAATGCGTTCCAGGCCGCGAAAGGTGGGGCCGCCGTTGGTGGGGATGCGGTGCACATTGGCAATGCCCTGCAACGCTTGCCGCACCGGTACGGTATATCCGATTGAAATTGAATCCCCAATCAGCAGCACACGGGGCAGACTGGGGATATCCGCAATGTCTTCAAACGCGGGGTTTTGCGCGCTCACATAAAGGGAACCAAGAAAAATCACTGCCGCAAGTAATATTCGTATAAGGTATTTTCCGGGACGATATTTCATGAAGCAATCAGTTTAATCCCCTCTGCTTTGAATTCTTGCTGTAATACGCTTCGCCGCGGAAGATATCCCCCACCGAGTTCAACCCGTTGGTGGAATCATACGAGACCCCGCCCAGCCATCCGGCCCCAGGAATTCCTTGATTGGCATTCACGTACGATAAATCCGGCCCCGGGCTGCCGATTTTCCACGTGGAATCCCGCCATGCTTTATACCACCCGTGATTCGGATTGCCGTCATAGCCGTGAAATTCTTCTGTGCCATAATCATAAGACAGTGGGCCGTTGGGGCCGCCAATCCGATGGTGGGGAGAACCTTCTAACACATCCTGAGCTTGAAACACATCTGGAATCACATTACTCATGTAGGATACCGGGGTGGTTAACATCACATACGAATACACCCAGCCATGACTTGGCGTGCCCACATCGCCGGGAGGTCTTCCGTTATCGACACGGTACATGGTCAATGCCGTCGCTAACGAACGCAAATCCGATTCCACTCTGGATAACTTCGCCCGCACCTGAGCGTTTAAGAAATTCGGCACGGCAATCGCCGCAAGAATACCAATAATGGCAACTACTATCAACAATTCAATCAGGGTAAAACCGTTTCTCTTCATCACTTTTCTCCCATATAAATATCAGTTTATCCGTATCCTATCACAAATTTATGCTATGGGAAATCCTATGATTCAATTTTACACTTTCTAACAAAAAGGCTCCCAGCCGAAGCCAAGAGCCTTTCCCAATTCATCTTTAGTATCACTTTAGTACAACGACCAGGATGCCACTCCCGTACCGCCGCCGGTCGGGGTTCTGTTTGGATCAACATCCCCGTGGATTGAATATTCAACCGCGTTGGCAATCATTTTCAATCCATCTTCCGAATAATTTTCGAACAAAATAACTCCCGCGCCATCATCTTCAAAATAGCGCAGCAGTGAGAAGAAAACGATACGGTTTTCATGAGAAGCGGTACCGCCGTCAAAGAACAACCCCGGCTCGCTCCAGTCCACAATCGCGGAGAGAAACGTTAAATCCGTCTCGGCCACCAACACACCGTTGCCGACATCCCCCGCTGTATCCAAGGCGTTGATATCCATCGGCACACCTTCATCAAACATACGCGCAAGATTCCCGTCTATGGTAACATCGGTCATGATGGGATGATCCATTTGATCATCAACGACCCACAAGAATTCCGTGTTGTCCGTTGCTTGCCCGCCCGGAATCCACTGCCAACGGCTGTCACGCGGTGTAAACGAACTGCCGTTCAACATAGGAACCGTCAAACCGTTCCACTGCTCAATCCCGTCGCCAAAGTCGCCGCTATTGGTAGAACGGTGAAACAAAACCAAGTCATGGCTCTCTAAAGTAGCCACTTGGTCAGCCGATAACACGCCGTGAAACGCGCTGTCGTCATCCATCCGCTCGCCCGGCGCTTCAATGCCCGGGTCAACAGCCACTGCATACCCCAAATCCCGCAAAAAATCCCCCAGATTGCCTTCACCCGGCTGTTCCAATTGCGGGTCGTCAGTCACAATAAAGATCGACTGACTTTGCACCATCGATACCGTCGCCAACAATACACTTACTGCCAACAAAGTTCTTTTCATAATACTTCCTCCCAAAATATATGTTTTTAATTGGATTATTACCCTAACAAAATCTGAATCCAATTTCTAGGGAAAAATCGGTTTATCTATAAAAAAAACTCCCGGCGAATCCCGAAAGCCCTTTTCGTTTTGGATATTTACCGATTTAGTGAATAACCCATTCCATAACATCCGCCAAAAAGATATCCGCAAAGTCCCATTAACGTTGAGGATGAATGAGGCGCTTTCACGGTCATTCCCATTGCAGCCGGTTTGAGATTTCACCAAGATAATTCAGATAATCCTATATATAGAAGCCAGGAAAATTAAGAATAAAGTATTGAAAAAATTATACTAATAAAATTACATCATATTAAAAAGATAATGCTATGTAATGAAATATCTCTCCAGTATTATTGTCGTCATAAAACATTTTTTTTTGATATTTCAATTACAATTCTCTATAAATTATGATAATATAGGCAATCTCCCTATGATTATTTTCTAGCATCTGGAGTTGCGGAATCTTTTCGTATTTATACATTTGAGCGAATCATTATGTTTACACAAAACGGTTCCGTAGGAATTTTGCTGAACGGTTCAATCTCTTTTAAAGCGTGAATGAAACGATGGCAAATAATCAAGGCTATATCCAAGAATTAATGCAGGCCTACAGCATCGAAGACCTGACCAACTTGGATGACGAATTAAATAAGTTGGGTGTCATGGAGGATGAAAATGCCTCCTCGAAAGTCGAACATCCTTTGTTGCAGCAACTTCTTCCCAAAGTCAAAGAAGGGTTAGACCTGCGCGAAATCATCCGCGAAGAAATCCACAAACGCGTGCAGGCCAACTTCGCCGGCCAGCAGGGCTTAAGCCATCCCAGCACCAAACAAAAAGTTTTTGAGAAAAAGTTAGAACTCTACGATATTCTCGATCATCTGGACGAACACATCGCCGGCAAAAGCGTCGAAGAAATCGCCGCCTTCTTCTCTTCCCTCATGGAAATCGTCAGCCAATTGTGTTTACAGCAAACCGATGGCGTGGTTGTGGTCAAAACCCGTTTGCAAAACTTCTTCGACCCCGCTTCCGTTTCGCAAACCATCCCCCGCGAGTTCATGCAGGAAATCAACCTCATCTTTTCGCCGGAAGAAATCACATCCTTGCACATGAAACTCCCGGATATCCCCGAGAGCGACCCCTTCAAGCCGCTGTTCACCACCATCCTGGATCAGTCCTATGATATGGTGCGCTTCAATGAACTCAGCGGCCAGCTGCTCATCTTTATGACGAAATATTTCATCAAAAAGCTGGAAGATGAGGGCTATGGCAGCGACGCCAAAGTGCTTGAATTCGCCGAACGCCATGTGCGCTCTAAACAAGCGTTTCAAAAGGCGCTCAACGATCTGAAAGTGCTGGAAGAAGTCATCGAAAAGCATTTAACCGACCGTCCCATCCTCAACGAGTTCCCCAAATATTTACGCATTTTACTTCAAATTAAAGCGGGGCTGGTACAAGCAACCTATTTGCAGCGGGTGCTGGTCAGCATCCAAAAAAAATGCGCCGAGTACGCCAAAGCCCGAAAATCGGTTGCCTTTGATTTCAACAAGCTCCCCAACTATCAGCATGAACTGCACCTGCGCCAGGCGATCATCCTCTCGCTGCAAAAGGATGCGCTGAAATACACCATGAAACACCTGCAAGCGGAATTCGCCGCCGTCCAGGAAGAGTTGCAACGTTTGTTGGGAGATATCGAAGTCATGTCGGAAACGCTTGATCCCTCCTCCCCGGAATACCAGGCGCTGCTGGAAAAGAAAAACAAGCTGCAAACCAAGTTGGAACACGCGCGCAAAAAGATGGATATCGTCAAAAGCCAATACAAGTTGGTGGATGTGCAGCACATGCTGGTCAAAGAATCCATCCAGCGCTTTAAAGAGCAGCAAAGTTCCACCGCGGAAACACCCGAAATCCGCCCCTCCGCCAAAATCAAGACCGGCACCACCCCGCAAAAGCAAAAGAAAAAGCCCCAGCGCATGGTCATGGCCCGCAACCTGCGCTCGTAAGAAGCCGGCAACAATCGGTTTGTTTTGGTGAGCATCCGTTTGCAGCCGGTAAATCTATTGGATTTTTTCAAAAACACAATAACCGCAAAAAACAGCCTTGACCAAGCATGGGCTTGCAAAAACATGTAACCCATTGATATATTGAATGTTACTGTATGAGTGTGGTCAAATCTACAACAAGGATTGCCGTATATTTAACCACATATATATATTATTTTTATGGCAGACAATCACATTTTTTTCTGCTATGATGTCTTCTTATTTTGCACGCTTTAATTGAAAAAACGTGTTGAAATGAGCAAGACACAAGAAAAAAAACAAAATATATTATCAGCGAAAGAGAGGTATTATGGGGCGCAGGAGATCAAATTTATTTGTTGGTTT
>CAYVAZ010000205.1:8498-9072 GCA_964449065.1 uncultured bacterium
GGCAGACAAATATATTTTTTCTGCTATGATACATTCTAATTTTGCATGCTTAAATTGAAAAACGTATTGAAATGATCAAATCACAAGAAAAATATATTATCAGCGAAGGAGAAATATCATGGGACGCAGGAGATCAAATTTATTTGTTGGTTTGGCTGTATTCGTTTTGTTCGGGATGGCAGGGTGGCAGGGGCATGACGCTTGCAGTCAAACCACCACCCGCGTGAGCGTGGATAGCAGCGGGGTTCAAGGGAATAGTCACAGTGGGGAACCCTCAATCTCAGCGGATGGCAGGTTTGTGGCATTTGAATCATGGGCCAACAATTTAGTGGCAGGGGATACCAATTTAACATCAGATATTTTTGTGCGTGATACCTTGCTGAACACCACCACCCGCGTGAGCGTGGATAGCAGCGGGGTTCAAGGGAATAGTAACAGTTGGGTACCCTCAATCTCAGCGGATGGCAGGTTTGTGGCATTTGAATCTTTTGCCAACAATTTAGTGGCAGGGGATAGCAATGTTAGTATAGATGTTTTTGTGCGTGATACCTTGTTGAACACCACCACCCTCGTG
>CAYVAZ010000206.1:0-9065 GCA_964449065.1 uncultured bacterium
AATTCTATTATATTCAGAAAGTTATGGCATACTTTTCAATATCAACTGCTTTTTTTAGGATTATCTATTATCCATTCGCTCAAAAAAAACCCTGCTTCGAAGGGAAAAGCAGGGCAAAGGCTGGAAAAAACGAATGGTTCAATTGGATATAAATTCCACTGCTCCATCCGTCTTAAATGGTCCTGAGAAATTGCTGCCTGTTGCGGTGTTGATTCCCTTGTGAATGACATAAACGCTGAATTGGTACGTTTGACCAAATTGTGGTCCTTGCTTAAACGCTGGAAATACGTCTTTCTCTCCAGCTGACCATACAAATGATTCGGCTTCGGAATGGTTAACGATCCCCAAAAAACTCTTCTGTTTGCCGTCAATGGAAACAAAGACAAAATAGTTTTTGATGGTATCTTTATCGATACCGGCTAATTCCCAGCGAACAACCAACTCGCGGTCATCTTCTGGGTCATCATCGGTTTGGCCGCTTAAATCCTCGTACGATTCGTGATCGTCCGTCACCGTTACCCGTGTGGTCGGTTCAGCCGGAACAGGCGTTACCGTGGGGGTTGCAGTCGGCATTGGGGCCGCGTCACTCTCCGGTTGCGGTGTCGGTGTCGCTGTGAATTTATTCACTTCATCACGGTTTTTCTGATTGGTTTCTTCATTCATTTTATGGAGATCAACCACGCTATAAGAAACTTCCAAAGAAGACGTATGGCTGCCGTCATAAGCGGTCACGGAAAATACATACTCTCCAGCCGCGCTCGTATCCGCTTCAATTTGAATCAAACGGAAGGAACGGTTTTTTACTTCATTAATAATCGTGATGGGCGCGTTCTCCGAAAAATGAATTTCAAATGGATCGTTGTCTTGATCTTGAATAAAAATGTTCGCCTTGGCGTTATGATGGATTTTCATTTCATCTTTTATGTTGCCTTTCATCTGAATGATCGGCGCATGATTATCCACCCGCGGCGTGTTGGTTGGAGTTGGTGTAGCCGTATTGGTTGGGGTCGCCGTATGGGTTGGTGTTGCCGTATTGGTTGGCGTTGCCGTGTTTGCGGGCGTTGCCGTGTTCGACGGTGTAGCGGTCAGTGTCGGTGTTGCTGTCGGTTCCGGCGTATTCGTATTTGTCGGAGTCGGTGTATTGGTTGGGTCGGTAGGCGTATTGGTATTCGTAGGCGTCGGTGGTACCGGGGTTACGGTCGGCTCTTCCGGTTTATACACGTTGATTGCGATGGAAACCGTTTTCGATTTCAAAATCCCGTCCGTCGCGTAAAATGAAATCTTGTCGGTACCGGTAAAATCTTGATTGGGATCGTAGATCACTTTGCCGTTGGTCAACTCATCCCGGTTTAATGTCCCATGATTGGGGGTTTCGGTCAATACATATTCCATCCCATCACCGTCAGGATCGTTGGCGTTTAAATGAATCACAGCGGCTGTGTTGATCACGGTGCGTAGAAAATATCCATTTGAGACAGGCGCCCGGTTTTCCGGCTCTGGCGGTTCCGCCGGTTCTAAATTTCGTGTAGGCACAGCCGTCGGCACTTCTGTAGCGGTTGGTTCCGGCTCTTGTGTGTTGTCCGGCTTCGCTGTTGGTTCAGCGGTTGGCTCCGGTTCCGCTGTTTCTGTTGGGACTGGAGTCTCACTGCCGTTTTCTCCGCTTCCATTTGTAAGCACCGGTGTCAAAGTTGGTGTCGCGGTAGGCACGGGAGTCAAAGTTGGAGTTGCGGTAGGCACGGGAGTATCGTCTACTTCAACGGGTACCTCAGTCGGGCTTGCTTCCGGTTGTTCGGTAGGAGTCGCTTCAAGATTCGGTACCGGCTCTCCTTCAATTACCAAACTATAAGACGAATTTCCTGTGCTGAAGGATTGATTCGCGCTTTTGTGAATACGGTCCAAAACCGTATAGACGTTGTAATTCAGCCTATCATTTTGTGGAAAATAAGCCGTTTGATTCGCCCACAAATTGTGAGAGTAATTATGGATCCCAATGTAATGATTTGACTCTGTGGAGGTAGGCGTATTCAACGCTGTAACTGTTACCGGAACATAATCATACTGCAATTCACTTTGATTGGAATCATTCGATTCATTCGGCCCTTTGATGGTACGTTCGGTAACCGTATACGCATTGAAGTTGAATCTTACATTCCGCGGTAAGTAAATAGAATCGCCATGAAAAAGGGTTGCAGTATAATTATGAACCCGCAAAAAATGCTGTGCCGGTGAAGATGTGTCCGCTGTATTCAAATTCACATCCAACCTTGAAAAGTTGTACTGCAAATCCGGCTGAGTTGTAGAGTGACTTGTATTCGGGCCTTTAATGGTGCGGTCGGTTACCGTATACGCATTGAAATTGAAGCGGTCATTTTGCGGCAGGTACGCGACATCACCATGAATCAAATTATGAGAATAATTGTGAATCCGCAAAAAGTGCTTGGCAGCGGAATCAGCCGTATTCAAACTCACCGTAACCGGTACAAAATCATAGTTCAACGCATTTGTATTAGAGTCCGCCCGTTCATTCGGGCCTTTGATGGTGCGTTCCGATACGGTATACGCATTGAAGTTGTAGGATACATTGGCAGGCAATACAAACTCATCGTTGCTGCGAAATTGGCCTTCAACGTTATGCACCGTTACAAAGTGATCGGCGGGTGATTGTGTTATTTCTTCGTTGAACTGTACATGGATATTGTCGTAGGAATACTCCAACACTTCGTCTTCGGATGTTCCTCTCTCATTCGGTCCTTTAAAGAATCGCGCATCCGCACGGTAGGCATTAAAGTTATAATTGATATCCTGCGGAAAGTAAAACGTATCTCCCTCTCTCAAAACAGGAGAGTAGTTGTGGATGATGACAAAGTAATCAACCCCATCAGCCTTCTTATCGTTTTTTAATTCCACTGTGATTTCGCGAAAACTATATGTTAGATTACCGTTGCCGGAATTTCGCTGAACATTCGGCCCTTTGATGGTACGCTGTGTCACCGTATACGCATTGAAGTTGAAGTTGATATTCATGGGAAGATACACCGTATCTCCGTGATTAAGCCGATGAGTGTAGTTGTGGATTTGGATGAAGTAATCCGCCGGTAAATATTTGTTGTGCGTATTCAATTCGGCGGTCAACTCGGCAAAGTCATACCTCAGCGCATTCTCATTGCTGGTTCCCGATTCATTCGGCCCCTTCAAGGTGCGGTCTGTTTGGGTGTAGGCATTGAAGTTGAAGGAAACATCTTTCGGCAAATAGACCGTATCGCCATGTTCCAAATCCGCGTTATAATTGTGAATCCGCAAGAAATGGTTTGCCGGAGACCCACTTTGATGGGTGTTCAACGAAACCGTGATGGCATTGAACTCAACCACCAATTCAGTAACTTCATTCTGAATAGATACATTTGGCCCTTTAATGACACGGCCGGTTCTGGTATAAGCATTGTAGTTGAAAGGAACCCGGTCCGGTGTGAATTGATCTCCAGAACGAAATTCACCTTCAATACCGTGAACCTTTATAAAATAGTTTTCACTAGGCAATTCAGAGCCATCGCTCCCAACGATTTTTAACGTGACCGGTGAGTTAGCCAACACGCCCATTTGAAAAACAACCATGATGAACGCCACCAACATAACTCTCATAACATTTAGTGCTTCTTTTCTCATTTTGACTCTCACTTCCAGCGGATTTTGATTGAATAGCAATGTTTAATTACTTATATAGGTAATTATTGTAATTTGCGTGCCATGTTTACCTGGTCAGGTAAAAAATTATCAGGCAAACAGATGAGTGGTTTTAGAGTAAAATTAATATAATATTATATTCTATAGTATATAAATAAATCGAATTGAATCCTTTAAAAAACATGTAAAATGCGGTATAATTGTTTGTTATGAATGTTTCCGATTTGGATTTATTAAAGGTGAAATGAAATGGCTGTTAAACAAATGAGTAGATTTATTTTTTCTTTAATTCTTATTGTAAATATATTGATATGCCTAAGTGTCTCCAGTAAAGAGTTGGATATCTTTGAACTGGAAAATTCATCCTATGAAGTCATCAGCACTGGCAGCGGATATTTCCCGGTTTTGCTTCAGCTTGAAAACCGGCTCTATGCGGTAATTCGTGCCGGGGGTGGGCATTTAGGGATTGGCGGGTATCTGGTTTTACTCCGTTCCTTCCCCAATTTTGTAAAATGGGAACAACCCATCACCATAGTAAATAGTCCACTGGATGACCGTAACCCGGCGGCAGGTTTTGGTGAAAACAACCGATTGATTTTAGGGTATCATGAACAAGGAAGTTATAACGAAGATAATCAATATCAACCTCAATTAAAGCAAACCCGAACCATGCTCACCTGGTCGGATGACTTCGGTACCACTTGGAGCGAACCGAAACCCATCGAAGGGCTTGGCATCGACGGTGCGTCTCCTTACGGAAAGATCATCAATGCGGGTGACGGACAACTCATCATGAATGTCTATGGCGATTATTCCCAAACCATGCTGCAAGGAATGGCTACTTCCGATCAACTGAAGAACTATGCCTATCTCATCCGCTCATCTGACAATGGAGAGACCTGGATGAATCCTTCATTGATCGCCGGAGGCCATAACGAAACCGCTCTGCTTTTAATGGACAATGGAGTGTTGGCAGCGGCGTCACGTTCAGTCGGTTCGCAAAAAATCGATGTAATGTTAAGTGATGATCACGGCATCTCTTGGTCGAACCCGGTCAAAATCACCAACGCCATGCAGCACCCTGCCGATTTGATTCAACTCAAAAACGGGTGGGTCGTCCTGTTTTTTGGTGACCGCAGTGTGAAAGAAAAAGTGGTTCGGGCCATTGTTTCGCGTGACAATTGCCGTACGTGGGATATCGGCCATGAAATTTTGTTAACCCGTCCGGTTGATGGAGACTTCGGGTATCCCAGCGCCGCCAAACTCCCGGATGGGCGAATCGCGGTAGCCCACTATTGGGCGGGCTACGCGGAAAACAGCTACGACGGCAGCAAAGCCCGCGCGGCCGTCACCTACTTCAACGAAGACGAATTCATCGAAGCCTATTCCAATCTTCTATCGGAACAATAAATAGGTTTGAGGGGTGTGCATGTCATCTCTCTCAATAAAAAGAGATTGTTCCAGAGATGCAATGGGATTGAAACGCGCTGACGGCCTATCGATCCCCCAAGCCTCCCTTAACAAGGGGGGAACCTGCCTCATCACAAGCAAGAGCGCCGTTCCAAAACCCCCTTGCATAAGGGGGTGGAGCCGCAGGCTCCGGGGGATTTGCGCCGTTGGGATACGCTTCGATATTCACGACTTCGCGAACCCAATCGGAAATTGGTTAAGCCGCATAAAGCCGCATAAAGCCGCATAACCAGCGAGAGAAGTGACATGCACCCTTCCGTAAAAAATTCGTTCATCTTTTTTGATTTTCACTTACAATAATGTGTATGAATAATTAAAGGTGGTATCATGGTTTTATTTTCTACCCAGCATCCTACAGAAGACTCGCTTCACCGCAAAACGGTTGAAGGCGAACTGTATGATACAATAAACGAACAAAAAAAATTGATCCAATGCTATGCCTGTGGACACCGGTGCAAGATCCCGGAAGGCCGGCCGGGAATTTGCAAAGTCCGTTTTAATGAAGGCGGAAAACTTAAAGTCCCTTTTAATTATGTCGCCGCGCTGCAATGCGACCCGATCGAGAAAAAGCCGTTCTTTCATGTTCGCCCCGGCTCGTTGGCCTTTAGTTTTGGAATGCTGGGCTGCGATTATCATTGCGCCTATTGCCAAAACTGGGATATATCCCAAACCCTGCGCGACCAAAACGCGGGTCGGCCTATTCAAGAAATGACTTCGCCGGAATTGATTGAACTGGCGCTCAGCCGGGGGGCTTCTACCATCACCAGTACATACAATGAACCGCTCATTACTTCGGAGTGGGCAGTCGATGTGTTTCAAGAAGCCAAACGCAATGGTCTAATGACATCCTATGTTTCCAACGGCAACGGCACGCCGGAAGTCATTGAATACATTCGCCCCTGGACTGATTTGTACAAAATCGATCTGAAAAGCTTTCAGGATAAAGAATACCGCAAACTAGGTGGCACCTTGCAGGCTGTTTTGGACACCATAAAACTCGTGAAAGAAAAGGGATTCTGGACGGAAATTGTCACGCTGATTGTGCCGGGATTAAACGATGATTTAAGTGAATTGCGTGACATGGCAAAATTCATCGCATCGGTGCATCCGGAAATTCCGTGGCATGTGACAGCCTTTCATGAAGACTATAAAATGCGCGGCATGGGCAACACCAAAAGCAATACGCTGTTGCGCGCCGCCGAAACCGGCAAAGAAGAAGGCCTACAGTTTGTCTATGCGGGGAACATCCCCGGCCGCTTGGGCGATTGGGAAAGCACCTACTGCCCGCAATGCAATGACCTTTTGGTGGAGCGGGTAGGCTTTCGTGTCATTGACAACAGAATGCGGGACGGCAATTGTCCTTCGTGCGGCCATTTCATTCCGGGGATATGGAATTAACGAATGATGAAGCGCTTACAATCCAGATTGATTGCCGCGTTTTTGGGGGTGGTGCTCTTAACCATGATCCCCCTTTCTCTATTTCACTATTATTCCATCGATTCGTGGTTTCAAGATTCCCGCGACAAAATGATTGAAGAAGCCCGGGAAGAGATGTTTGCGGAATATAGCAAAAATTTAAAAACGCTCGACAAAATCTTTTTTCCGGCAGTGAAGGCGTTTAACGAAAGCATTCAAGACAACCCATCGACTATTGCAAACTTCAAAAAGAGTGAAACGCCCGATGATTTGGATCAGCACAAACTGTTTTTTCAAATCCGGTATTCCGAGTCCAAACTCAATCCCAACTATAACTTCCCGGGATTGCAGTTGGAAGTTGTCCCGCTTTCTCTCTACGAAAAAATGCGGGAGTGGAGTGAGAACAACCACAAAATTGAAGACAAGCAAAACGGTATTATTTATTACTATGCGATGCACGGGATTGTGAAGGGATTTCACGCAAAAAACATGGAAGTGATTGGAGGATTGCTGATATCGATCCCGTTAGTTAGAAAAACAAATGATGAAACCAATTATGAATTATGGTTGGGCATTAACAACCGCTTACAGGGTGATACCCGAGTCATTGGGTCCAATCCGTTTTTACTGAAAGACGTTCTTTCCGCCGACGATTACAATACCTTGTATACGCAAAAGAACGAAATTGAAGTGCATTCCTTGTCTGTCCCCTGGATGAAAGATGGCGAACCGTTTCAAGCGTGGTTAAAGCCGGTTGTGAATCAAGACGGGGATTTATCCGCGATTATTATGATCGGGTCCAAAATCTTTAATGCCTGGGATGTCGTTGGCAGCACCATTCTGAACTCCACGGTTATGGTTGCCCTGGTCATGATCCTGTTGGCGGTTCTCATTTCGCGATCCATCTCCAAGCCGATGTATGAATTGGTTGATGTCGCAAACAAGATGTCCCAAGGCGATTTCAGCGCCCAGATTGCCGTAAAGGGAACAACCGAACAGCAAGTACTGCGCAGCACATTCAACCAATTGGCCGATCGAATCACCCTTCAGTTGAATCAATTGCAGCAGCAAACCAACCGCCTGGAAATCAGCAACCGCGAGTTGGAAAATACGCAGCGCTTCTTGCAAAATATTTTGGTCAATATTCATACCGGTGTCTTGAGTGTAGACCGAAACGGCAAGATTACGCTGATCAATCAAGTCTGCCGGGAAATCCTCCACATTGACAGTTGCGAAGGCAAACCGTATTCCGAGGTGCTGGAATCGTCGATCTTTGTTCAACTCATCGCCCATTCACTAAAACGCTGTATTTGTATCTATCAACAAGAATTGCTCTATGAATCTCAGTATTTGCAGGAATCGATTCCGCTGCAAGTGAGTACGGTTCCCATGTTGCAGCAGGGAGAGTTTTCCGGGTTGGTGATCACCATTCACGATCTTTCGACACTGCGAAAATTGGAAGCGGAAGTTCGGCGCCACGACCGGCTGGTCTCTCTGGGACGTATGGCGGGCGGATTGGCGCATGAAATTCGCAATCCGTTGGGAATCATTCGTGGTTCCGCTGAAATCTTGAACAAGCGCTTTGGAAACGATCCCAAAGAAGAGGGTCTATCTGAATTTATCATGGATGAAGTGACCCGGTTGTCGCGGGTGCTTTCAGACTTTTTGCTGTTCGCCCGCCCTCCGGCACCCAATATGGAACCGGTAGACGCGCAGGATTTGTTAAAGGATATCACGCCGTATGTACAACAATCTGACGCGTTTGATATCCATTTTCAAATCGCGCCGGATACGCCCATGCTCTATTTAGACCGGCAATTGTGCAAACAAGCCTTTTTAAACTTGATTTTGAACGCGCAAGACGCCATGCCGGATGGTGGCACCATAACGATCAAAGTCCGCCCGTTACGAACTCATGAAGTGCTGATTGAAATTGTGGATGAAGGAGAGGGGATCCCGGAGGAAATCATGGACCGTGTGTTTGATCCGTTTGTGACTTCGAAAGATAAAGGCACCGGATTGGGGCTATCGCTGGTTCATCAAATTGTATCCAATCAAGAGGGAAAAATCGAAGTGGATAGCCGCCCCGGAAAAGGCACATGCTTTCGCATTATATTTCCGGCATACCGAAAGCCCGCTGCCCAAGTAGACCGTTTTGATTTACAAACAGTGTAATATTCTTTACCAATGCTTTGCTTACTGATTGTGCAGAATTCGTTCTAAATCCGGTAAAGAGGCGTTGTGTCTCAGAGTGTCTTCAATAAACCCTTACGCTTTCATGGTGAATACAAGTAAGAATCTTCATTCCATTTGCGGCTGAAGCGCAGCTAATACCATTTTCAAAATAGAATAGTTCACTATGAATGACGGAACGGAAAATAGTATTGATGATAGTGCAGGCATCTTGCCTGCAAAAGCCTTTGTCTCCCCCAAAGCATTTGGAGGAGATGTCCGACGTAAGGAGGACAGAGGGGGTGCGAAGAGAACCATAAACCATA
>CAYVAZ010000207.1:0-8992 GCA_964449065.1 uncultured bacterium
GACATAACCCAGAGCAATACCCTGGTAATAGTTGTGGGTCAACCTTAGCTTAACAAGGGGGAAAAACGATGTTCCAGGTTTTTCAATTTATTAACCATCATTCCATTGTTGACAGACTACTCATTTCCCCACTGATACCGTTCTCGAAGTTCATTGAACCATTGCCGCTTGATGTATTCATCATACTGCAATCGACCGACAACAATACCGGGATGGATTTTGATTTGATTGGAAAATTCTTGGATAGTGTCATAGTCAATTTGATGCGTTTTAACAAAGCGGAGGTATTGTTTATTGGGGATCAAAGTCTCTCGGGCAAATTCGTCTGCTTCTTCTTCTTTTTGATCGTGATTGTGATTTTCTAAAATGACATCTTTTGTTGAATGCAAAAGGATATGCCCCAATTCATGAAATAAACTAAACCAAAAAATATCAGCCCAACGGAACCGAATCGTAATCATGACCACCATTTTGTCATCACGCAATTGAAAGGTAGCGCCATGTGCTTTTGTCTTGGGAAAATGTGGACACAACACCAAGGCAACTCCACAGCCCGCCAACCGCTTTTCAAGTTCAGGAATCGACTTTTTTGGATGGTGTAAGGTAAGATTTCGCAGTTGTACCACACACTTCTCTAACTGTTCTTTTTGGAACGGTACACAATCGATTCGAGACGCGCGTCTTTCTCCCAAACGAATCCAAGCCGCTAAGGCTTCTGGAGATTGTTCTCCCGCGTTTCCCAACCGGTACGCAGGCTGATACCGCCGGAGGGTTGGAATTGTGGTGAGCGACATGGTTCCGAAATAGCTGTGTAATTCACGAACTTTATCGACCGGTTTGGTTTTCCTTTCAACCTCACCTAAATCGGCCAATTGACTATAGCAATACTTGGTGACCAGACTGGTTTCTGCTTTGAAACGTTCCTGCGCTTCTTCCATTCGTGCTAATGTAAGGCGGTATTCGGCTTCTAATCCTGTCCAGATATGCGCGGGTACACCGACAGCCTTTTCAAGACGAATCGCCGTATCGGGAGTGATGGCTTTTTCGCCCTTGTAGATGGAACTGAGTTTAGACGCGGGACGCCCCATTCGCCGCGCCAACTCTTCTTTACTCATTCCAAGGTCTTCCAACACCTCTTCCAAAAATTCTCCGGGCGGGATGGCTAAATTGGAATGATAGATTTGGTTTTGTGCCATATTATTTGCCTTCATAATGCTTGCTAATTTCATCGATACGAACAATTTCCATTGTGCCGCCTTTTAGGGTAAAAATGAGCCGGTAAAATTCTGTCAAATTTATGGCCCACTGCCCTTTCCGGTTCCCCTTGAGGGCATGACAGCGCAATGTTGAAATTGCTTTTAATTCATCGATGTTTTGTGCTTGCTGAATGATGTTGATCCGTTCAATATATTTCCGAGCTACTTTTTTTTCATAAGCCTTTTCGGCTTCTTTTGCATTTTCATATTGTTTTCGCAGTTTGTTGGTTTTGAACTGGATCTGCATTGGAAATGCCCTTTACCCTTACGGTAAATTATAATGAGGAATTGCACCGTGTCAACAATACCTTTTTTACCCTAAAGGTAAAGCGTAAATTTTACAATCGTTTTAGCCTCTACGCTTCCATTTCTTCGGCTTCTGCGCTTTCCGGGTTTTCATCTACCTCTTCAACCGGCACGTTGCGCGCATCCGGTTTGCCTGTCATCACATCCAGGATTTACCGCGTTTGCGATTCACGAATGAAGTTGATTTCTTTTCTCGTTTGATTCATTATGGATCGAATAATGGATGTTTGAAATGAATCGCGATCATAAAACGTTTAATTGCTTTGCCGTATTTATACACACTAAAAAAGGACGCTGAAGAAGCGCCCTTTTTTTGGGGATAGTGAGGAAGGATATACGAGGATACTGATATTGGGGATATATATCAGTTGATATTGGTGGCTGAAAGAAATACCGCTCCTGAATCCGGGTTCAACCCGCCCACATACGCGGGCAATCCTTTGTTTCCGGCAAAGACGTTTGCAATGCCGCTTATGCTTCCATCCGCGCCGGTGTTGAGTTTAATCAAACGAAAACGCGATTCCGGCGCGGACAAGACCGCTTCTACATCAAACCCACTAATGCGTTCTAACGATCCGGTTCCCACAACCAACTCGGTACCGTCGGATGAATCGCCGGTCAACTCAGCTGCGGAAATGCTCAACGCGCCGGATGGGTTAATGTCTTCGCTCCATACATTTAAGATGCCGCCCGCTACCCGTTCGAATCCGGTGATGGAGTTGTTTGAAACATTCGCTCGCATTACGGAAATCAAACTCAGTGGGGCGGTATCGCGAGCGCTGTTGTGATCGCGGCTGTTGCCTTTGCTGGCCGCGATGATTTCTAAGCTGCCGTCACCGTCCAAATCGGCCGTAGTCAACTCAATGCCGCCGTTGCCGCGGTATGGTTCCGGAAACCCGGCGTATGGATGCCGCGCTTCCACGCCGCCGTCCGCGTTGATATCCAACGTATGAAAGATGGTTAACGAAGTTTCGCTGTTGGATTGTCCAACCAGCAGTTCGTCTTTGCCGTCACCGTCTAAATCAGCAGCCGCTAAAGTAAGACCGCCATTGGCATTTCCCGTGGCTGCGGGACCAGCCAAACCAGTGAATTGCCCAACCACCTGCCAGCCGTTCGGCGCTGCCTGTCCCGTATATTGGAACAAACGGACAACGCCCTTTCCTCCCCTGCCTTGCGCGGCTGCGATTTGAGGGACACCACTGCCGGTAAAATCACCAATGGCGGTACGAATCTCTCCCCCGTTATACTGCACTTCGCTGCCGCTCCCGGTTGGAAACGCTTCAAACGAATGCCCAACCACTCTACCGGTTTCCAAATTTCGAACCACAACAATATTCGGAAACAACGCGGGCTGCGTGATATGCCCGAACGAAAGCACCATGTCTTGTGAACCATCGCCGTCTAAATCACCGGTCGAAGTATACGTCGCTCTGCCGTCCCCGCCGCCAACCGCTTCAAAAAAGCGTCCGGCCAGCCCGTTAAATGCTCTGCGAATCGCGGAAATCGCCCCGGCGTCGCGGTCAAAGTTGCGGATGTTGATTAAGTTTTTACCGCCTATGCCTTGCGTAATGATCACTTCATCAATCGGAGCGCTGCTTACAGTGGATGAAATATCAATTCTGCCATCAACCGTTACGGCATCGGCTAAATCATCTCCGGTAGCAACAATAGCCAATTCGGTTGAACCCGCTGCGGCATCTTTTACACGGAACATTAGATTGATCAACACACCCGATGTTATGACGGGATCGCTGGCAAACGCCGCCGCCGATACCCGTATGCTGCCCGCTGTTGTTTCATATCCATCGGCAACACCAAAGTTCTCTAAAAGTGTTCCGCCTAAGTCAGCGCGTAAGAATTCCAGTGAGTTGGGGTCATACCGCATATCGAAAATCAGCGCGATGACTTCTTCGGTATTTCTGAGATGAACCGGAACGGTAACGGTATCACCTGTTTCCGCATCCATACTGCCCACCGTCATCGTATGATTGGCTGAATACAACCGAATGCCGCCGGAAGACGTGTTTGTTTTTTGCCGGGATGAAAGCGCATTCAGGTCCACCCGGCCTAAGGATGCTTCAAAGATATGCTGCGCGTCCATCGCGGTAATACGGCGGTCGCCGTTCACTTCCGCGGCCCACTCTTGATAATCACTCGGCTTTTTGCGGCCGGATGCGATATTAAATCCATCCTGCGCGTCACGGGCGGTGATACGGTTGTTTCGGTCTACATCGCCTTTCATCCCCATCTGCACTGTGATATTCAGTGCTTTCGCGTTCCGCAATCCATCCCGCAGATTTCTCGGTTGAATCTCTGTCGATTGGCCAAACTGGTTTGACTTCATACGAAACCCAAGTTCAATAAGCGTGCCGCTGCCTTCAATGCCATTCTTGTTAAAGGCCGCCGCGGTCACCCGCAATTTACCGCGGGTAAACTCAACCACATCCACAGAGTTCCACGCTTCCAACATCGTTCCGTTTTTCGAGAACTTATTGTTCCAATCCATCTTGCCTTTGTCATAATGCAGTTCAAACGTAATCGCTTTGGTTGATGGCAAGTTCTGCACAAAAACCGGAACCTCTACCGTGCCGTTCGTGCCGACATTGAATTCCCCACCACCTACAGCAAACTGTGCGGAAGGCGGCTGAGTCGGACGTGGGGTAGGCTGGATGGTCGGTCTGGGTGTTGCCGGACGCGGCGTTACCGTCGGTGTCGCGGTCGCTGTCGGTGGAACCGGTGTCACCGTAATATCCGGTACATTGAATGAAGTCAAACGCAATCCCGTTGTAATGGAAAAACGCGAATTGTTCGTATGACGCTCCGCGTAGAAGATAGACAATATATTGAGTTGATTGGGCCTGAATCCCAAATCACCAATGTTGATCGACAGTTCTTGTTCCGAATGCGCGCCGCCTAAGTCCATCACCAATTGGCCGTTGATGAACACCCACATATCGTCATCCGATGACACGGTTAACTCGGTTGGATGTGTGTATTGAAAGGCGGCATGAAGCTCGTATGTAAAGTGAAAGTTATGCGCGTTGCCTTCGTTGCCCCACAATTGGTCATCAATCGGGAAGAACATATCCGCGTCATACCGGTACATTGGCATAGTTGTGGTTTGATCGTTGACCCGTTCCAGCGTTATGGTATGCAGTTGCGAGCGGTTCACACCCGGTGTCCTGCGGTACCATTGGTTAAAACTGTCTTCTCCCGAAACCATCTTTTGATTTTGCCGGGGGTTGTATACCGGCTTTCGATCTTCACTCAATTGCTTCAATACAATGCCTTCTGTAATCCCGCCGCCGGTAAAGCTCTCAAAGTCCGGATGCTCTTGCTTGAAGTCGCGAATCACACCGGTTAATGCGATCCGGTGAGGCGGCGGCATAACCGTTGGCGTCTCAGTCGGTGTTTCGGTTGGGGTTTCCGTAGGAACAACCGTTGGTGTAGGAGTCGCGGTTGGCGTTGGTGGTACGGGCATATCCGGCATGGTGACCGCGTATATTTTAATGTTATCGATTCCCCAACTCTCATCCGCGATACCCTGCAATCCTTCGGCGTTAAAATCAATCGTTACGGATTCACCATCATGCGCGGCGATGGCATTCACACAATACACCGCATCCATCGGCTCTTCATTAAAGGCATAGCCCAAGGTATTGTTTTCCACGGCCAAAAAGGTTCCTTTAAAATCACCCGTTGGATACTGTCGCGGATAGGATTGCAAAAACTCCCCTTCCACATAACTGTTCTGATACGAACCGTTATCGTTGCTGAATGTTGTGGTATAGAAAGCGGGTTGATCACTCAAATTGATGCTGAAAACGTCCGGGCCAAGATTCTCTGTGTCCCGGTTGCCGTCCCATGAGCGGATGGCGTAAAAATCAAAACGCAGCGCCAAATAATCATGCTCAGGGAGGTTATCCAAACTCAGCGAAACGGTGCCGTTATTGAATTCACCCAAAAACGCATTGCCTTGATTTGGCGTTTCACTGCGTGTCCCGTCTGACCACTCGTTGCTGACGGCTTCTTCAAAATCATGCGCGTATACCCTGTTGGCTAAATCATTTTCAATCACGGGATCCTCAAACGTCCCCACAGCGGTCGCCCCGGTTTCATCCGATGTTACGGCCACGCCAACATAAACCGCGTCATTCATCGGAACGCGGGCGGTTCCCACGATCTTTTCATTGCCCATAAAGTCAACCTGAATCACAACAAACACATCATCCATGCGCTGCAAGCAGATTTTGCGTCCCACGGTCGGATCATTGAGCGGATTGTTCTCGATACTCGGCGCCAATTCCAATTCCGTTACCGCACGCGCGCCTTTTTGCTTTCTATAGTGCAAGCTGACCAACGTATCGATGGGACGAATATTGGCAAACACATATTGCGAATCCGGGTTCAAATTGTTCCGCACCATGATCCCCATCCGTGCGAATGGGCTTTTGGTGGGATTGGCGCCATCCGCTTTAATTTGCGGATTGGTAATCGTCATTTTAAAATCGCCTTCAACTTCTTGAAACAAATAATGCAGGTGATCGTTGGTTTCTTCCGCGCCTTGACCGCTGCCCGTCACACTGTATTCGTTGCCAACCTGAAAGGCTCCGCCGGCCGCGCCGGGTTCGCCGATATCCATGTGGCCGCTAAACATGCCCACTCCAGGAAAGACCAAATTCAGTTTGCTGTCGCCGCTGATTTCTACATCTTCAACTGATCCAACCCATTCCGGGTCGCGCAGTGGAATCGCGGGGGCTTGCGCGGTATATTCCAATACCGTGGTGCCGGTGGCCGCTTCGATATTCCAGGAGATTGATCCATTTTCGAATAACCCGTCATGGCTGATGTTTGTTGCGTTCCATCCTTGCGGCAATTGTTCCGTTACGGTCCATGCTTGCGCGGCGTCACCGGAATTAATCACCTCAATCCCGGTATCGATGCTGTCGTTCGCGATAAAAAAGTTTTGGGAGAAATGGCGAACAGAAGCGGGCTTAACGACCGGCTGCACGTTCTGCAAAATGATGCCGGTTTGAATACGCAGAAAAGATTCAGAAGTATGGCGTTCGGCAAAAAAGATATCCAGCGAATAGGTTTCACCCACTTCCAATCCCAAATCTCCGGTGTTGATGGTAATTTCTTCGTTGGCATGAATGCCGCCCAAATCGGCGGCCAGTTTTCCGTCAACAAACACGAATAAATCGTCATCGCTGATAAAGGTTAAATCCTGCGGGACAACATAGGTGAACTCGGTGTTCAATTCATAGGTAAAGTGATAGTTGTGAACCCGTTCTTGGTTGCCGAAGAGAAGCCCATCGATTGGGAAGAATAAATCGTTCTCAAAGGTATAAACCGGAGGCTCATTTTCCGCGCCCGGCTCCCGTTCCATAATGATTTCGAAGGGTTCCGCCATATTCACACCTTTGACATCACGGTACCACTGCGAAAAGCTTTGCGGACTCTCAATCGATTTCAATTCCGCGTTGGGATCAATCGCGGGCTTGCCGTCGGCATCCAGCTCCGGCAGCACCATTCCAGGATTCAACCCGCGTTCTTCCGGTGTAACAGAACGTTCAAAATCAGGATGATCATCGGTAAAATCCCGAACGGTCCCCCATAAAACAATAAAGTCAGGGTTATCACTGGAAAATGTAACTTCTTGACTGTAAGAAGCGTGTGAAAATACGATAAAAATTGCTGTCAATACTGCGGTTAGGGTGCTAAAAACGTTTGCCTTCATGATACTCTCCCGTGTTTTATAATATTCCTTACTTATGATAGTAAACATTCGAAAGATAGTAATGACCGGAAAAACTGTCAACAAAAAATCGGTGTTGATACGGTTTTTGCAATAATTATTTACAAAAAAAGTCATGGTAATTAAGAATAAGCGTAGGATTGGTCCGCTTGGTTCAAAATTATAAAACTTATGTTTTTAACTTATGGAGCAATGACTTGTCATTACTTATCTTCTGTATCCGACAGCTCACTTGATAGATACACAACCGTTTTACATATCTTATCCCGAAGATACACTATCCCGTTTTACGATAAAGAATTAGGAGCGAATCATGGCGCTGAGCATCGGCATTGTCGGCCTGCCCAATGTGGGCAAAAGCACAACCTTTAACGCACTTACAAAGCAGCAGAACGCCGAAGCGGCGAACTACCCCTTCTGCACCATTGAACCCAACAAAGCCATCGTTCCGGTGCCCGATGACCGCCTGCCCGTGCTCAAAAAAATCGCCAAAACCAACACCGTTATCCCCGCCACGGTTGAATTTGTTGATATCGCCGGGCTGGTCAAAGGCGCCAGCAAGGGCGAAGGCCTGGGCAACCAGTTTTTGGGCAATATCCGTGAAACCGCCGCCATCGTCCACATCGTGCGCTGCTTTGATGATGAAAACGTCGTCCACGTCAACGCGCACCCCGAACCCAAGAACGACATCGAAGTCATCAACACCGAACTTATTCTCGCCGATATGCAGGGGCTCGAAAAGAAAATTCAACGGCTGGAAAAGAATGTCAAAGGCGACAAAAAACTCCAACCGCAGCTCGATATCGCCCTAAAACTGCAACAGCACTTCGAGGCCGGAGAACCCGCCCTGTCCTTCAAAGAGAAGGACGATGACCATTACATCGACCTCAACAAAGAGATGCGCTTTTTAACCGGCAAAACCGTCATCTTCGTCGCCAATGTCGATGAAGACGGCCTGGGCGAAGACAACCAATATGTGCGGGAAGTAAAAGAGTATGCCGACTCGCAAGGTTCGATCGTCATCAAACTCTGCGCCAAGTTTGAAGAAGAAATGGCGGGCATGAGCGACGAAGAACGCCAAGAGTTTTTAGAGAGCATGAGCGTGGAAGAAGACGGGCTCCATAAAGTCATTCACCAAGGCTACAAAGCATTGGGATTGTGCAACTACTTCACCGCGGGAGAAAAAGAAGTCCGCTCTTGGACCATACAAGAAGGCTGGACCGCCCCCAAAGCCGCCGGGGTCATTCACAACGACTTTGAAAAAGGCTTTATCCGCGCTGAGGTGATCTCGTATGATGATTATGTGGAATGCCAAGGCGAAGCCGGCGCCAAAGCCGCCGGCAAAATGCGCGTCGAAGGCAAAGACTACATCGTCCAGGAAGGCGATGTGATGCACTTTCGGTTTAGTGCTTAGATGAATATGCAATCATGAAAAATAGCAATGCGAGTGAAAGCCATTTCAAAATTGCATTGACTATCAACAATATTATTAGAGTTATTAACTCATGTTACGCACTACATTATGATATACCCGTTTTTCTAATTGATCGCTGAATCTATCGCCCTCGTCCACCGGGAAAGGGACGGGGTGAGGGTTCAAGAGGAATATACCTCTATTTACGCTACTGCGTCATAGGGAGCAATCGCTCTCATCGCCCTCATCTCTTATCTT
>CAYVAZ010000208.1:0-8936 GCA_964449065.1 uncultured bacterium
GACTTCGCCGCCACCATACTCAACGTCTGGCGTTCTTTGAACGATTTAAAGTTTTTAACCGAAAATTCTACCAGCATTATGCACACCAATCATAAATTAATCGTAAGAAGTCAACCGCTTGAAGAGAAATTCCACCTCCCAAAGATGGGAGAGGTTAGGGGAGAGCTTGAAGCACAGAGCGTTTAACCCCCACCTAGCCTCCCCCATTGCATTGGGGAGGAACGAGAACATCTATTCGATTTTTTAAAAATGCACTTCATATCATTGAGATATTACAAATAATCAAAATATTTGCGGATAATCAACATAAAATACGTTTATATTGTGTTATCGCCATAAAATTATCATACTCAAGAAGGATTTGTCAATGGAAATCAACTGTTCACTCATCACTCATCACTATTCTTTCCCAATCCCCAACTTCTTCATCCGTGACAGCAGCGTCGTCGGCTTAATCCCCAGCAACTCGGCCGCGCCGCCATGGCCGTATACTTTCCCGCCGCAGGCTTCAAGGGCACGCTCCATGTTACGTTTCTCCATTTCCTGCATTTCCTGCTCGGTGTAGATTTTGGTTTCATCAATGGCCTTCGGTGGTTCGGGCAAAGAGGGGGCATTCGGGATCAACGGGCTTTCATTGGGCAAATCGATGCGCAGCGGGCCGCAGCGTGAGGTAATCACCGCCCGCTGAATCACATTTTGCAACTCGCGGATATTTCCGGGCCAGGTGTATTCCTGCATGAGCATTAGCCCCGCTTCGGTCAGTTGCGGTTTGGTGCAGCCCAGTTTTTTGGCTTCCAATTGCAAAAAGTGCATCGCCAGCGGGGGCACGTCTTCAATCCGCTCACGCAGCGGGGGTATCTCCACCGGGAACACATTGAGCCGATAAAACAAGTCGCTGCGAAAGCGCCCGTCTTCCACCTCTTTCTTCAAACTGCGGTTGGTCGCGGCAATAATGCGAACATCCACACGGCGGGTTTTTTCTTCCCCCACCCGCTCGTAGGTGCCTTCTTGCAACACACGCAACAGCTTGCCTTGCAATTCAAGCGGTATTTCTCCGACCTCATCCAAAAACAGCGTTCCCCCGTCGGCAGCCTGAAAGCGCCCCATACGGTCTCGCACCGCCCCGGTAAACGCCCCTTTGATGTGACCAAAGAATTCACTCTCATACAATTCTTTGGGGATGGAAGCGCAGTTGACCTTAATCAGCGGCTTCTCTGCTCTGCTGCTGCGTTTATGGATCTCACGTGCCGCCAATTCTTTCCCGGTGCCGGATTCACCCAAGATCAAAACATTGGCATCCGTCGGCGCAACCAAGTCAATCTTTTCAATCACATTCCGCATCGCCTGGCTGTGCCCGATGATTTCACCGCTGTAGGCATGTTCCAGCACTTCTTCGCGCAGAAAGGTGTTCTCCAATTCAAGTTGATGGCTCAGCCGGTCAATCTCTTCGAACGCGCGAACGTTGGTCACCGCCGCCGCGGCATGATCTGCCACCATGCGCAGCCACGAGCTGCACTCGCTGGTGGGTTGGATACGGGTGAACACCACCAACACGCCAATCACATCGCCTTTATGGATTAAGGGTTGCCCGCATAAACTTTTTATACCCTCACTCTCCACCCAATCCGGATTCGTAATCCACGTATGGTCCGTCCGGACATTGTTAATTTCAACACATTCCCCACTGGACGCGATTTTTCCTACTTTGCGCACCCCCAACGGAAAACGCCGGGAATCCCCATCCAGTCGCGACCAATCTTCATCCGAATGATTAGGGTTCCCCGCACTGGCGGTTAGATGCAGGCAGTTGGTGTACTGCCGGCATTCATCACGAAAATTGCATATCCGGCATTGATCACCGGGTTGGATTAGCCAAATACGCGCCAGCGCCACGAAAGGAAGAGAAGCAAAGCGGTTCACGATCAGTGATAACAGCGAATTGATTGACCGCTCTTCCGCCATTTCCAGCAGCAGCGATTTAAAGAAATCCACTTCGAACTTTGTATCGGATACAGTAACCATGTTTTCAGTATAACGAAAATTTGATTATTGTGCAACGATATTTCGAAAAACACGATTTTTCGTGGGCGCAATATAAATCTGATTATAATCTAACCACAATAATATCAATAACTTTTAAACACCACCAAAATTGGCACGTTTTTAACTATATAGATGAATGAAAGTAATGAACAAAATCAAATGAAACGGAGAAAGATCATGCCAAGAATCAAGCAATTTACTTTAGACACAGCCGAAGGAAAAACCAAAGAGCTTCTCGAAGGCGTTAAGAAAAAAGCCGGTAAAATACCGAACATCCTTACACACATGGCCACCTCACCCGCGGCGTTGGAAGGCTATTTAAACTTCAGCGGAGCATTGGCAAACACATCTCTGTCCGATAAATTGCGCGAGCAAATCGCGCTAACGGTAGCGGAAATCAACGGCTGCGATTACTGCGCCGCCGCCCACAGCGCTGTCGGTAAAATGAAAGGCTTAAACCAAGATGAACTCATCGATGCGCGCAAAGGAACTGCCCCGGACAGCAAAGACGCAGCCGCGTTGGAATTCACCCGTGCAATCGTTGAGAAAAAAGGTTTCGTCACAGACGGCGATCTCGAAAAAGTCCGCGACGCGGGATACTCGGACGGGGAAATTATTGAAATCGTGGCGGTTACTAGTTTAAACACTTATACCAACTACATCAACCACGTCGCCGAAACCGAATTGGATTTCCCGGAACTACCCAAACTCGATACAGCAAACGCATAACCCCTCATACTCACACACTCCCAACTGCAAGCGGTGCCCCTCTCCGGCACCGCACTTTTTTTCTGACGAACCGGCATCCATGATTAAAAAGTCTATTCTTGTAGTGCAGCCTTCCAGCCTGCCGATGCCGTTGTCTCCCCCAAATCATTTGGGAGAGATATCCAACGTAAGGAGAATTTGCTTATTTTTTCGCGGCTTTCTTTTTCTTTTGAAAGGTATCAAACCGGGTTTTGGCCAAGAAGTTCTGGATGCTGTTTCGGATCGCTTCCAGCTGATCGTGCACCGGACAGTTTTCACCTTTGCCGCATTGGCCGCGTCCGTACGGGCATGAAAGTTCATCGTCTTCGCGCTCAAAAATTTTGGCGACATCCTTAAAACTGATCTCTTTCGGCGGTTTGGCGAGCGTATACCCGCCACCCGGACCACGACTGCCGGTTACCAACCGTGCCTGCGATAAGTAGGTCAACAACTTGGCCACAAACGGTTTTGGAAGATTGCGCTTTTCAGCGATTTCCGCCGAGGAGCAGGTTGTGTCTCCTCCATCATAAATTTCAGCGAGATAGCTGATCGCGGAGATGGCATCTTGAGTGGAACGATTGTACATAGTGTTACCCTGTCTATTAAAAATTCGAATTCATACAAAAAGCATAGTGGATATCTTAATCCGAATGTAAAATTATACTAGATTAAATTTTCATGCAAGTCTTTCTTTCTCCTTAAAGAACACATCAGACCGGTGTTTAATGTACCGTTTTTGAATATCGTGTTAAGAAAGGCCAGTAGATGTCATATTGGATTACCGGCTGTGCAGGCTTTATCGGCAGTCATATATGCGAAACACTCTTGTCTCAAAACCATGCCGTGATTGGAAACGATTCGTTTACGGATTACTATCCGGTCGAATTGAAACAAAAGAATCTGCAAAAATTGACGGCACATCCCAACTTTCGGTTTATTGATGGCGATTTGCTTACGGTTGATATTTCTTCCATTCTGGATGGGATCGATTGCATTTTTCATACCGCCGGCCAGCCCGGTGTCCGCGCCAGTTGGGGCAGCCACTTTGATGAATACGTCAACAACAACATCCTCGCGACCCAACGTTTGCTTGAAACCGTCCGTGAGACCGGATCAAACGCCCGTGTTGTTTATTCCTCATCTTCATCTATCTATGGCAACACCACCGATTTGCCGATGCGCGAAACTACACTGCCGAACCCTTACTCTCCCTACGGCATGACCAAACTGGCCGCGGAACATCTCAGCCATTTGTACTTCGCCAATTATGGGATTCCAGTTGTCTCGCTCCGGTATTTTACCGTGTACGGTCCCCGGCAGCGTCCTGATATGTTCTTCCATATCTTGATTAAAGCGCTCTTGCAAAACGAGCCCATTCACATCTTTGGCGACGGCAAACAAACCCGCGATTTCACGTATGTGGGAGATATCGTGCAGGCCAATTTGAACGCCGCAAAAAAACCGGTTGCGGGGGAACGCTTCAACATCGGCGGAGGAAGCCGCGTATCCCTGCTTGAAGTGCTGAGCACTCTTGAAGTTATTTCCGGGATGAAACCCAACACAGTTTTTACTGAAAAAACCAAGGGCGATGTAAACGATACCTGGGCCGATACCTCAAAAGCCCATACCCTTTTAGACTACAAACCATCCACCACTCTCGAAGAGGGTTTGCGGAAACAATTTGAATGGGAAAAAGAACTATACAAATAACAGCCTCATCTGACGTTTATCAAACTACACTTCCTCTCAAAAGCAACTATGAAGAATATCAGCAATGCGTTTTGATTCCATTGAACAGGACTTCCGGTCCGGCGGGAGCCTCGCCCTCCCAAAGGCCGCATAATTTGACAACTACTTTAGGACAATTATCTCAATGGATCACTATTCTTGGAATACGAATTTGTATCAAACCTCGCATAACTTTGTTTATGAATACGGCAAAGATGTAATTCAGTTGCTCAATCCTCATCAGGGAGAAACCATTCTGGATTTGGGGTGCGGCACCGGGCAGCTGACAAATAAAATTGCCCAATCCGGGGCGCATGTTGTTGGAATTGATGCATCGGAAAATATGATTGCGGAAGCCAAGCAAAACTATCCGGCATTGGATTTTCGGGCTAATGATGCGCGTTCATTTGATTTGGGCATTCCATTTGACGCGGTATTCTCAAACGCGGTACTGCATTGGATTCGCCCACCGGAAGCGGTGGTTGAGCGGATAGCGAATGCGCTAAAGCCGGGAGGGCGAATGGCGGTTGAGTTTGGCGGGAAGTATAACATCAACACCGCGCATACCGCGTTAGAAAATGCCATCAACCTGATGAACAAACCGGGGCTCACTGCCAGACAGAATAAGTTTTTCCCGTCGATTGGTGAATATACCCCACTGCTTGAACAACACGGACTTGAAGTTCGGCAGGCGTTTTTGTTTGACCGTCCTACTCCGCTTGAGGGCGGGGAGAATGGGCTGCGGAATTGGTTTGAGCAATTCACGGACGATCTGCTGCAAAATCTCACCGCCGATGAAAAAGAGCACGTATTACGCGAAGCGGAAACCGAGTTGCGTCCGCTACTATACAAAGACAACCAGTGGTTTATGGATTACCGGCGGATACGGATATTGGCCGTGAAACCGTAATATAAATATAATCAACGTGTATTCTTATCAGGTTCATTCAATCCACGCTTGCCACTCAAGGGGAGAATCGATTCGCTGGTAGTATCGATTCTCCCACGCTTCCGACGAATCCATTATGGAGTTGGGTCATTCCAATTGCGAATACCGCTGGGAATGCCAAATTGAATCTCTACCGGTTTATCAACTTTTAGCCAAAATGCAGCAAGCGCATTCAGGTTATAGGTGACACCATTCCGTACCACTTCACCGGCGTCTTCTACTTCTACCGCGAAGATCCACCAGGCAGCTCTTGGTAGGGTATGCGTGAATACCCCGTTGGGGTCAGTTTTTACTTCCCGGGTAATAAACGGTTCCGGTGGCAGCAATTCAGGATTGGGAATCCGTTCTAAAAATTCTTCGATCTGTACAACCGCATTGGGAACCGGCTCATCCCCCATCAACAGTTGTCCGGTAAACACAAACCCCTCTTCTAATCCATAGGGGCGTGTTAGCGGTACGATTTCAAGCGGTTGTCCCGTGCGGTTATCCCATCCCCCGGATTCTTCTGTATGAACGACCAATTTAATATATTCTTGATGAAGACTATTATTAAAACCAATTTCCGGATTTGAATCGACAGCCAATATTGTATCGCCGCGTGTATCCGGCGTGAAACGAAGAGACCACACTTCATTTTCCTGACCGTCTACCACAAAAACATCTCGGGTTAAATTCCCGGTAATATCCTCTCTCGTTCCATCAGGTTTTACGGCAATCACTTGTTCCGGCATGTTGGTGGGTGTGTATTCTTGTTCAAACGGATGCGCAGAGACAAAAAACAAGTCGATTCCAACATTAAGCTCGCCGCCTACCGGAACAAAAGGGGAATCGGATATAAACACGGGAAAGTGTGCACTCGATGTGTTTGTGAAGAATCCTAAAATCGTAATACCATACAACAAAAATTTTTTCATGACCTGCCTCCTATGTTTGTTTTGTTTATGCCAATGGAATATTTAATGCCTAAGGTTATTCATTTTATGAACCGCGAAAGCACGCTAATTTTTGCGGATAAAGACTTGGCTATACCGATTTAAAAAAGTATGTTCTGATTGACTGATAACTATACTTCCGGCCCGGCGGGAGCCTCGCCCTCCCAAATATACTTTTCGGTTTATCGCTTTTGCTAATACTGTCTTTTAATTGCGATTCACTTTTTCACACACCGGCTGGAATCCGATGCTACCCAAAACGGCTAAATTTTGGGTAATAACTCTAAAACAACTGCCAATTGTGTAGTGCTGCGGGGGCTCTGCCGTCTTCAAAACCATGTTCCAGCCGAGTGCCGCTATGGCCTGTACCGCCGTGTCCGGTGGGTACACTCCAATCGACGCTGCTGATCATAAATTCGTCAAACAAAAACGTTCCGGTACGGATAATGATTGCGGGCTGGGCGTTGGGTGAAAACTCCAATCCGCTGAGGTCTAATGTTTGATTGCCTTGAAATCCCACAATATGAGAATCAAAGAAAAATTTCGCGATGCTTCCATCACCATAGCGCAAATTTCCGTTTGGCAGCGTTTCGATATTGGGTGCCGTGATGGTTACCCCGTAATGATGCCAATCGTTGACCGGTGGAAAACTCATAAATCCGGGCGCGCTGTAGTCCGTGGTTTCTAAATTCATTGTATTTGCCCCAATTAATTGAAAACGGTCACCCGCTTCTCCAATCCTCATACGCAGTGAAACGCCGTTTAAAAAGCCAAATTGCACATCCACGTTGAACTCAGCAAAACGCAGCCACAATTCGATTGACATTTCTTGTGTGGGGTGCGCCACTTCCCCTTCCGCAATTAACGATTGCGGGGAGCTCGATAATAACGAGCGCAAAAGCACTTCACGCGGAACATCCACGGTGGAAAGCAAGCCGTCTCCACCGGTCTCGCGAATGAACAAGTGCAAATCTTCCACACCGGTTTCGGTGCGCAACAAGTTGCCCGGCTGTACGTCTTCTTCATCAAAATGATAGAGAACCACTGTCCAAGGGCCGGTATGGTTACGCTGCTTCCAAATTGGATGGCTGGAAACCGCTGCCGGCAGCAGCATGAGTAACACTAGTGTTTTGACAATACCTTTTTTGTTCATCCGATTACTCACAATTGATTATGGCCCAAAGCGGGAAATATCACCCGCGCTCAGCAATCCATTCGACGTGTGATAGGGCAATCCGGTGTGGGATGCCACCCGGTCCGGCCCCATTGACCATAACTGCCAAAGCAGGCGCCCCTGCTTGCCGGAATGGTTTTGATAATGCACAAAAATATGCGCCCCGCTGAACAGTTGCTGTTTGTATTCTTGGTCATACCCATGCACATACTTATACGGCTTTGGCTTTGTTTCCCCTCCACTGCCTTCTAACACTTTGGGCGGAAACGGATCTACCGGTATCTGAGACAAATAGGCAATGGGGGTTGTCATACTTACCGGAAGATAGGTAACCGTTGCCCCGCTTAAGGCGCTGATCTCATCCAGCGGATGGTTGTAATACGGGTAACTGCCGTAATCCAGCGCATATTGCTCAATGGCGGTTGCACAGTTTTTCATATCCGCCTGGGTACGCGCCACCATCGCGCGGATGTTGGCTTGCATAAAATTAGGAACCGCAATGGCGGCCAGAATCCCTATGATTGCCACGACGATCAACAACTCAATCAAAGTGAATGCGGATTTCAAAGCAACCGTCCAGTATTACCTTTTTTATAAAGATAATACGGTTAATGAAAAGATCAAGTGGTTTCCATCAATTTAATGGGAAATTAATATAGAGTTTTCCCAATAGATTTTTCCCTTGATTATTCCGGTACGTGGAGCATAAACGAAAGTCAGTATTTCAAAGCCGTCTTATTTTTGCCGTTGAAGGGAATATTGATTGCGTACGAACCAAGCTTCGGTATTCTTGCGGCGTACTTCTTTGGTTACGGTTAATTTATCTTTGTTTCTGATAATCGTTTTGCGCATATCCGAGAGGATGCCATTGTCTTTGCCCTCACCGCGCAAGACTACTTTGTAGGATTGTTTTTCTTTGTTGATTTGTTTTTCCGATACCAGCCATTCGCCTTCAAACAAGACTTTCGTGCCGTCTATGATTTTTATTTCTCCTTCACCATTCATTTTTGAACCGTTTGGCTCCTTGAAGGTAGACTGGATATGCAAAAATTGCTTGTAATCTTCCGGGTCGGTTTTTTTGGTAATGAGAAGGTTCGCTTGCAGTTTGACTTTGGTTCCATCATCCCGATAATCCAAATATTCCAACTGACCTTCCCATTCTCCTTCGAGAAACGAAAGGTCTTCGATAAACACAATGAGCGGGTCATCCGGTACAGCATGACCGATCGTTATCATTACCGAAATCATTACAGCGTAAAATAGGAGTCCTATTTGCTTCATAGAGTTTCACCTTATTATCTGATGTTACGCAACGAAGAGACTGTCGTTGTTATCCCCCCTTATTAAGGGGGGATAGGGGGGG
>CAYVAZ010000209.1:0-8936 GCA_964449065.1 uncultured bacterium
ATGTACTGTTTCACGGTTTGCCTCCCATAAAATAACAGAGTCTTAATGAGTATATCGAAGAATTGCCTAAATCAACTATAAGTTGATTTAAAGATTTTGTCTTACTGAATCAAATAAGTTGGTTTATAATGAACGATAAAAAATAGGTGGGAATCATGGCTGATATTTTTCCAACTCAAGATTTATTCCATTTCAATGATGAACAAGAATCGTTTGAGGATTTTGGACACGAGAATGGATATCGATATTGGTACGCTAGGGATTTAATGAAAATGCTAGGATATCAATCATACGATAGTTTTAAAAAAGCGATCAACAAAGCGATGGCCAGTTGCGCAACGCTCAATATAAGTATAATGGATAATTTTATACAAGATTCAAGGGAAATTGATGGAAAAACGCATGAAGACTACAAATTATCAAAATTTGCCTGTTATTTAACCGTAATGAATGGTGATGTTTCAAAAACAAAAGTAGCGAAAGCACAAGCATATTTCGCCACATTAGCAGATGCGGTTCAGCGGTATATTAAAGAATCAGAGGATATTGAAAGGGTTCTTGTTCGGGATGAAATATCTGAGCATGAAAAAACGCTAAGCAGTACGGCAAAACAAGCAGGTGTTCAGCATTATGGCATGTTTAAAGACAATGGGTATATGGGACTCTATAATATGAGTCTGAGAAAGTTAAAGAAAGTTAAGGGCATTCCTGATAAAAGAACACCTTTGGATTTTATGGGAAAAACGGAATTAGCAGCAAATCTTTTCCGAATAACACAAACTGAAGAAAAAATCAAAAAAGAATCCTTAAGAGGGCAAAAATCTTTAGAAAATACCGCATACAATGTAGGTAGAACAGTTCGAAACACAATGAAACAATTAAGTGGTACTAAACCGGAAGATTTACCCGTTAAGCAAGATATAAAAAAAGTGAAATCAGACCTAAAGAAAACTCACAAAGAATTTCAAAAAGACAAATCAAAACAAATTAAATCAAAAGATGACTAACCTTTGTTTTTCTTCCCTTCTTGCCGAAGAATTCACGATTCCAAAAAAATATGGTATTTTCGTACTTTGTCTCTTTAAGAGTATAGAGGGAGGTATGTTATGGATCTTTGGGTTTTAGCGGGGATTTCAACCCTGCCGATTTTAACGGTGTGTGTATTGCTGGTGGGGCTGCGCTGGTCGGCGCGTGATTCGATGATTGTGGCCTATTTGATCACGGTCGCGCTGGCGATGCTGGTTTGGGGGGTGCAGTTTCATACGGTTGCCGCCTCCACGGTGCAGGGCTTGGTGATCGCGATTGACATACTGCTGATTATCTTCGGCGCGCTGTTGATGCTGGAACTGCTGAAAGTCAGCGGGGCTATCCATTCCATTCGGGAAAAATTTAAAGAGATCAATCCAGACCGGCGCGTGCAGGTGATTATTATCGCCTGGCTGTTTGGCGCGTTTATCGAAGGCGTGGCAGGCTTCGGCACCCCCGCCGCGGTTGCAGGGCCGATTTTGTTGGCGGTAGGATTCCCCCCGATGGCGGCGGCAACTTCCGCGTTGATCATTCAAAGCACTCCCGTCTCATTCGGGGCCACGGGAACGCCAATATTGGTGGGCGTGCAAGGCGGTTTGGTTGCCGACAATTTCTTTGAATTTCTGCAAACCGAAGGGATCACGATCGAAGAATATATTTTTGCGGTCGGCGCCCGTGTGGGCATCCTGCATGGAATAATCGGCTCACTGATTCCCCTCATCGTCTGTGCTATCCTGACCCGCTTTTACGGCAAAAACCAATCGTGGAAAGAAGGCTTACAAGCTTATCCCTTCGCGTTGCTGGGCGGGCTGTGCTTTACCATCCCCTATATTATTGTCGCGAACACTTTGGGGCCGGAATTCCCTTCCGTCCTGGCAAGTTTGTTCGCGCTGGCGGTCGTGGTGTATTGCGCCAGCCACAACATTTTGACTCCGAAAACAATATGGGATTTCCCCAAGCGCGAAGACCAACCGCAAAGCTGGTGGGGTGAATTGGAACTTGAACATGAAGAACTGGATCAGAGCAAACACCCCGCCGCTTGGAAAGCCTGGGCCTGTTATATTGTCGTCGCGCTGCTTTTGGTCATCACCCGCTTGGAGTTTTTAGGCGTAAAAGGGCTCTTGCGTTCCGATATGCTGACGATTGCCTTTCCGGATCTGTTCGGCACGGAAATCGATGTGAAATCCCAACCGCTATATTTACCCTTCGCCGTATTTATGGCGGCATCTGTTTTTGCACTGTTTATTTTACTCAATCCCTTCAAAAACCTGGGCTCCGCGTTCAGCAAATACGGCCACGCGGCCAAAGAATCGTTTATGGTGGTGATCAAAGCGGGTTCCGCGTTGATCGTGGCCGTCCCGATGGTGCGGGTGTTTATCAACAGCGGCTTCAATGTGAATGAGTATGACTCGATGCCGCTGATTGTTGCCGAGGCGGCCTCGCAAATTGCCGGGCAGGCCTGGCCATTTTTCTCTCCAATAATCGGCGCAATGGGCGCGTTTATTGCCGGAAGCAACACCATCAGCAACATGACCTTTTCGCTGTTTCAATGGGGAGTGGCGCAGAACTTAGGCCTATCCAGCGAATGGATTGTTGCCGCGCAAGCGGTCGGCGGGGCCGCCGGAAATATGATTTGCGTGCACAACGTGGTCGCGGCGGCCGCGGTGGTCGGCCTCTTCGGGCGCGAAGGCGAGTTGATACGAATCACCATCCGGCCGATGATTTATTATGTCTTGGCAGCTGGATTGATTGTATTTTGTGTTGCGTAAGCCATAAAAAAGAGGGGATGATCGTATCCCCTCTTTCCCTGTTGTTTCTAAAAACCGTAGGGTGGGCTCAAAGCGAAGCGTAGCCCACCATGACCATCTTAGTGCAGTGACCACTCAGAAACATCACTGCCCTCGATGGTATCCACCCGGACATACGCAACGTGCGCCGCACCGGACCAAACACCGATTCGAATGCCCCCTTGCGGGAATTGCTGATCCTTATCTTCCGCTTCCAATATCCAATCCGGTTCCGGATCCCCGACCGTCCAATGCTTGGAACGTAGGGTAAATCCCTCCGCTTCCAATACGGTCCAGTACCACACGTTGGCAACCGGGCGTGGAACTTCACTACGGGGAGCATGATCCAACGCGTTCCCGTCGTTATCCACCGCGGCGGCTCCACCCCGAATAAAGAGATGGTATGAAGTGGGGCCGTCTTCCGGCACTTCATTCGCGGAATCGTTGTCATCGCCGTCAACTTCTACTTCATAGCAACTTGCGGGAAAATCTGTTTCGGGATCATATTCTTGGCAGCGAATCCCCACATGAAAATCCGCGTCATTGGCTTCCCCATCTACCAGGCGGTCCGTCCAAAGAACGGTTACCCGGTAATCGGAGAGTTGCTTGATCTCTTCCACTTCCAAACCGATGTGCGAAGTGCCGCCTGTGTCTCCACCCAGCGCCAACACACCGGGGCCATTTTCCGGGACATCATCGGCTTCGGTGACAAAGGTATTTAAATCCAGCCACCACTGCCAATTGAGGGCGTCAAACCCGTCCGCATTGTCTCCCATAAAATCATCTTCAAAGATCATTTCACTTTGGGCCGGCGATCCAAACAACAATCCCGCTACAAAAATACTGGTTAATACACCTACACGTCTCATATACTTTCCTCCAAAATAGAAATATAGTTTCGGTACACCTAAGCATAAATCTAATAAATTGTAAACAGTACAAACAAAGTACAAATAGTAAGAGTTGCTCTTTTACAAATAACAAAATTCAAGTATTTTGTTCTTATACCATCTTTATTTCGGATTGTTCACAAAGAATACTGCTGTGTCTTTCTTTCGTTGAGGCTTGTCGCCGCGCTTACTCTACAATCCAAAATAAAAACGGCATATGGATGTTTAAATTCTGTTCATAAAGGTTTTGATTATGCCAAAACGTGCCCCTGTCATTATTTCGACTTGGAATTTTGGATTAAAAGCAAACGATGCCGGTTGGAAGGTGATGACCACCGACGGCAACGCGCTGGATGCCGTGGAAGTGGCCGCCCGCGTGACCGAGAATGATCCTACAAACACCAGCGTCGGCTTTGGCGGTTTTCCCAATGAAGACGGCGTTGTTCAGCTGGATGCCGCCATGATTGACGGCAAAACCGGCCACATGGGTGCCGTTGGAGCATTGGAGAACATCAAAAACCCGTCATCCGTCGCGCGTAAAATCCTGGAAGAAAACAAACACATTTACCTGATGGGGGATGGAGCAAAAACCTTCGCCCTCAAACACGGATTCAAGGAAGAAACCCTCCACACCCCCAACAGTCTGCAATGGTACGCCAAGCAACTGCAAGAACGGCGAGAGGATGGGCACGACACCATCGGCATCATCGCGCTGGATCAACAGGATGACATGGCGGTATGCTGCACCACCAGCGGCCTCGGTATGAAATGGCCCGGCCGGGTAGGTGATTCACCCATGATCGGCGCGGGTTTGTATTTGGATAAAACCGTCGGTGCCGCCACCGGCACGGGAGTGGGCGAACGCGCCATCGAAGTCTGTGCCGCCTTCGCCATCGTCGAATTCATGCGCCAGGGAGATTCGCCCCAAACCGCCTGCGAAAAACTCATCAAACGCGTGGTGGAACGCAACCAGCCCAACCCGGACTTTCAACTCGGCTTCATCGCCATGAACATCAACGGCGAAACCGGTGCCGCCGGGATGAAACAAGGCTTCGAATACGCCGAAATGGCGGATGGGGAAAACAAAGTGCATCCCGCAAGCGTTGCAGGCAAAGACTTTTAAAAGCACAAATAGGCGTTTAAATTTAGAGAAAAAGTGGTTGGTATTTCCAATAAAATCGTTTAGACTGTGTGTGTTGAGCAAACCGGTTTGTTTGCGATTGTATTGTGGGGACAGTGACATGAATAAAATAGGAATCTCATCAGCAGAAGAACAAGTCAACGGATTGGCGGTCACAACCATCAATGTCGAGGGGTTTTTGGATTCCAGCACCTTTCCGGAACTGCAAGAGCATCTCGAAGAACTCATCCATAAAGAAAACTACCGCATTATCGTCGATCTTGGTAAGCTGGATTATATCAGCAGCGCGGGCATTGGTGTATTGATGGGCATGTTGCAGGAAGTTCGGGGAAACGATGGGGATTTAAAACTGATCAATATGTCATCCAAAATCCGCAACTTGTTTGACATGCTGGGGTTTTCCCAAATCATCCGCATTTACGACCACGCCGCCGCCGCCAAAGATGCCTTTATCCAAGAATTCAGCCAAACCGGCCCCACAAAGCAAATCCCGGCGGAAGAGGATTACTAATCCAACCCCGCCGTATCGATAGTCGTACGACGGAGACATTCGGATGCCCTGTAACACAGAACGCATACCCGACATCGCTCTGGAAATTGTGCCCAAATCAAATTATTTGGTGCTTCTGCGGCATTTAATGAAATGCTTGGCGCACGAACTTCGGTTAACGGATGAAGATGCCGGCCAATTGGAAATGTGCGTGGATGAAGCCTGCGCCAATTCCGTGGAAGCCATGAACAAGCATGGGATATTACACCCAGTGCGTCTGGAAATTGAAATGGAAGATCATTGCGTACGTTTTACGATATGCGACAACGGGTTGGATTATTCCCACCACTTCCACCAGGCCAAACCCATGACCGAAGAAGCCGACCGCTCCAAACGAAGAGGCTACGGCCTACGTATCATCAAAACTTTGATGGATGAAGTTGATTACTTCCACGACCCGCAAACCGGAAACCGCCTCTATTTGGTCAAATATCTTACAAAGAAATAGCGATGCAAAAGCCGTTTATCCTTGCCATCGCTGGCGGCAGCGCCAGCGGAAAATCTACCCTGGTTTCATCCCTTCAACTACAGTTGCCCCAACCCAGTACACACTTGCCTATAGACCGCTATTATTTTGATTTATCTCACCTTACAGCGGAAGAGCGGGCTAAAACCAATTTTGACATTCCAGAGGCGCTTGACATCGATTTATTTGTAAACCACTTAACCGAATTATCCCATGGCAAACGTGTAAGCGCCCCCGTCTATGATTTCGCCACCCATACACGGCAGGGGTATGAAATGATTTCCCCCAATCCCATCATCTTAACCGACGGAATCCTGCTGTTGGCCATTGATACAATTCGCCAAGCAATAGACTACAGCGTTTTTTTAGACGTTCCTGAAGATGTTCGACTGCAAAGAAAAATTCACCGGGATGTATCGGAAAGAGACCGTACCGAGGCCTACGCCAGGAAGCAGTTTGACAAAACAGTGAAACCGGTGCACGATGAATTGGTGGTGCCCTCGATGCGGCATGCGGATTTGGTGCTGGATGGGCGGAAGACAACAACAGAATTAACGGAACAATTGCGTGCTCACGTCGCCGCCGCACTCGCGGATAACAGCTCATCTAACGATGAAACCGATTCGATATGTTTTTGAAACTGAATCGATACCGGATGAGCCTCGCGACCCTTGCTGGTGCTGATGGTGTGGCGCAAATCCGTAACCTCACGAAGTCCTTTCAGCGGGTCTTCCATCGCCGTTTGCAGATACTCTTCCCGGTGCTCGATAAACGTTCTGCCCGGCTCCAAAATATCCGCCAAATACACGATCCACCCGATCGGTGTCTGGTCGGGATGCCCGGTTGAGTGATACGCCACCGCCAGCAAAATTTCCGGATCGGTAATGTGATATTCCTGCTGCAAAATGATGGTGCCTACCGTGGCATGTACCAACCCGGGTGTATCCAGCAGTTCCATCCCATACGGGGCCGGCCCTTTTGCCAGCCACTCGTCCTGTTTGGCAGGCGGGTTCTCTTTCGCGCAATCATGAAAGAGCGAGGCCCACGCCAGGGCTGCGCGCTTCTCATCCGGCAGGTTCCATGCGTTGAACAAGCGAAAACCGGTTTCCATCACCCGTTCGGAGTGTTGAAAGCGTTTTTCGGATAACACGTTTTTTAAGCAGGCAACGGCCTCTTGCGGCAGCAAATCAATCATGGAACTTTACTCTCGGCCTCTTGAATTTTTTCTTGTAAACGTTGGAGCTTCTCCGGCGAAAACTCTCCGGGATACCCCTCATGGTTTTCGCGGGCAAATTCCCATTGCGTCAGGGCGTCTTGCCAACGGTTTAGTTTCGCGTAAACATCGCCCAAGTGCAGTTGAATCACCGGATGATTTTCCTCTAATTTTACCGCTTTTTCCAGCATCGTAAGGGCATCCTCATAGCGTTCCAAGCGGTAATACACCCACCCCATGCTGTCCAAAATGTTGGGGTCATCCGGCGCCAGCTTTAACGCCTTCTCAATCAGGGACAATGCCCGGTCCAAATGAATATCGCGGTCGGCATACATGTATCCCAAATAATTATAAACGTTGGCTTCGTTGGGGTAGTGCCGTTCCGCTTCTTCCAGCAATTGCTCCACATCGGCAACCCGGTCCAGCTGGTCATACGCCCACACCAATTGAAACATCACGTTTTTGTGATCATCCGTACCCGGCTGCAAAATCTGGAGCGCTTTTTCATAAGCGGCGGCCGCCGTGTTCCAATCCAGACGGTCGATTGCCAAAGCACCCCGTGTACGGTCTGCAATCGATAGCGATGGATACATGGCCGCACTGTTCTGCAATGTCCCACTCAACGCCGAATAAAACGGCTCCTGCGCGAAGGCTTTGCGCACCACCGGCCAGTTTAACAACTCAAAGCAAATCCGTTCGATTTCTTCTATATTCTGATTGGATATGGCTTGCTTTAAATCTTGAATGATTTGTTGTTGATGCTGCTCTTGCTTTCCCTGCCGGTCAGCCCATTGATAAAAATAAACCAGAGCGAATTGGGTACGAATGGGGTCCGGGTCCATCGCTTCACACCGCTGCATGAGCGTTTGCAGCGCCGTGATTTGCCCATGTTTCTTCATCGCGTTCAGCGAATCGTCATGCAGCAAAATTCCCAGCATCTGATTGATGCCGCTATAATTTCGTTCTTCCACAAACCGCGACAGCGCGTCAATGTAGGCTTGATAGGCTTTCTTTTCTTCTCCAAAATCATCCAACAATTCAAATCGCAATTCATGCAGCAAGATGAGACCGGGCTTTTGCTGGATCAAATCTTCGACTTCTTGCAGGGCGTTTTGTTTCTTGTTTTGTTGGGCATACAAACGAATCAGCGCTTTGCGTGATTCCATATCGTCCGGGGCAAGTTCCTTTAGTTTTTCATATTGAAAGACGGCCTCGGTATACGAGTCCCGAAGGCGGTAAATCCCGCCCAACTTTTTCCGGACCGTCTTTTCATTGTCCGTAGAATGAATATGGTTTAACGCGGTCAAATACGCGTTAATCGCCTCGTCATACCGTCCTAATTCTTGATAAATGCTGCCCAGCTTCAACTGAATATCAAACGATTCCGGCATTTCTTCCGCGAGTTGTTGATATTCCGAAAGCGCTTCGCCATACCGCTGCATGTTATACAGCAGATAGGCCAGCTGCATCCGAAAAATCATGGATTGCTGCGGATCTTGGTTTACAATTTTCCGAAAAAGGGGGATGGCTTCATCAAACCGTTTTTCATTGACATACATATTCGCCAACCGGTTGAGATGCTGCAGCGAATCCGGTTGCAACCGTAAAATTTTTTCGTATTGCGCGATCGCGTTTTCCGTTTCATTCAGGGCGGCAAAACACGCAGCCAAAACCTCGTATCCTTCGATGTGTTCCGGGTCCAGCTGGATGGATTGTTTTGCCAACTGAAGCGCCCGTTCCACATAGCCGCTTTGCAGCAGCGCCTCCGCTGCACTGGAACAAATGCGGGCCGAATTTGGATAGACATTGTAGGCATCGATAAACGCGTTGGCCGCCTTGTCATAATACCCCTCATGCATGAGT
>CAYVAZ010000210.1:0-8934 GCA_964449065.1 uncultured bacterium
GGCGGCTTTGGCGGCGCGGCAGGCGGCCAAGGGTTGGTTACCGTAAAATACGGGGAAAAAATATACGGGGCATTGTATAAAGATTTAATCCGTTACAATGTTCACTTTATTCAGGTACCAGCTGACACGATCGGTGTTCATTATTTTGATGATGGGACTCATGGGGACGAAGTGGCATACGATGGTATTCCCAGCAATATCGTAATCAAAGAAGATGAGTTTTTTGGGCCGTTTACCATCATATACAAACAGCGTATTGAAAAGGCGGTAGAAATCGCGCAAGAGATGGGCGCGCATAAGTTTTTCAGTGTGTTTGCCACATCCGAACAAGCGGATTCCAGCGTTCCTACGACCGATCAGTTTCAGCAGCAATTTGAAGATGCCTTTGCGAACGCGAAGTCGTTTTTGGATACCTATGAATCCATTTTGGCCGTCAATCCTGACGCGGAAAAATATGTGAAATCGGTTGATCCAGCACTCATTGAGTCGCTGGAAGGCGCCGGGGCATTGGGCGGTGCTGGTGCGGGTATTGGCGGCGGCAGCATTATCCTGCCGGATTTGCCTCCGCCTCCGGGATTGCCGGAACCCAATATTCGTCAAGGTCTACAGGTTGATCAAAATACGAATCTGGAGACAGCGGAGACTCCACAGCAAACGGGTGGTGGAGGCCCAGCTGGAAGTTTTGCTTTAGATCGCGCCAATGCAACGGTTGATGGATTAAATGCTTTGAACCAATAAAAGCAGATTATTGATTCAATAAATTGTCATTGAAAATTTTATGAATTGGGAATGGCACACGTTTTCAATTTAACATGTATGGATAATAGCGAATGGCCAGTTGGAACCAAAAAGAAAAAGAAGAAATCGAATACCGAATACAGATCATTAAGCAATTTTTAGAGCTTTGGAGCCGTTATGACGCGTTGTTCGATTCGGCGTTTCATGATAAAGATCCTCATGAGGAATCGGAAGCGGAATTTTTGAAGCTCAAATCCAATTTGGCACGCCGTCATCAATATTTGATGGATTATTTGGGTAAGGAATATCAGAAGCCGGAATCTATCACCCCTTATTTATCGGATACGGTTACGCTGCAGTCGATGGTGAATATTACCTTTGACTTCTTTAAGAAACTCAAATTGCAATGGCATGCCACAACACTTCACTTAAACGAAGCGTTGGGGATTTTAGCGACCCATTTGGAATTGGAAAAACCATTGGAATAAAGAATGGGATTAAAACGGATGGCTCTTAAAGCATTCCGTATATCGATATAGTATGTTCTATCCTATCAACCGATGCTAAAAACCGGTTGAATTTGCAGTAAGGAGCTTGGTTTCATGAACTCAAAACGATTTTTTGCACAAATATTTGTGATTATGCTTTTTCCGTTGTTGTTGACGGTTGGTTGTGCCCAACGCGAGGCCCAAAAAGCACTGACAGAAGCGCAGCAGGCTCAAGAAGAGGCGCAGGGCGCGGGTGCCCCTGGTTATGTACCGCAAATGTATACCACAGCGCAAAACATGCTGAGTCAAGCGCAGAGCCAGTTTGACAATGGGGATTATGAATTGGCGATCGAGACCGCCAATACGGCTCAGTCGCGGTTTGTGAATGCCAAAGAGCAAGTCCCCCGTGTCAAACAGCGGGTAGATGCCCAGTTGGCGGATATTGAGACAGCCCTCTCCGAAGCCGAGGCCAATATGCAGCAAGCCAGAACGGTGGCGCAGGGTATACTGACACCTGCCGAGTTGGAGTCTGGAGAAACGCTTGTATCTGAGTTGCGCAACGAATATGAGTCTACCGTTAGCCGTGAAGTGGATGAAGAACAGCTCAACGCCTTTTTGCAGCGTGCGCAAGATGCCGTCCAAGAAACTCAATCACTGGTTAATGCCCCTCTCAAACCGGATGCTTCGGCGGCCAAACAAGAATTGGAAGATATGATGGAGCAAGCGCGTGAGTTGAAAGCGGATATCCATGCACCAGACCGCTTTGCGCAAGTGCAGCAGCAAATGACCCAATTGGACGCGTTGGAACGGGACGGAAAATGGCAGGGAATGATCGAATTGGCTGATCAGATTCGCGAGCCGCTGAATGAAATCATTACCGTGGCCCAAGAAAAAGCCGCGGGCGATATATTGAACGATCTCATGGCGCAAATCAATCAAGCCAAAGCTATGAATGTGGCAAATGTTGCCGAGTTTACCAGCAACCTACAGCAATCAGAGACGGCATGGAGCGAGGGACAAACCGCATTGCAAGAAGAAAATTACTCTTTGGCGATTGCCGCCGCTGAAGATGCCAAAGCGGCACTGGACCGCGCCGACCAAGCGTTGGGAACGGCCGCGCAGAATTTGATCCAAACCGCCGAATCCAACTTGCAGGCCGCATTGGCACTGGAGGCGGAACGCTACGCACCGCAAGTGGTATCGCAAATCCGGGACGCGGCAGCCAACGCGCAGGAACAAATAGCGGAAGGGAACAACTCATCCGCATACTCTAGCGCGCAACGCGCGGCTCAAGTCAGCGAAGGCGCGTCCGAAGCAGCCCGCCGTGGCAAAGCGCAATTGTCTTTGAATAAAGTGGAACAGCCGTTTTCCGTGCTTCATTCGCAGGGCGGATCCAAGTATGCCCCTCAAGCTTATCAATCGGCTTTATCCGCGATACAGCGCCTGCGCAACTTGATGAGCGCCGGAGATTATGAACAAGTTGTTGCCGGAGAGAGCGAAGCGCTGCAAACCGTGCAAGACAGTTTGGCCGAATTGGCGAAATCGGCAGCCCGGTTTATCGAACGTGCCGACCAAGCGATTGAGGCATCGGAATACGCGAATGCCCCGGATGTGGTATCCATGATGCATGCGAACGCGGTGAACTTGCGTTCTGCGGCGGAAAAAGAATTGGAAAACGAGAAATATTTGAACGCCATTCAAAAAGCGGAAGGTGCGATAGAAGCGGCCAAAAACGCCGAAAACCGGGCCTATCAATTGCGGGCGGAGCAAAATATCCGTGAAGGGGACCGTTTGATTTCTTTGGCTGAGCAAGCCGGGCAAAAAGCCTTAAGTCCGCTGGCATACCGCAATGCTGTGGAGGCAAAAGACGAAACGCAGCAAATGATTGCACGTCGTGAATATCAAGACGCGTTTGAACGTTCTGAAGAAGCAAAAGAATTGGCGGATCAGGCTTTGAACAATTTGGTATACCAGGCACAAAACCAAGTGGATGATGCCTTAACCGCCAAAGCGATGACATACGCGAAACCGGAAATTACCCAAGCGTTAACCCAGTTGAAAACGGCGGAAGAAGCACAAAACGAAAAACGCTATTCCATTGCCAATGAAAAAGCACAACAGGCGTACGATGCGGCGTCCAGAGCGGAACACTTCACGTATCAACAACGCAGTTATGCTTTGCTGCAAAAATTAAGCGATCTAAAAATGGTTTTGGAGCAAGATTTGGTGGATGTTTACACCCCGGCTTTGTATCAAAGGGCATTGAATCATCTGGCGGAAGCCAAGGTGGAGCAAATTGAAGAAAATTATGAAGAGTCGTTCTATCATGCGGATGCAGCCGAAGAAACCGCACGATTGGCTTATCAAACCAAGTTGGATGCTTTTGATAAAACCATCGCCAACTTGCAAGGCACGGCCAATTGGCTTGGAGAGCATGCTTTGGATGAAAGCGGCAGGTCGATTAAAATGAACCTGTTGGATGCCATCACCGAGTTCAAACGGCAAATCGCGTTGGAAAACTACGCGCAAGCTCATCAAGCAGAAGCGATGGCTATCCAAGTTGCGGAAGAAACTTCCATGCAACTAGCCAATTTGAACCGCCGTATTTTAACCGGGCGTTTAAAAGAGCAATTGGCCGAATACGAAAAGCAGCACGCATTGGCAATCGTTCCGGAAAAACAAGAATTTTTCCAAGATACATTTGCCAAACTGCAAGAACCTGTATCCGGTAATCAATATAACGAATTGAAGAGCCAATACGATGAAGCGGTGGAAACGGTCAACAATTTGCCGACGGACATTGAAACGATGGCCAATCAGCGAACCGATGAAATTGCGTTGATCTTTCAGCAAGTCGATGATATTGTCCAACAGCAACGAGAATTGCAACACCAAGCGGAACTGCCTCCCATTAACTTCTACGCGGATTGGACGCGTGAATTGCGTACGGATTTGCAGTGGGTTCGGAACTCGCTGGAAGGCGGGGATTATGCCGAGATATCCGCTCGTTTAACGAAACTGGAAGAAGAAACCAATGAGTTGTTGGCCGCGACGGAATTGGCAGCCGAAGAAGCGGATTATTTACGGACATTGAGCCGAAATTTAAGCCAAGTGAAAACGATTACGGACAATTTCGGATATGTTTTGGAGGTTCCACAAAAATTGATAACCTTCAGTATGATTTCCCCGGTCAAAATGGACCCGCAGATACAGGAGATGTATAAGCAGTTGCAAGGTGATATCAATGCCAGAACGATGCGGATTAATGCCGAGTTATTGGAAGATCGTGTGAAAGACTTGAATCCACCGGAAACCATGAAATCTGTACATAATAAAGCACTGAAAGCCTTCGCGTTGTTCCGCAAAGCGGCGCACGGATTTGAAGTATTCGGTGAAAATGATGTTTACGATATTGAATACCGCAATGACGCTTTCAACCAATCGCATGAGCAATTGAAAAAAATGCTTGAACTTAATGAAGAATTGCAGTTCGCGATTGATTCGCACCGCCGAAAAGATACCGGGGAAGTTGTGCAGTGGAAAATGCGGAAGCTGGAACGGGATTTTGGTAAATGGTATTTTGATTGGAATGCCGAATAATAAAAGGAAAAGAAAAAAACGTTGTTTTTGGGTGTTAAAATAATCTTGTTGTTATACACAAATCTTGATCATGAGTATTTGAATATGCGTTGTCTGGCGGGGGTAAATAAGAGGATACTATGAATTTTATTGATTATGCAGAAATCGTATGCGGTGCAGGTGTGATACTGTTTGTGGTGTTTGTTTGCTTTACATTGGGATTGTTTGATAGAGAATAATCGCGATGGAGAGAATCCGTATTGGATGAATTCTTGCAGTAAAATAAAATGTAAAATCAATTATTAACGTCGTGTTAGATGTCAGGTAAAGTCTTATGGTACAAAAAATAGCGGATGAAGTTATAGAAAAACGGTTTAACGAAATGATCAAACTTTGGAAGAAGTATATGATTCTTTTTGATCAAGCGGTTGCGGCGGACGACTATTCGAAAGAACTGCAGGAAGAGTTTTGTAAACTGCAATTGGAAATCACGCGAAGAGCCCAGTTTCTTCGGGTTGCAATTCCGGAAAACCTATTTGATGTTTGGAAAGACATGAAAAAATTGTTTGTCCAAACGCCAACCATTGATATTTTAAAAAAAGAAGCACCCGTAAGACTGTCAAACTTCCGCAGCATTTGGCATGATGTTTCTATTTCGCTCAATCAAAAGCAGGGACATTTAAAGGCTGTATTGGTTGAAAAAGAAGAAGAAAAGAAAAAAGGATTTTTCTCAAGAAAAAAATAACTTGATTTTGAATAACTTGATTTAGAATAAAAGGGATGAAATCCACTACTTCATCCCCTCTGCAATGGGTAGAAACTTCTGGAGTAGAAATTGTAGTTGGGGGCTTGTAGTTGGGGGCTTGTAGAGAAAACTATCGATGTAATTATTTATTTTGTTTGATTCTTCAAGCCACTGGTCTCTAAATCGACATAATCATCCAAGTGGCATTTCTCAAATAGTGTTTGTAAGGTATCGCTTACAATAACCTTAAACCGCCCTTGCAGTTTGTCCACTTCCGATTTGGTTTTTACCACGACGCCGATACCAAAACTGTCTATATAGTTCACTTGGGATAAATCCAACGTAATAGCTGTAGCACCGTCTCCGACGGCTTTGTCAATTGTGCATTGAAGAGTGGATGCATTTGAAATGATCACATCTCCAACCGCACTGATTTTAATTCCCTCATTGTAGGGTTCTGTCTTGACTATCATTTGATCATTCATTTCGTCCTCTACTCATTCCTGTACAACTTTATAAATTGCATTCAGCTGTTCTATCCTTCAATATTTTGTGTGGAATGTCCAGGCCTCCGGTTTTATATTTTCACAGAAGATGATGCCCAATAACAGATGCATAGAGATATACATCTGAGAAAATAAATCCCAGTCCAAGCGTCCTAAATCAGGATGCCAGAATGATGTCCACAACAAACCGATGCCGCTGCAAATCAGCAAAAACGTTTTGAAGGGTGTGTTCATTTGTTTTCGGAGAAGGATGAGAGCGGGGATTTCTAAGGGGATGGAAAGCAGCGCTCCTTTTTGATGGAAAAATGCCAGCAATTCCAGATGGGCATACGAAAACAGCGTGAAGTGCTGCCCTTTTCTTTGGATTTCAAACCAGGGCACCAAGCGGCTGCTGTCTAAAAACAAGCCTTCGCGGGGTAAGCAAAGGATCATGAGAATGAAGGAGACAATAAAGAGTCCAAAGGGGAGTAAAAATTCCCATACTTCAAGCCGTTGGAACTTTTTCATGACCCAAAAATAGGCGGGCAAATAGAACAAAAGCATCATGTGGAACAGGCATCCTAAAAACAAAAAGCAGAGAGCGGGATATAAACGGGATTGCTTATTGATGTACCGCTCCATCCAGTAAATCGAGGCGAGAAAGCAACAGTTCACCCAGGCATAATGCTCAACCATACCGGCGAAGACCAAAAACGAACCGGCTGCCATGTTGACAAATAAAAATACCGGATGGGGGCGGATGGCAAATAAGATTTGGATTGCGATGGCGCCGGCCAGCGCGCTGCTTAGTATAATAGAATGCAATTCATCCCAACCGAACGGATTGAAGGCGAGAAAAAAGAATTTATGAATCAGCGTGGTCAGTACGGAATGCATCAGAACAGACCACCCTTCTTCCACCAATTGGACAACATAGCGCCCGTCGCCGCTATAGGGCAGCAGTAAGCCGATGTGATAAAGCAACGCGGTGAGCAGGGCGGTGAGACACAAGCGTAAAATGAGGTTTGATAAACCTGGCATTCCGTAAATCCCATCCAATATTCATGAAAGAATTGGCAATGTAACATACTGTAAAAACATTGGAAAGCCCGCTTGACAATTCAAAGCCATTTCTGAGAGAATATATCGTATGATTAGAATCGGGGAGAACATGTTATGCATAAGAACGGGTTTACGTTAATTGAATTGTTGATTGTAGTAGCCATCATCGGCATTCTGGCGGCGATTGCCGTACCGAATTTCTTGAACGCGCAAATTCGGGCCAAAATATCGCGTGGACTGGCGGATATGAAAGCGGTGGCCACCGGGGTGGGTATGAGCCGCCTTGACCGCAATGTGCTCTTGGTCGATTGGTGGGATGATGACCGCGATTGGGGACACAAGCGCCTGGAAGAAGTATTTAACATGGTCGGTGCCGGTCCGGATTTTGAATCCCGCGATACCTTTGCCATTCTTGCTCCCATAACCAGTCCCATCGCCTATATGGCTGCGATTCCTGTCGATCCTTTTTCGGATAGTTTAGGAACGGCATCCTCATACCGGTATGGAGACAATGATCCGGTGGATTCGGATTTTGATCATGGCTATGGCGCTTTGTTCCCGCAAAACGCGCCCAAGTTGGGGTTGCGTGAAATCGTGGAAAATGAATTTATTCTTATCGGTATCGGCCCGGATGGTGAGTTGGGTTTGGGGGCGGGATTCGGAGACCCGAACCGCGCGCTTCCTTATGACTCATCCAACGGTTTGGTGAGTGCGGGAGATGTCACGCTGCGGGGCGGCGGCGGTATCAATCAATAGAAGTTAACTATCCATAGAGAAAGTTGAATATGAAATGAAACAATCCGGATTTACGCTTATCGAGTTGTTGATTGTGGTTGCCATCATCGGTATCTTAGCGGCCATTGCGGTCCCCAATTTTTTGAACGCGCAGTTAAGAGCCAAAATAGCACGCAACCAAGCGGATATGAAGAATGTCGGCACAGCGGTTCAGATGTTGCAACTGGATGTGAATTTTTTTCCGGTTGATAACTGGGATGATGATACGGAACTGGGGTGTATGAGGCTTCGAGATTTTTTGAATAGCGTGGGCATGAATAGCGATTGCGAATCGCGCGGAACGTTTTTGGTCCTGGCTCCTCTTACCAGCCCGATTTCTTATATGAGTTCATTGCCGCAAGATCCTTTTTTTACGGGAGCGGGCGCCACACAAGTGACATACCGTTACGCGGATTATGAGTCTTCTTATATCAATGAATCGGGTACAAATCAATTTAATCATAATATCAACGCATTAAAGCCCGGTAACGCGGAAAACTTTAATCTGACCCCTCTGGGATTGAATGAGTTTATCCTCATCGGCAGCGGGCCGGACCGTACGTTTGGAAGTGATTCCGGCGCGGGAGATCCGTTTCGGGGCATCCCGTATAATGCATCCAACGGATTGCTTAGTTTGGGGCATATTATGTTTCGCTCCGGCGGAGGGTGATCACTGGTTATCAAGTTGTGATGCCCCGGTAAAAAGTAAAATGGACAAAAATCCAATGTTGTATATTGTAGTGCAGGCGTCCCGCCTGCCCTTTTATAGTAGCAGGGGGGATCGACACCCGTCATTGAATCGTTGACCGGCTACGAGTTGGTTTTTTCAGGTTCGCGCGAAAAAATCATTGATAAAACGGTGAATAACTCATGGTACGCAAAATTCTATACGGTAGGTATTGTTGCGAGATTTAAATCCGTTTTGATAGACACTAAATAACTGATGTTACGCAATCAATGATTGACGATTGCTTGAAAAATGGTTTTTGTTGTGAGCCAACTATTCTAAGTCAAACGCAGTGTCTATCGTCTTCTCCCTTTGGGAGAAGATAAGAGATGAGGG
>CAYVAZ010000211.1:0-8910 GCA_964449065.1 uncultured bacterium
TTGTAAGAGAGTGTCTTACCCCCCTCTTAACCCCCTCCTAACCTCCCCCATTGCATTGGGGGAGGAATAAGGAACCTTTTTTTGATTTTTTACTTCATACCGCTGACCTGTTACGTTTCTTCTTCGCTATATCTCTCAAGGCTTTTTTGAGGGTTCGGTGCTTGTCACTAATCACTGTTTTTAGGATAATTGAACGATGGTGGGATCGCTTTAGCAACCCACCATTCCATGCGCGTATCACAACGCCTTGAGCGCTTGCATTTTCTTTTCGCACTCGATATCGGGGGTGTTGAGAACCTCTTCATAGAGCCGCTCATATTGGGTTGTAATCAGTTCTTGTGCGAACGTGTTGAGAACACGCTGCCGCCCCGCTTTGCCAAAGGCTTCCTGCTTTTTCGAATCGGAAAGAATTTCAATTGCCGATTTCGCCAAAGTACGGATACACCCGACCGGGGCAAGATAACCTGTGACTCCATCTTCAATCACTTCCGGCACCCCGCCGACCGCGGATGCCACAACCGGCACTTCGCAGGCCATAGCCTCGGCGATGGTCAGTCCGAAGGATTCGGATTCAGACGTGGAAAGAAGCAAATCCGCGTGACGCAGGGTTTCGGTGACATCGGCCTGTGGGCCTAAAAAAGTGACCCGGTCCTGCAGGCCAAGTTTGCAGATCAAGAGCTCAGCGGTGGAACGGTCCGGGCCTTCGCCGATAAAGACCAAACGTGCGGGCATTGCCGAATGAATCAAGTCAAACACTTTGACGACATCGTTGATGCGCTTCACCGGGCGGAAGTTGCTGATGTGGACGATGGTTTTTTTATCTTTGTGAAATTTATCCTCGTCGGTTGAGGGGCTGTAGAGGTCGGTATCAATGGGATTGTAAATGACCCGGATATCACGGTGGATATCAAATTGGCTGAGCGTCGATTTTTTGAGATGGCCGCTGACGGCAGTGACGATGTCGCTGGAATCAATGCTGAACTCGACGACCGGTTTGTAAGAGGGCATCAGACCCACCAATTCCGTATCGGTACCGTGCAGGGTGGTGATCACCCGCAGATGACTTTCTCCGCGCGAGCAGAGCATCTGCTTCGCCAAAAACGCCGAGGTGGAATGAGGCACCGCGTAATGGACATGCAGAATATCCAATTGATGTTCCTTGCAGGTTTGATAAATCGTTGACGCAAGAGCGAGAGTGTAAGGAGGAAACCGGAAGAGAGGATAAAGAGGAACGTCTACATATTCAAAATGAAACTGTTCGTCCGCGCCTTCCAGTTTATGGGGGACATCATAACTAAAGAAATGAACCTGGTGTCCGCGGCGTGATAGGGATTTCCCCAATTCAGTCGCGACGATTCCACTGCCGCCGATGCTGGGATAACATACGATTCCGATTTTCATTTTGTGCTCTCCGCTTGCAATCGAGTTTGAAAGGCCATCATGGCTAGGTCAATATTTTGAATAAACTGCGTAAGCAACCCGTTCATTTCCGTTAGAATGAATTCATACTTTTTTCCCATGCATTGCAAATAGGCTGCCCCGCTGTCGTCCTCCGCCTGTTCAGACTTTTGCCTGCGGAAATAAATGTATTGCGCGGACGTTCCCAAAAACGCGTCAAACAGCGGCGGACTGACCATATCCAACCAACGGGCATTGAACCGATCCCACAGCTGATGCGCCTCTTTTAACTCGATGGGACCGTTTTGAATGCGGGTCTTCCAGAATTCTATCATTTGGTACAGCTCATGGCAAATTTTTTGTCCCTGCACCAAAACGTGTTTGCCTTCTTCCATGCGGTGCAAAATAAGATTCGGGTCGTGATGCATCGTTTGCCGTTTGAGCGATTGAATCCGCTCCGCCACCCCATGCTGTTTCAATTCCTGCTTCATGGCATCCACCAACGGCATTCGGGTGGTTTGGTTGAAGGCGGCCCCGCCTTCGGTGGCATCGATAACCCGTACACCGTATTCGGCAATCGAGCGGTCTAAAGCGTTGATATACTGCTGAAACGGAACCGTGGTTAACACCTTTTCACCATAATAGCCTTCCACAATATGCATTTTTCCCGACTCTTGCGCGGCGCGGTTTTCCTTTCCGGCAATGGTGGTGGTGCCGTCCGCTTGCGAATCCAATATGGCGCGGGACATGGCGGCGTCTTTGGCATGAGTGGTCCCGCCTTTGGGCGGAAATGCGTAATCAAACCCGACAAGAATAATCGGATCACAGCCCATATAGACCGCCAAATTAAAGGCGATGTGCCCGACATTCATGGCGCGGTCAACTTTGCCGCAGCGGGTTTCGGCTTCAAACACATGCTCCAGAAAAGGGGATTCGCCATCGAAGAGCGGCAATAAAAAAGGATGATGGGCGAACTTTTCCGTAATCTTGCGGTTGACTTCAGGATGAAAGGCCAAAAAGGCGTGGCCGAGTGAATCGATTCGCTCGAAGTGGGTGAAGTTCAGAGGGGTCGGGTCCGCTGTGACGACAAAGTCTGGAACAATCCCATGGTTTTGAAAGCTTTTTTGAGCGGTATCGACAACAAACAATGGAGCGCGGTCGGCATGATTGCGAACGGCTTCGATGTTTTTATCCAGTGACGGCCCCGCGGCGGAAACGATGGCCGGATATCCCGCAAACGCGTGTTGAAAGGTTTTTAACGCAAACCCCTGATAAATGGAGGAAAGATTCATGAGGATGTTGAACTGGTTGCGTCCCCGGTTTTCCATATTGGTGCGCAGGTTGACTTCATCATAAGTTACCGCGTCCAACAAACAGTGTTGTACCTGCTTGTAATAGGCCGGGTTGCTTTTCAGCGAGGCATCGTGGGAAATAACCCGGAAGTTGTGCAGCACGATATCGGTGCGTTTATCGCCGACAATTTCGGGAATTTCTTTCGGATCTTCACCGATGATCCAAACGGTGCCGCTGCGGTTAATCAGGGCGCGAAAATCGATGGTGCCTAAAGCAATCCGAAAGATGCGCGGATCTTGCTCGATGACGAAGATGTAGCGGGTTTTTAATGCGTGGGTTTGTAAAAACGTCAATAGATGATAGCCCAAGCCTGTCCCCAGCAAAAAAATATTCGTGGGTTCTTTCAGTTCAATGGCTTCGGCCCAGCGTGCCGCTTCGCGAATGGGGTCATAGGCGCTGTGAAGCAAGACCGGGGTTTGGGCGCCGGGGGGGACATAGCGAAACGACGGGGCATGGGTTTTGGTTTGCACATATTCGGCTTGCAAGCCTTCTAACGGTGTTTGCAGCACCCTCTCCGCCGTGGCGGGGTCTTGTGTTTGCAGCGCTTGAATGTTGAGTTCAAATGTTTTTGCGTTCATAAATTCTCTATGGATCAATCCATTATAATTTTGGAATGATTTCGCGGGCATTGGGCGGCGTGTGTTGTTTATCCGTTCCCTTGAGTTCTCCTGGGACGGTGATGGATTCCCGGCCTTGCAGCAGCATAATTTCAATGCGGCGGTTCAACGCGCGGGTTTCGGGCGAATCGTTGGGAAACCGGGGATGGTATTGTCCTGCCGATTTATAACTGATGCGTTCTTCCAACGGGGTGATGTTTAAAAATTCGTTTTGCTCCCGGATGCGTTTATCGTTTTCGATCAGAAATTTGGTTGTGATCCAAGCACGGGCTTCGGCCAACTTCCAATTGTTGCGGTAGGGAGAGTTGGGAGGGGGTGGACGGCTATCGGTATGCCCGGTCACCTGCACACTCAGATTTTCAAATTCCTGCAATATTTCCAAGACCTTCAAAAGCATCTCTTTGCCGGATGAGTTTAAGACCGCTTTCCCCGGTTCAAACAAAACACGGCCGGCGAGCGAAAAGCGTATACCTTCTTTTACCCCTTCGACGATCACCTCCTTGGATGGGTCGTCTACCACCAATTTGGAACGGGCTTTCTCCGCGATGGCTTCCTTTGCGCGTTCCACATCTTTGGTGCGCTGTACCGGCTGCACTTCCTGCGGCTGAATGGTGACCGGTTTGCGCCATGACACTCTAAAAATATTGGGGATTTTGCCGAACGAACCTTGAATCGAGGCGATGGTTTGCTTGTACTTTACTTTCTCAAGCGTAGAAAGCGCGAATAGCAAAATGAAAAAGCACAGCAGCAACGACATCATGTCGGCAAACGTGCCCATCCATAGCGGGGCGCCGGCTTTTTTTTCTTCTTTACTCGGCATAATTCAATCCAAACTTTTGGGGCAATTCCGGCCGGGGGCGCGCGCCTTCCATTTCATCCGGCCGTTCCGAATCTGGGACCGCTATCGGCGATCGCGGGTCTCTGGCATTCGGGTCGGAATAATAGGTGCCGTCCATTTGATCGGTTTGCAATAGCGTAATATCAACTCGGCGGTTGAGATACCGCCCAAGCGGCGTATTCGGATCTTGGTCTTCCAACGGCTTAAACTCTCCATACGATTGATAGGTGAAACGTTCCGGATTAATTTGACCCGATTTCGAGCCGAAATCGGTAAAGTATTTCATCACATTGTACGCGCGGTCTGCCGACAATTTCCAATTGGTATCCGTGTCTCCGGTCTGATCGGTATGACCGTCTATCTGAATCGGGTTGGAAGGGTAGCGAATTAAACGCCGGGCGATGTGATAGAGGCTTTCAATCGCTTCCGGCTTAAGTTCTGCGCTCCCGGTGTCAAAGAGGGCATCTCCGGATAGGCGGAAGGTAATGCCTTGTTCGGTGCCTGTCACTTGTACTACACTTTGAAGGTTGAGCGATTTCACTTCGCGCTGTTCTTCGCGCATTACTTCTTCTTTGGCATAAAATTGCCGGCGGGTTTGCTGGACGGGACGCGACATTTTCCGGTCGGTTTGCCGGTCGGGGATATTCTCGACCAAATAGGGTGCCGGCAATCCGCCGAAGGCTTTGCGCAACGACCCCAGCGCTTGAATTTTTTTCTTTTTTTCCAGGGTGGAAAGCGCGAACAATAGGATAAAAAAGCACAGCAGCAGCGACATCATATCGGCAAACGTGCCCATCCACAGCGGGGCGCCGGCTTTGACTTCTTCTTTGCTTCTTGGCATTGGCTTGTCCTGTTATTTCGTGGATACAACTTCTATCCTTCATTATATCCGTAAATGAAATACGAAAGAAATCAAAAAGGATAACGTCCAGGGGTTAGTCTTCTTTTGGAGGCCGAATGCTGGGCGCTAGGAAAGCCAGAAGTTTCTGTTCGAGAATCCGGGGGTTGTCGCCGGATTGAATAGACATTACCCCTTCAATAGCAACCTCTTTGATTAAAATTTCTTCCGCAGAACGAATCTTCAGTTTGCCTTCCAAGGGGATGAAAAACACATTGGCCAAAAACGCCCCATACATAGTGGTCAACAACGCGACCGCCATGGAAGGACCGATGGTTTCGGGATTACTCAAATTCTGAAGCATCTTTACCAACCCGATCAACGTCCCGATCATCCCCAACGCGGGGGCAGCGGCTCCCATAAACCCAAAGATGCCCTGCCCGGTTCGGTGGCGGTCTTCAATAAACGCCAGTTCCGTTTGCAGAATGTCTTTGATCAGTTCCGGCTCAACACCGTCAACGGCCAAGCGCAAACCGGATTGAATGAAATCATCTTCGATCTCATCCATCGAACCTTCCAGCGCCAGAATCCCTTCACGGCGCGCCCGTTCCGCGAAACTCACCAAGGTGCTAACCGTATCCAATGGAGACAGCGCCTGCGTGAAAAGAGCGTTTTTCACCACGCCGCCGATCCCCATCACTATATTTAACGGAAAATTGATCAGGGTGGTTGCAAAGGTTCCGCCAATCACAATCAGCACGGAGGGGACATCGACAAACACGGCAATGTTGGTATCGATCACAATAGAGCCGAGAATCAGCCCCACGCCCAAAACCATTCCAACGACTGTTGCGATATCCAAGGAAATGCCTCCGGCTTACTTTTGGATTACATTCGGACTGCTGCCGAACACCTTTTGTTTGGATTGTATACACTTATTCACAATGTCATCAACAGAGTCTTTCACGATATATTTTCGTCCGGTAACCAGCATGATGACGGAATCCGGCGTGGCTTCGATCGTCTCAATCAACTCCCCGTTGAGAAAAAATTTTACATCATTGAGTTTGGTCAGTTCAATCATGGCTTCTCTCCTGGGGATTCCACCGGGAACCGCTTTGAGGATATCCTGATATGGAATCGGCTTGTCAAATTCTTCCTGCAACCGTTTACGGGTTTCTTGCAGTCGTTTTTGGTCAATCGGCATGAAGTTATCCACGTACAGCTGTTCCGTTATATTATACCTGGTAAAATATACTCGCAGAATTGCGGGAATGCAACAGCCTAATTGCCTCCCCCTGTTTTTTTATTGGATTGGACTTGTAGCGGACGCAAAATTTATGGTAGAGTCTTAATTGGGGATTGGAGGAGGAATGATGCGAAAGAGGAGCGGATTTACACTGATCGAGTTGCTTATTGTTGTCGCGATTATCGGGATATTGGCTGCCATAGCGGTGCCGAATTTTTTGAACGCGCAGGTGCGGGCGAAATTGGCGCGGGTGTATGCGGATATAGACGCGTTGGAATTGGCGTTAAATTCATACCGGTTGGATACCAACTCATTTCCACCATCGCACGATGGCAGCAGTTTTATTGACCCCCACATTAAACGCTTTGTATTTTTAACCACACCGGTGGTGTATATGTCAACCATTCCCTTGGATGTGTTTGCCGCGAAGCATGATTTTGATACGGGAGGATTTAACACCATCGGCGGGAAATATGTGGGGGATCCCTACCGCTATTTGGAATCACAGATTCACCCGACGATACATCAATTTAGTGAGACGGATGAGTATAAGAAGTTTGTGTATTTGCTGTCCGGGCGGGGTCCGGACGCGGTCATGAACTGGCAGCACAGCCCGCGCCTGCCGGACGCGTTGGCCTATGATGTCTCGAACGGGCTGAACAGTTCCGGGGATATCAATGTGTTTGGGCCGTAATCAGCCCATCGCTTTATACCACTCAACATCCCGGCTGCTGAGCGGTTTGGTGTGCGCCAGGATTTTCTCTTTTGCTGCGGATGTGAGTTCCGTGAATGAATAAAAGGCGCTCACATCCCGTCTGGCCTGTTCTTTATTGCATGGGTTTACCAGCGTCACCAGTACCGGCAATGAGAGCGCATAGTGCAATGCATCTTGTTGAGATAGATGCCCGCTGGAGCGCAATGTATCCATCGCGTAAGTTTTGCAGCCTACTGTAGCGGTATCGTTTCTATCCAATTCAGGCAGTGTTTCTTGTTCAAAACTAAAATGATGGGGATCAACCGCGTTCAGTGGGATATGAACGACATCAAACTGAAAGCGTTCGATAAATGCAAGCGTCCATTGCGGGTGCGATTGGCCGGCGATTCCGATGAAGCGGCATTTGCCCTGCTCTTTGGCTTGTATTGCCGCGGAGAGAACACCGTCGTCTGCACAATATCTATCTATGTTATTTTTGTGGGGGTTATCGATTAACCAAACGTCCACATAATCCGTCTGCAAACGTTGCAAACTTTCATCCAATTCCAGTAAAGCAAATTGCTTGTCAATCGAGCGGGTTTTGGTGGCGAGGATTACGTTCTCCCGCTGTGAAGAAACGATTTTGCCTAGCAGGGTTTCCGCGTAACCCGCTCCATAATAGGGGGAAGTATCGATGTAGTTCACGCCCGAATCCAGCAGATAGCGGACGGTATGATTGGCCTCTTGCAGGGTTGAGGCGAAATGCAAGTGGCTGGCTTCCAAGCCCAGACGGCTCGCGTACAAGCCGGTCGCGCCGAATGCAACTTGAGGGATTTGGCGGCAGTAAGTTTGCGCAGCATTTCCAATCGCAGCCGCACCGGTTGAGATGGCGATGGTTTTGCAGAAGTTCCGTCGGGTTATGGACATTGGTTTTCCTCTAATTTCTCATCAGGATTGGTGGGGGTAAAACACCCATCGATCTCCCCTAGTCCCCCTTAATAAAGAGGGGGACCGCTTATTCTGATTTTGTGTAATGATAGTAAAGCACTTTTCTGAAAATAGATGAATTGCAATAATATCTTTACACCATTCACAATACGGAGCCGCCATGAAAATTCTATCCTCATTAACCGTGATCTTGTCCACGCTAATCCTTTTAACCAATCCGGCAACATTTGCGGAACAGACCGAGAAAGAGAAAGCCAACGAGCGCTATAACCCCGAAATGTTTGAGGAAGAATCACGCGCCGAATGGCAAATGGTGGAGAAAGTGATGGAAGCGATGGGACTGAAAAAAGGCGATGACATCGCGGATATCGGCGGGGGTTCGGGGTATTTCTCGCGTCCGTTTGCGCGTGTAGTCGGTGAAGACGGCATTGTGTATTGCTGCGATTTCGCCACCAAATTACTTGATTTCCTGCAGAAACAAGCCAAAGAAGAAAATTTAAACAATATTGTGACGGTATACGCGGCAATGGACCGGCCCATGCTGCCGAAAAACAGTGTGGATTTTGCCTTTACCTGCAACACCAATCACCATCTGCAAGACCGGGTGGATTATTACAATGGCTTAAAGCGTGTTCTGCGCCCCGGCGGCAAAGTGGTGATTGTCGATTGGTATAAACGTGAACAGGAAGTCGGTCCGCCGCCCAGCCACAACTTGGCGAAAAGCGTGGTGTTGGAAGAAATGAAAGAAGCGGGATATGAGTTGGTGAAGGACGAAGACTTTTTGCCTTATCAGTATTTTTTGATCTATGAAGTGAAAGAATAGTTCGTGTCGTTGTCAAAAAACCGTTCCGTTTTGGGAGGGCGAGGCTCCCGCCGAGCTGGAAGTACCGTTCGATTTAATCCGAACGTATTTTAACAATCCAGAGCAATTCAAGATTGGATAGACAGAGAATTGGTATTGCACTTGCCGTAGGG
>CAYVAZ010000212.1:0-8909 GCA_964449065.1 uncultured bacterium
AGATTCAGCGAACGATTCAGATAACGAGCATGTCGTAACGAATGCGTAACATGAGTTAATAACTGATGTTACGCAAAGGGGAATATAAAGTTAAGTTGAAATTGAGGTCTATTAAAATCCTTTAATTTTCAGTACGACTATCGTCTTCTCCCTTTGGACTACTCTCCGTACTTATCTTTTTATGGTACGCAAAGCTCTATAGCAATTCAAGATTGGATAGACAGAGTGGATAGACAGAGAATTGGTATTGCACTTGCCGTAGGGGCACATTGCAATGTGCCCCTACGCAACGTCTACGCAAACCTAAAACGCTCTAATTTATTACAAAAACCGCCAGAAACTTGATTAAGTCAATGACATTGGGGTAGGGGGGATCGAAGCAAGCTTTCAACAACGCGAAATCCCCCGGAGCCTACGGCTCCACCCCCTCTGTCCTCCTTACGTCGGACATCTCCCCCAAATGCTTTGGTGGAGACAAAGGCTTTTGCAGGCAAGATGACTGCACTATTATAAATACAAATTTCCGTTCCGTCATTCATCGTGAACGTTTCTATTTGCAAAATGGTATAACACTGCGTTCACGCTTGTGAATAACTGATCCCACTCATTTCATCTGGATGGTTCATTTATCACCCATCATATCAGCCTTGATGAACTACTAGGCCTAACATCAGCTATTAAACTATTCATGCTGAATTGGGTTCACTTTCGTATTGTCTTTTTCGATTAAAATAAACCGGTTGGCTTTTACATTTTCATGGGTATCGATATGCCCGTCCGGCCAACGTACTTCTAATTTCTCAACTGCATCCGCACCGCCCAAACCAAAATGCAGCCGAGTATCGTATTGGCTTTGGTAACTGCCGCCCGCGCGGACTTCATTCATCTGCGTTACGCCATTCGCCGTGATGGTAACACGCGCGCCAATTCCATTGGGGATACCCTTGCTGTCTTTCAGCATAATGTTGATCCAATTTCCTTTGCCATTTACATCATTGCGTAAGATTGTTGGTTTAGCCCGCCAGTTGGAGAGGACGATATCCAAATCGCCATCGTTGTCTAAATCGCCGTACGCCCCACCGCGAACGCTTGCCAATGTATGTTCATCAAAGCCCAACTCATCGCTGATATCGTCAAACGTACCGTCTCCCTGATTGCGGTACATTTGATTCGGCTGCAAATAGGTTGTGGCCGGGTCAATCTTTTCGATGTTGTCTTGCAGGTGGCCGTTGCCGATGAATATGTCTTGATTCATATCCTGGTCATAATCCATAAAGAAGCAGGCCCAGCTTACCATCGGCATACTGCCTTCCGCAAAGCCGGATGGGATGGAGATGTCTTTAAAATACCCATCGCCTTGGTTGTGATAGAGCGTGTTGTATTGGTTTTGAAAGTTCGTAATGATTAAATCGAACAGGCCATCGTTATCGAAGTCGCCGAAATCCGTCCCCATGCTGCCTTGCTCCCGCCCATGCGTATCAAACGCGATGCCCGCAAACAGGGCGGATTCTTCAAACGTGCCGTCTCCGTTGTTGACGAACAAGAAGTTTTCCATCACATCGTTGGCGACATAGATATCCAGATCACCGTCGTTATCAAAGTCAGTACTGGCAACCCCCATACCGCGGCCTTGAAACGCGCCGATGCCGGATGCATCAGTTCCATCGCGAAAGGTGCCGTCACCATTGTTGAAGAACACCTTTGAAACCTGCGGTTTGTATTCATCCGTCTTGGCGGGGTCGCAATAGAGCGGAAAGCCCTTGCTGCTGCACTGCAAATGATTATCCAGTGGGCAGGTCACATAGTTGGCTGCGAACACATCCAACCAACCGTCTTGGTTGTAATCGCCAAAACAAACGCCGCCTGCTAATTTGGGATTGCTGATACCGGATTGTTTGGTGATGTCCGTAAAGGTTCCGTCGCCGTTGTTGCGGTACAACACATCCCCGCCGAAGTTGGAAATATAGAGATCGATATGCCCGTCTTTGTCGATATCCGCCATCGCGCAGCCCAAGCCGTAACCGGTATCGCCGACGCCGGCTTCTTGCGTCACATCCGTGAAATTCATGTTCCCATCATTACGGTAGAGTTTGTTGGTGGGCTTGGTTTTGAAGGTTGTGCCCGGCAGCGCGGCACCGTTTAAAAAATAGATATCCAAATCGCCGTCATTGTCATAATCAAACACACCCATTCCCGATGCCACCGATTCCACAATCCAATACTTCCCGGAACTGCCGTCGGTATGCGCAAAATCAATCCCGGTTTGGTCCGTAATGTCGGTAAAGCCGTTCGCGTTTGATGAGTTGGGTTGCATGAGTGAGGCAAAAAGAAGAATTCCAATAATCGTTTCAGGATGATTCATGGTTCATTTTATTCCATTCAGTTTTCGCAGCAGGCGTGCCCGCCGATGTTCCAAATCTAGCAAAGAAACGCCGTTTTGCCTATCCATACCGCTAAGCGTTACCTGTTGCAGCGCGGCTTCGGTATGGATCAACGCCTGCGCGAAGTCTTTGGCGGTATGCTCTAAATATTTTGCCAATTCAATCCGGGGGTGCGGTTCGATATCCCATTCCGCCATTTCCCGCCAATGCTCTACCGCCTCGGCAATGCGGTTTTCGCGCTTCAGCAAGGCTGAAAACTGCTTGCGGATTTGATAGGCCGTAATATCGTTTTGGCACGCCATCGCGGCGGCTTTTTTAAAACAGGCCACTGCATCGTCCAGCATTCCGTGCTCATCCAAACACTTGGCTGCCCCCGCCATTTCATAAGCCGAATGGCAATAGGTGAGCGGTTCGCGCAGCATGCAGCAGATGCGCGCCGTCATCATCGCCAGCGTCGCGATATCTTCGTTGTTGTGGTGCAGCACCGGCTTCATGCGCTCTAACCGCTGCCCCCGCACAAAATCAAAATACACATACGGGATCAACTCGCCGGGGATATCCCCTTCGCGCTTGTGGCCTAAAATTTGTTCCTCAATCGTCCCTAGGCGGCAATCCGGAAGCACATTGCGCCAAAACCGCCGTGCCGGATAGAGCAAATCCACATGCGGCAAATCCAATATGCGGGTGTTCATCCGGTTCATCATATAACGTGCGTGGATCAACGGTACATCAAAACACTTGCCGTTAAAACTCGATACCGCTTTAAAGCCACGCAGCAGGTCTTCAAAATCATGCAGCACGGCCGGTTCATCGGGGAAGTCGCGCATGAAATACTGCCGGATGATAAAATCATTGCCTTCAAAATACCCCGCACCGATCAAAAACGGTACGGTTCCCGTGCCGCCTGCCAGCCCGGTGGTTTCGGTATCGATAAACAAAATATCTTCCGGCTGGATGGTCTCCATTACCGGCTCTTTGCTTTGGATGACCAGTTCGCGACCGGTGATTTCTTTGCATTGGTATAGCAGCGTTTTTGATGAATAGGTAGTATCTCTGTAGGCAAACGCTCCTTTGGAATTCTCTTGTACATCCAGCCCAAGCGTTTGGAGAAATTTCTCTTTCTCCGTTTCGCGCTGTTTGCGGATTCCATCCAGGTTAGAGGCTTTCACCACGCCGGGGATATTCAGCAGCTTGTTGGGAATGCGGCTGGGTTTGGGCGAAAACGGTTTTGTTTCCACCGGCATTGGCTCGGGCTCATCCACCGTACCAATACCGGAAGTGTTGTCCCGAAAGCGTTTGAGTTTTTCGTATAAAGTCTTCGCGGGTGTGTTCATCTTTTAAATTATATCTGCTGTAATTATGAACGTTATACTAGCACAATTTCAATACATCTGCTACTCGCATATTTAGAGAGTTTATGGTAGGTTTAAGGGCAAACCATTCAGGGAGAACGAACCATGACATCACGCCGTGATTTTTTGAAAACCACTACAACGATTGCCAGCGCCGGCATGGCTTCGCAAGCCACTCAAGTTATCGCGCAAATTCCGGGAGAGCGCCCCACGCAGGATCAATCCGTTACGGTACTCAATCCCCGCAACCGTGTACCGCTGAGTTTTATCATTGATGATTCGTGCACATTGGTGAATCTGGCTTATTTCGGCATCCCTCAATTTCATGAAACCTTTCCCGACCGCTACTTGCAGCCCTGGCGCGAGCTGCCTCGTGAGATCCCCGATTCCTTCGTACGTAAATTTGCCGAGTGGTGCAACGATCACGGCGTGAAAGGCAAATACAGCGTGGTTCCCTATCCCGCCTGCACCGGCTGGGTGGACCGCTTTATCCCCGGCTGGTCCAAGCAGGAACTGAAAGACAGCCTCAAGCTGGTTCGCGAAGAACTGCCGCAGGATTGGGACTTTCATCCCGAAATGGTTTCGCATACCCGCGTGATCAACACCAAAACCGGCCGCCCTTATGAAGATCATTCAGAATATTATATGGAAAACTGGCGCTGGACGGACGGCAAATCCGCCGATCAATTGGCGGATTACATCGCCTACGCGCTGCAAATTTTAAAGAACGTGGATATCCCCTGCGAAGGGGTGACTACCCCGGGAGGATTCGGCAACCGGGTCTTGCCGGAACTCGCCCAAGCTACTTTGCAGGCCTGCCGTTCGGTCTTTAATGCAGAGATTCCCCACTACTTCCGCCATCTGTATACCGATGACACCAGCGTGGTGCCGCGTGTGGAATATGCATCCGGCTTGAATAGCGATCATCCTGAATGTGTGGTGTCAATCATCGGCTGTACCGGCGATTGGTTTGGCGGGTGGGACGGCTTGGTCATCGGTTCGGTCGATAAATTCATTACCGAAGATTTGAGCGAAGGCCGCATGGTTGAGGTGATTAACAAAGGCGAGCCTGCCATCATGGTCTGCCACTGGCCGGGCATTTACTTCAACGGTCATGAGATAGGCTTTAACATCTTTAAAGAAGTCGTCAGCCGTCTGCACCAAAAATACAACCATCTCATCTGGATGAAAAACAGCGAAATCGCCCGTTACTGGGCCGCTAAAGAACTCACCACCATCAGCCGCAGCGGCAATAAAGTGAATTTAAATGCCCCCTTCGCTAGCCCCATCTTTACCCTGCAAATCAACGGGGCGAGCGGCAATGTGCCATCGGTTGTTCATAAAGGAAAGAAATCCCCGCTGAAAGAAGTGAACAACTATCTGCAGCTGCAAAGCGGCACTTGGACACGCGAAGGAGAGAATGTGCTGGTTTGTTTTGATCTGAAAAAAGGGGAAAGCGCCGTTCAACTTTCTTGAGTGGAGTACAACAACTTTCTGAACTATAGTGAATGCCGGAAGTACGCTCAGGCGTAACCGTACTTCTGGCTCGGCAGGAGCCTCGCCCTCCTAAAGCGAACAGACTATTGGCAACGGCACTAAATATACCCGGATTTAATTCTCACAGTTTGGGAGGGAAACCAAAACGGTACAGCATTCATGTGAACGGACCTTGGTGTATTACATTTGAATGGATTGATGGGGATGCTTGGCGTGTGGATTTAGAACAATATCATTAGGTGATATATGAGTGAAGAAATTATCGTCAAAAAATGTCCAAACAGAAAACCGGTCCATCCCGGGGCAATTTTGAAAGATGATGTGCTTCCTGCATTGGGATTAAGTGTGAGTGAAGCTGCAAGGCAACTCCGTATATCCCGGCAATCCTTGCGGCGTATCCTGGCGGAAACGCATGGAATCACTCCACAGATTGCGCTTCGGTTGGGACGGTTCTGCGGCAATAGCCCCGGATTGTGGTTGCGGATGCAGCAAAACTATGACTTATGGCACGCGGAACAAGACCTTCGCCAGGAGATCAAAGAAATACCGGTTCACAAAACGGTCAACATTTAACTTCCCATATACCGCAACGCCATAGATGCGAACGTCACCACAAAGAAAAATCCGCACATATCCGTAACCGTCGTTAACAGCGGAGAAGAAACCAAGGCCGGATCCAATTTGAGCGATTTTAATATGAGTGGAATGATCCCGCCCAAACATACAGCCACAACGGTGTTGGCCGCTAATAAACTCGCTAAAACAATCCCTAAAGACAATTCAAAACCAAATGCCGCTGCGAGCTTTACTATCCAGTACAAACAAGAACTATCTTGACATACGTATAATTTACGCAGTATTATATACGTATAGATTGGAGGGCAAGACCTATGAACAAGAAACTGACGCTTCTTCTCGATGAAACGGTAATCGACCAAGCCAAAACCTATGCGGAAGACCACAAGAAAACGCTTTCGGGCATGGTCGAAAACTATTTTCGCTATATTACCTCACAAAACCGGCAAATCAGGGAAAAAACCGTCTCACCAGAGTTAGAAAATCTCGCTGGAATCATTACGATTCCAGAAACCCTTGACATTAAAGAAGAATACCGGCAACACCGTGCAAAAAAGGCTTGTCATGACTAAGGTTTTTCTTGATTCTGATGTGATTATTGATTTTCTAGCAAAGCGCGCCCACTATCCAGAAGCATTCGCTTTACTGGCGATTATTGAAGAAGGGAAAGTTATTGCCTACACATCACCCATAGTATTGGCAAATGTTGATTATATAACAGCCAAGTACTCCACCAAAGCGAAATCAAGAAAAGCCATAAGAATATTGAGGAAAAAGATATCGATCCTGCCTGTGAACGGGAACATTGTTGATAAGGCGTTGGAATCTGAATTCACTGATTTTGAAGATGCAATACAATACTATGCCGCAGAAAGTGAAGAAGTGGATTTTATCGTGACTCGAAATAAAAAAGACTACGCAAAAGGAAAACTGAAAGTCGTAACCGCACAGGAATTTCTAGAACTGTTTCAGGCCTCTGAAGAAAAAGAAGAGGTTTAACAAGTGCTCCCGTCGTTCAAACCTAGAGCGTTTCAGAGTTGAATAGCTGGGTAGCACCGGCTTCCAGCCGGTACGTCAACCCATACAACTCAATGTAAATAAGCTCGAAAAAAGTTGTCCAAACAATATTTTTTGGGAGGGCGAGGCTCCCGCCGAGCCGGAAGTACGCTTCATTCCAATCCGAACGCATTGTTGGCAACATCGCTTTACACAATGAAAAAACCCCAAATTGGTACCCTAACATAACCCAAGGCAACACACTGATATACCAAGTTGCATTGAAAATGTTATTTATAAATTGTCTTACCATCGTAGGGGCAGCCCCCTGTGGCTGCCCTGCTGTGGGGTAACCACTGGGGGTTACCCCTACAAAATAAAAAGCGTCATAACTCACATTCTTTTTGCAATTTGGTATTAATAGTTGTGGGTAAACTTTGAAATACCGGTTCACATAAGCGTGAATATTTAATTCCCCATATACCGCAACGCCATAGAAGCAAACGTCACCACAAAGAAAAATCCGCACATATCCGTAACCGTCGTTAACAGCGGAGAAGAAACCAAGGCCGGATCCAATTTGAGCGATTTTAATATGAGTGGAATGATCCCGCCCAAACATACAGCCACAACGGTGTTGGCCGCTAATGAACTCGCCAAAACAATCCCTAAAGATAATTCAAAAGTAAAAATCGCTGCAACGGTTCCGACCAAAATCCCCAATACAACTCCATTAATAATGCCAACCTGAAATTCTTTAAATAAGGTATAGAAAATTTCTTTGGGTTTCACCAATCCCTTATTCAATTCACGCATACTGACCGCTACCGCTTGGTTGCCGGAACAACCGCTCATATCCGATATAACGGGCATAAACACGGCCAGGTAAATCCAATTTTCCAAGATTTCAGCATTCGCGGCCAACACGCTAATCGCGATGAAGTTCAACACGATATTGATACTCAACCAGGACAGTCTCCGTCCGGCGCGTACCTTTACCGGCATGCTGCGGAACTCTTCCCCACCAACGATACCGGCAAAGTGCAAAAACGATTTGCCTTCGCGTTTTTCCACAGCATTCTGAACCGATGACCGCCTGACCACTCCCACCAAGCAGTTGCGATTATCCACCACCGGTACGCCCATAAAATAATAATCATCAAACAACTCAATCAACCGCTTTAAGGGGGTATCCACTTTCACGCTGATCGGGTTGGGGATCATCAAATCGCTGATCAATTTATCTTTGGTGGAAAACACCAAATCCCGCAGGCGCAACACGCCCACCAACATATTGTAGCGGGTGACCACAAATACGTACTGCACATCATAATCGGAATATTCATCCCCATGCCGCGTCAGGTTATACGTTACCTCCCCAACCGTTAAATGATCGGGAAAGGAAAGCACCTCCGTGTTCATCAGCCCGCCGGTGGAATCGGGGTTATACTGCATCAGCTTCCGCAGTTCTTTCGCTTCCGCTTTGGGCATCTGTTCCAGAATCGCTTCCGCGCCGACACTTTGCAGTTCATTCATTAAGTCGGCCCGGTCGTCGCTTTCCAATTCCTCTACGATGTGGGCTGCCTGTTCGGGGGATAAATCCAACAGCAATTCGGTGGCTTGAATGTCTCCGATATCCTCAATCAATGCAGCCGCGTCTTCAGGAGTGAGCAGTTGAAGCAAAGCGGTCCGATGCTCATGATTCAAATGCGAAACCGCCCACGCCGTATCGGAGGGAGATATGGATTCCAATAATTTACTGAGTTTCTCTCCTTCTTTCGAGTCAATCAATTCCACCAGTTGATCTAACAATTCTGGTTCATTTTGCTCTTCCATAGATGTTTCCCTCCGGTCAATATCCGCCCCGATAGTCTAACAGCCGCGTTGGAAAGCTCAAATCGGAACAAAAACAGGCTATATTCTAACTGATGTTACGCAATCCATGATTGGCGACTGCTTGAAAAATGGTTTTTGTTGTGAGCCAACTATTCTAAATCAAACGCAGTGTCTATCGTCTTCTCCCTTTGGGAGAAGATAAGAGATGAGGGCGAAGAGAGCGATTGCTCCCCATGACGCAGTCGCGTAATTAGAGGTTTATTCCTCCCGA
>CAYVAZ010000213.1:0-8883 GCA_964449065.1 uncultured bacterium
AAGCGATCAGACCCGTATATTACGTCGGTTGCGTAATAAGCGTTGGCGCGATTCTGTAATCGGTAAATAACACTGCAGAACTTTCGGTAAATAAGAATACAGAGTTTTCGGTAACAATGGTACAGAGTTTTTTCACCTTTATATGGAAATTTAAAATCGCATCCGAGAGAAAAAGAAAATCTTTCTAATAAACTTAGTGATTACCAATTCAAAGGTAAAATATACTCGTTTTTGCCAAGGGTATACATTATTAACATTATTTTCCTAACTTCACCTTTAGCTACCGATATTCAATCATATAAATGCCTCAGATCGCTTTTCTTGATACGGAGGTCCATCCAAAGTCCAGGAAGATCATGGATGCCGGCGCTGCCAACGAGCAGGGTGGGGTGTTTCATTCTGCTTCTCTTGAAGAGCTGATGAATTTTATCTCACCGGCTACTTATCTGTGCGGACATAATATCATCGACCATGATAAGAAACACATTGAAGCATGGCTGGGCGATGAGGCCTTAAAGAAATTTAAATTTATCGATACTTTATACCTTTCGCCTCTTCTTTTCCCCGAACGACCTTATCACCGGCTGATAAAGGACGATAAACTAGACCCGGAAAATCTGAATAATCCCTATGTGGATGCAACCAAAGCCCGGGACCTGTTTTACGACGAGCTCACTTCGTTTAAAAGTATCGACCATCGGCTTCAGCAGATCTACCTCAAACTGCTGGACCATTCAGAGTATTTTCGGTCTTTTTTCGAATACTCGGACATCCATAAACGTGAAGGAAATGCAGAACAAGGAATCCGTGATCGTTTCCAAAACAGGTTCTGTTCCAACGCATCCCTATCCGATTGTATTCAAGAAGATCCCGTTGCCCTGGCATATGCGCTTGCTCTTATAAACTGCGACGACAGGCATTCCATCACTCCGCCCTGGGTGCTTCACAGGTTTCCCAACGTGGAAAGGTACCTTTTCCGGCTCCGGTCTCAGCCTTGTCTTCCCGGTTGTGCCTATTGCAATCAGGCTTTCGACGCCAGCTCCGGATTAAAGGAATTCTTCGGATTTCCTTCCTTTCGGGAGTTTGATGGTAAACCCCTACAAGAAATGGCAGTGAAGGCAGCCCTTCAGAATAAATCCATCCTGGCAATCTTTCCTACCGGTGGTGGTAAAAGCCTCACTTACCAGGTGCCTGCCCTGATGGCGGGGAAACACTCGCATGCGCTTACCGTGATCATTTCGCCCCTTCAGTCACTGATGAAAGACCAGGTGGATAACCTGTTAAAAAAGGATATCACGGATGCCGTGACCATTAACGGATTGCTGGACCCGGTAGAAAGGAGCAAGTCCGTAGAGAGCGTAAAAGAAGGATTGGCGAGTATATTGTACATCTCACCCGAATCTTTGCGATCAAAAATCATAGAACGGCTTTTGCTTGACAGGAAAATCGCTCGATTCGTGATCGATGAAGCACACTGCTTCTCGGCATGGGGACAGGATTTCCGTGTAGACTATCTGTATATCGGGAAATTCCTGAAATCCCTTCAGGAAATGAAAAATCTTCAGGATCCGATTCCTGTTTCCTGTTTCACTGCAACGGCCAAACCCCAGGTTATTGAGGATATCCAGGCGTATTTTAAGGATACTCTCCAGATAAACCTTGAACTCTTCCATTCGGCTTCCACCCGGAAGAACCTCCAGTACCAGGTTATCCACTGTGCAGATCCGAAAGAGAAATACTACCGGTTAAGAGATCTTATTCAGTCCAATCCCCGTCCGACCATAGTCTATGTCTCCCGTGTAAAGAGGACATCGGAAATTGCATCAAGACTAATTGAAGATGGATTCTCCGCATTGCCCTATCATGGAAAAATGGAACCCAAACAAAAAACAACCAATCAGAACTCCTTTATGTCGGGCGAAAATGACATCATCGTTGCCACTTCAGCCTTCGGAATGGGGGTGGATAAGGACAACGTGGGCATGGTGGTACATTATGATATCTCGGATTCGCTGGAAAACTATGTGCAGGAAGCAGGAAGAGCCGGAAGGGATGAAAAGATAAGAGCCGATTGCTATGTTCTTTTCAACGAGGATGACCTGGGCAAGCACTTCATCCTGCTGAATCAGACTAAGATCAATATTCACGAAATTCAGGATATCTGGAAAGCTGTTAAAAAACTGTCCAGGATAAAGGACTCGTTCTCCAATTCAGCACTTGAAATTGCCCGGAAAGCCGGTTGGAACGAACAGGTGGAGCAACTGGAAACCCGGGTAACCACTGCTATTGCCGCACTGGAAGAAGCAGGATACCTAAGCCGCATTCATAACAGTCCGCGGATATTTGCCACCAGCATACTGGCGAAAAATGCGGATGAGGCCTTACAGAAAATTAATGCATCGACCAGGATGAACGAAAAGCAGAAGATTCAATCCACCCGGATCATTAAGATGCTTATTTCCTCAAGAAGCAGGAAGCGGGGAAGTGAAGAGGAGGCTGAATCAAGAACGGATTACATTTCTGATCTCCTGGGAATCAACCTTTTTGAGGTTCATCACGCCATCCAACTTCTAAGAGAAGAAGGACTGCTGGCGGATAACAGCGATCTCACCGTATCCTTCTCCCCCGGCACGACCCGATCAGGAACTGTCACCCTGCTGGAAGAATACGCCCTGCTTGAAAAGTTTATCTATGATACTTTGGAACAACAGGACCAGGTCGTTCATCTGAAGAAAATTAATGAAGAGGCGCTTTCGGCCGGAAAGGTTTCAGACACGAACCGGATCCGGACCGTTCTCAATTTCTGGGCAATAAAGAACTGGATAAGGAAAGAAAAGCGGGAGGGAAGCCAGGATCATTTCAGGATAAAATATGCCGGTGATAGAGAAGGGCTTTCAGACCGGATCACAGGAAGACATGAGCTTGCCTCTTTTATTATTCATTACCTATTCGAGAGGATGATCAAAGAAGGGGGTAATCAGGAAAAGGACAAACAAAGCTATGTTGAATTTTCCATTCATGAAGTGAGTGAGGCCTTCCGTAAAAAGGAAAGCCTGTTCCGGAAGGAGGTGAGTATTTACGAGGTGGAAGAAGCGTTGTTCTACCTCACCCGCATTGAAGCGCTTAGCATTGAAGGTGGTTTCCTGGTGATCTACAATAAGTTGAATATCCATCGCAAGGAGAAGAATACCTATAAACAGTACAAGAAAGAGGATTATGAGAACCTGAAATTACATTACGACCATAAGACTCAGCAGATTCACATAGTGGGAGAATATGCAAAAAAGCTGCTACAGAATTATGAGTCAGCCCTCACATTCGTAGATGACTATTTCTCCTTGAATTACAGCTCATTCTTGCAAAAATACTTTCCCGGAAGCAGGCGAGATGAGATAAAGAAAACAATTACTCCTGAGCAATACCGAAAACTATTTGATGAACTGACCGATAAACAGCTTGAAATCATTGACAACTCGGAAGATCAATACCTGGTGGTTGCCGCTGGTCCGGGAAGTGGGAAAACCAAACTGCTCGTACATAAACTCGCCTCAATCGTACGGATGGAGGACGTTAAGTATGAGCATCTATTGATGCTGACCTTTTCCCGTGCAGCGGTAAATGAATTCAAGCAGCGGCTTATCGGGTTGATAGGAGGTGCGGCACATTACATTGAGATCAAAACCTTTCACTCCTTCTGTTTCGATCTTTTGGGGCGGGTGGGCAATGTCGAGCGATCTGCCGGCATTATTGAAGAGGCCGTAAAGGCAATCAGGTCGGGGGTGGTAGATCCTTCCCGGATCACAAAATCGGTGCTGGTCATCGACGAAGCCCAGGATATGGATTTCCATGACTTCGAACTGGTAAAGGTTCTGATGGAAGAAAACCCTGAAATGCGGATTATTGCCGTGGGTGATGACGATCAGAATATTTATGCTTTCCGGGGATCCGATCAGAAGTATTTCCGCGGACTGGCTGGTAGAAGGGAGGCCAGTCAGTATGAACTGACCGAGAATTTCAGGAGCAGGCCTAATCTGGTAGCTTTCACTAATCGCTTTGCCCGGACTATAACCGAGCGGATGAAGACCACCGACATTGTTTCGAGGCATGCGGAGGAGGGAACTATTCATTTATACAGACATAGTTCGGAGCATTTAGAGGTACCAGTGGTTTACCGGGTCATGAATGCCGAACTGGTGGGAACGACCAGTGTACTGACTTGGTCCAATAAGGATGCGGTCATCGTAGCGGGACTGTTGAAACGAAAGGGCGCAAAGGTAAGACTGATCCAGACCAATGAATATTTCAGTCTTTTGAAACTAAGAGAATCGCGGTATCTTTTTGAGTTAGTGGGAAGGGAAGAGGTTGGTCAGACTTTAACCGCTGCTCAACTGGAAATGGTTCAGAGGAAGCTGATGGACCGTTTCGGGAAGACCCGGTCGGCCAATCTTATTCATAATGCCCTCGGCAAGTTCATTGAGCTCCATCCCAAAGTAAAATACCTTTCAGACCTGGAAATCTTTATTGGTGAGTCACGAATGGAAGATTTCATTGATACTGAAAGAGACACTATTATGGTATCGACCATGCACAAAACAAAAGGAAGGGAATTCGATAACGTATATATCATGCTGGACCATTTCATCCCGGATGATGATAAAAAACGAAGGCTTTTGTATGTTGCCATGACCCGGGCGAAATCGAAACTGGAGATTCATTTCAACGACGATACATTTAGAAGTATTCCACCTGAACTTGCAAGGCAGGGTAAAATAGAAACCCATTATGACCCGCCTGACGAGATTACCGTTCAACTGACCCATGAAGATGTCCAACTGGGGTATTTCGGATATGTGCAGAAAAGAGTACTTCCATTGAATTCGGAAGAACCTCTGAAAGTTGATCAAGATGGCTGCATGAATGGTAAGGGAGAAAGAGTTCTGAAGTTCTCGGCAAAATTCAAAGAAGAGCTGTCGAGTTTGGAAAAGGATGGGTATCATCCATACAGCTCAAGTGTCCATCTCATGGTTTACTGGTTCAGTGAGGATAATAAGGAAGAGTACTTGATTGTGTTGCCGGAAATCATTTTGAAAAGAAGGAATGAAGTATCTGAGACTTAAATAGCAGTGAAAGGGTATTCCATTCAGCCAAATATAACCTACTAGAAGGAGAGTACAATACATTTGAGAAAATTAAGCCCATGGTCATGGCTGGTTCTCATTAGAATATTTAAATTTAATGATGATTTTGATTTTAAGGAGCGGTTTAACACTCAAAGGCAGAATTTGAGAAGCAGATTAATGAAGAAAAAGCTATCAATGATAAAATCATAATGCAATTATCAAAAATATAACTCAAGTAATTATTGCAAGTTTCAGGAGAAGTGATAATGAGTATGTTGACCTGGTTTATACCATCCGAAATAAAAGGGTTATGCTTTATCAGGATCTTGCTAAAATGTACGGGGTGGAAACAAGAATCCTAAATCAGCAGGTAAAACGAAACATTGAAAAATTTCCCGAAACATTTAGATTTCAATTGACCAAGGAAGAATTTAAAAATTTTCAAGAGAACTTGAAATCACAAAATGTGATCTCAAGATGACGGCTTAAATCATTGAAAATGAATTACGAAAACCGGATAGTTGCATTTATTGATATTTTAGCTTTTGCTAACATCATTAAAGATACTGTTGATAATGCAAAATTTATCACGGAGTTATACCGGGTTTTTGAGCATATTCACTTTTTGATGGGAGTAAGCAAACCAAGTGATGATGTAGCAGAAGCTCAAGGATAAAACCCAAACGTATTCTCATTTTTTTCAATCGGGGAATAAATACTTGAAAATTTTTATGGAATTCCGAATTGTTATTTGTTTCAATACCTTAACTTTATATGAAGGGATGTTATGACAAGTAGGATTTCTCATAATGGGAAACACGGAATGATAATAGTAATGGAATATTCTATAAAAACTTCGTTAGAGTACATGCGAAAGAAAACCAAACCCAAGTAAAAAATGTTATATTTGTACTATGACCAATTATCAAAAAATCATAACAATAAATCCGGAAAAGCGATTCGGAAAGCCTTGTATACGTGATACCAGGATTTCAGTTTATGACGTGTTATCTTGGTTAGCTTCTGGTATGACAAATGAAGACATTACTTCAGATTTTCCAGAAATTTCTGAAGAAGATATATCAGCCTGTTTATCTTACGCAGCAGAAAGGGAAAGAAAAATTCGTGTTAGATCATGAAACTTCTTTTCGATCAAAATATCTCCTACAGAATCCCTCACCTAATTGAAGATATTTTCCCGGAGTCACAACAAGTTAGAAATCTAAAACTTGAAAATTCAACAGATCGACGAATATGGGATTTTGCAAAGAAGAACAATTACTGTATTGTCACTTTTGATTCCGATTTCTATGATCTTAGTTTGGTCCAAGGATCGCCACCTAAAATTATTTGGCTCAGAATGGGGAACACTTCAACGAAATCACTAGAAAAAATTATGCGGGAGAACGAAATCCTGATAAAAGAATTCTTAGAAAATTCTGATTATAAGGAAATAAGTTGTCTTGAGTTGGATTGAATTACACGTACTCTAAGCAAGTAAACCCAATGCTTTGACCATCGCAATCCGAAAAATATTTCTTAAATTAGCTATAACCTGATACCAAAATTAGTCACAAGAATGCCGGCACTGGTCTTACTTGCCAAACGTTGGGGGTAATGCTAAAAATCAAGAATGACAGGCAATCTAACTACTGGACTGCCTTTGCTAAAAGTGCAATTCCAACGACCACTATTGTGAACAAAGTCACCTTTTCAACTGCTCTAGCAGTTTCTCTGTAAAGGGTTACGGAAGGAGATTTGCCGATATTCAGCTTTACAGCAGTCCTGTTTGGGTATAATTTTCCCATACAAATTACTGTTAAATTACCAACTATCCCTCACTCTTGCCCGGAGGGTTCAGGCAAACGGAAACCAAGCATCCTTTCTTACTTTTTGGTCACACCTTTAAAAGGTTTACCATCCTGCTTTACATCGATGAATCGTCCAGTGTTGTTGTCCCGCTTGACCCATTGCCCGGTTCTTGGATTGAGGACCTGACTACGTCCACGGACAGCACCATTCCGGTGTCCATCGACTTTGGGTGGATTTGTTGCCATGATATATCTATTTTTGGCACGGTAAGCTATTTGAAACTAAGGTGCTTACCTTTGACCCAAGGGATAGGATTTGGTAATTTATCTGATTGTCTTACCTTTACATAAGAAAGAAACCTGAAGACCAATTCAATTCTCGCCTGACCGAAGTGCTATCCCATAGACTCCGGATTATTTTTTATACATCTTTATCAATTTATCAATCTCGTCAAATGGCAAACTGGAATTTACTTCTTTTAATAATTCCAGCAGCCCAATCCCTTTTGTTTTATTGATCAAACCATTTTCAACAAGGCTTCCAATAACCCATATTGAACCGTGTACTTCTAGGCCTTTATTTTCAGCTTCTATTCTTAGTTTTTTATCCCCTGTAAGGAGAGGACATTTCAGTTGCAAAGATTTCCAAAGGACCGACTTGTCTGTGATACCCTTGAAATTCTTCTCCGTCTTGAAGCTGTAAATTTCACCCATCTCTTCCGCAGAGAAATCAATAACGTTTATCTCTTTTGCCCTGATAAAAACTTCAATTTCTTCTCTCTGATCCGATCTAATAATTTCATCTATAACAAATACTGTAGTACATATTTCATAATCCAAACTAAAGAACTCTGGCAACGCTCCGATACTGATAATATCAAAAAATATGTTGGTATCTGTTATTATCAGTTTCATGCCAGTTGTTTCATCGATTTTCGAAATTCCCAAACACTGTCCCCGGTATAATAAGCTGCTTCGTTGATAGAAATCAACCCTTTTCCAAGGGCAAAATATACCAATCGTAAAAATCGTACTGGCTTTTCCTGACTTAGAAAGTTTCCGGGTTCATTATTGGCTTTGTGATATCCACGAGAACGATAATTTATGTTCAGGTTTCTAAAGACATAATCATTAATTATTCCTAATCTCAGGGCAGTTTGAAAAATGGCTGAAATAGAAATCCCCCACCTTTCTTTGATAAGGACTAATTCATTCTCGTAAAAATGAAACCGCTCATAGTGTAATTCCTTTTCTGCCATTTGTGAAGGATATAATACAGCACTGGCAAAAACATGACACAATTTTTCTTCATTCTTGTGTTCCATTCCATCAGGAAACCGGAGAGATTGATGTGCAAGTTCGTGAAGTGAAGTAAATCGTTTTCGACAGTTGTTACCCTCGAACAAATTCCTGTTAAGAACAATTACTTTCAATCCATTCACTTCAGCAGATAATCCGTCAAATTTTTCAGTAGCATCAATTTCAACAACTTTGTAACCCTTATCTTCCAGCATAGCGACAACATCTGGAATAGGATCATAGCCTAAATCCCAATCTTCACGTAATTTATTGGCAGCTTTCTCAGCATCTTCAGGATTAATAATTTCATCATCATATTCGAAATAGGCAGGTTTCTCTTCCAGATTGAGTAGGTTTTCAAGTTCCAAATATCTTTCCAGAAGATTTTTAGACTTTTCTTCGATGGCTGCTTTTTGGGTTGCTGAGATTCTGGAGGAATGCTTTCGATAATCGGGATTGGTGAGTTCAACAGTTACAGTTGGTTCAGCGAAGAAATAATCAACAGGGACATTTAATACGCTTGCCAACTTTACCAGCAAAGTGCTATCAGGCTTCATTACTCCCTGCTCATACTTATTCAGAGATTGCTTGGTTACTGCATTCTCTAAAGCATCAGCAAGTTTCTGAAGCGACATACCAGCCATTTTGCGGGC
>CAYVAZ010000214.1:0-8833 GCA_964449065.1 uncultured bacterium
TCTTCTCCCTTTGGGAGAAGATAAGAGATGAGGGCGAAGAGAGCAATTGCTCCCTATGACGCAGTAGTGTAATTTAGAGGATTATTTCTCCCGAACCCTCACCCCGTCCCTCTCCCGGTGGGCGAGGGCGATAGATTCAGCGAACGATTAGAAAAACGGGCATATCATAATGTAGTGCGTAACATGGGTTAGATAATAAATATATTGGTGATTATTGAAATGACGATTCAACTTTCGCCGGATTCAGAAAATTTCATTCAAGATAAAGTTAAAACCGGCGTATACAAATCTGCCGAAGACGTTGTGCATCAAGCGTTAAAATTGCTCGAAGAACGTGATTTTTCTTTTGCCGTGCGAAAAGATGAAATTCGGCAAAAGATCAACGAGGGCTTAGAATCGCTTCGACGTGGTGCCGGGTTGGATGGTGAAGAGGTGTTTGCGCGTCTCGAAACTGAATGTGCCGAAATTGTACGCGTATAGCATAGTGCGTGATATCCCTAAGCTTCTATAAACTTTCCTGAATGGTTCGCAAGTGCTAATAATTGATTTTGAATTGAGTTCGGGGCACGTGACAACGCGCCCCGAATTTCTTATGCGGATTATGATGAAGGTTGCTGTTTGTTGGTGATGTTGCGCATGACCATTTCGTAATGGTAGCCCTTGATGACCATTTCGAACGCGTTGGTTAAATAAAAGCCGGGATAGCGGAACATTTTCCGCTCGATCTTTAAATATTCTTTGGCGTTCTGATACAGCATTTGCATGTCTTCCGCCGTAATACGCTTTTTGTCTAATTTGTCTTTCCAGTCATTCACCGTAGCATAAATTTGATCCAAATTCATTTTGCGCTGATGCCGGACCATGTATTCTTTGGCGTAATTCAGCACATCCTGAAATTCAGCCGGGTGATAATCTTTGGTTTGGAGCTTTTGGAACTTTTGCTGAACGTCCTGCATGCGTTTGTTGATATCTTTCATGTAATTCCAATCCAGTTTTACCGCGTTGTAAAGATACCGGAAATAATCAATATCGAAGCGGGCGATACCCTGATGTAGTACGGAAAGAATAGCGGCTTTGAGGTAATCATAATGAAAGCGGTCTTTTTTGAAGATTGTGGGTCGGGTTTTTTGAATGGTATCGAGACCGCGGCGGTAGATTTCTTTGGGTTGGAAGAGGCTGGATAAAATATAATGCATCCCTGCCCGCAGTTCTTCGGGGGTCATGTTTTTAGGGACATATTGAATTTCGTCATCCGAGTTATTGCCGGAATATTCGGCTTCGACCAAACGGTTTTCCGACTTTAAGCGTTGGTAGAGAGGGGTATGCGGCATAGGAGTCAGCAGCCCGGTCATGGCAGAGAAGATACTGGTTTCTTTAATGAAGTTTACAATCTGCGTGGCCGTGGTTGGGGTATCGGTATCGGCACCAAAGATGAAACCGGCGTACACTTCAATTCCCGCGTGTTGAAACTTGCTGACCAGTTCTTTTAGATCAACCCGGTTGTTTTGTTTTTTATTCATCATTTTCAAAGCTTCGTCATCCGGGTTTTCAATGCCGAAGAACATAGCGTTATAACCCGCCAGGCGGAATTTTTCGATGAGGTGATCGTTGGAGTCTTTCGCTAGATCCACACTGGATTGAACGAAAAACGTGAAGGGGTAGTCGTAATCCCGCTGAAATCGGATTTGCGTATCGAGAATCATATTCATTTCATCGACGATTCCCATGATGTTGTCGTCTACTATAAACACACTGCCGCGGTGGCCGGTGTCGTAAATGGCTTTGAGTTCGTTGTAGATCTGTTCCGAAGTTTTTACACGCGGAAAGCCGCCGTTGAACTGTACGATGTCGCAAAAGTCGCAGCGGAATTTGCAGCCCGCCGTGGTTTGGATCATCATGGAGCGGTAGTTTTTGATATCCGCTAAATCCCAACGGGGAATCTGTTCTTTTAACTTGGTGAATATCGTCTTGTCATTTAAGTACTTGCGGGAACCGGGCACGGCATTTTTTACGGTTTCAGGAATAATTAGCGTGATTTCATCCACCCGGTGTTTGGGGAATTCTTCCAAATTGGATGTGATTTGATCAATGCAATTTTGCGCTTCACCCCAAACGATTAAATCGAGGCCGTCGCGCAATATCTGATCGGACGCGTTATCCGGTTCCATGATGTGGGTCCGGTATGTCGATGCAAACGGACCGCCCAATACAACCGGTGTGGTAGTATCTTTCGCGGCACCGGATAGCAATTCAATAATGGATTTCTTTTGAATAGACATGGCACCGATAAATATGGCATCGGCCTCTTCTATTTTCTGTCTCAAATTTTTGTGATTCGGTTTGTTCACATTAAAGTCAACCAACTCAAAATCCCAATCATCGGGCATGAGTGAGGCAAAGGTTAGCAGCCCCAACGGTGGAAACGCGGTTTTGCGGTTAACATAATGTATGATGTATTTATAACTCCAAAACGAATCGGATGGAAATTCCGGCGAAATTAAGAGTCCTTTTTTCATGGATCAGCCCTCCTTGCAAATATGGTTCAAAGCGTATTATTCTAAAAGCATTACAATAAAACAACAACGGTTTAACAAAAAAATCAATTTAATTCAAGCTGATCGTTTGCTTTTTGAAAAAATAAGTTCATTCCCTCAATTTGCTGCTTTCCAAGATCATACCGTAAGTTTTCAAGAAAGTACCGGGAAAAACGTTTGTCAGGAATCGCAAGTAACTTTGTACACCTTTTGACAATCAAGTCTATGTTTGCCATCCCTTGGGTTTTCGCCTCCAAAAATGCGGGAGCCCACTTTTCGATATCAACCATCGGCTGGGCGATCCAAAGCGCAAAGACAAATGGCAACCCGGTATGCTTCTTCCAGATTTCTCCTAAATCGTAGCAGTAAGGATATTTCCCCTCTGCAATCAAGCCTGCATCGCCAATGGCAAGGGCGGCATCCGCAATGTTCATCCCATTTTCCACTGGTGGAGTATAGGACACATACACCGGTCCGCGCTGCCAATATTCGTGAAACAATATTTTGGTTAAAACAATTGATGTTAATGAACTTTGGTCTAATGCAACGGTTTCAATTTCAGCCGCAGGCTTTTTACTGAACAAAAGAACACTCCCAACAGCTCCATCGCTGCTGATGCTGATGTCCGGTAAATAAGAATATGACGGATGTTTTAACAACTCGATGGAAGATAATAGTGCTAAGTCAACTTCGCCTTGCTCCATGAGTTTACCTAATTTTGAAGGAACCACACGAATGATCTCCGCGGACGGGCAGGTTTGTGGTAAATATTCGATCAATGGGAAGGCATTGGTATACGATACCGTTCCGATTCGCAATGGGTTCCCGCGGTGATTATTCATAGAGAAAAGCCATCTTATTTTAGGTTAATGACTTTTGCTTCGTTGATGAAATCCAATGAGGATAGTTCATTCAACACATTGTCGGGAACCTCCGCATCGATGTTGCACATGGTAATCGCCTCACCGCCGCGTGCTTGACGCCCCAAACTCATATCGGCGATATTGATATTGGATTGGGATAACGCGTTCCCCAAATGGCCGACAACACCGGGTTGGTCGACATTCTTGATGAACAAGATGAACCCGGTAGGTTTGATTTCGATCCGGCAATCATCGACGGCCACAATGCGGGGGTCGGCGCCAAAATTGGTTCCACTGACGCTGACGGACTTGCTGTTGGAAGTCAGTTTTACCGTGATGAGATTGGAATAGCCTTTGGCTTCTTTCTCTTTTATTTCGGAATATTCAATTTTGCGTTGTTCCGCTAACATGGGAGCATTTACATAATTGACATCCTGATCCATCACCGGGGTCAACAATCCCTTTAAGACGGCAATAGTGAGCATGGTGGTATTTTCATTGGAAATAGGTCCGGCGTAGAGAATATCAGCATGATCAATATGCTTGCCCAAATATTGCGACGCGAACATGCCGATTTTTTCTGCCAAACCGATATAGGGGCCGATTTTTTTCCTGACTTCGGGAGCAATGGACGGAATGTTGATGGCGTTGCGAACTTCTTTATCCAGCAAAGCATCGATGATATTTTCGGCGATTTCAACCGAAATAGAGATTTCGGCTTCATCGGTAGAGGAAGCTAAGTGGGGTGTGCTGATACAATCATCGCGTTTGCGTAGGGGATGCTCCTCCGGGGCGGGTTCCGTTTCGTAGGCATCGATTGCTGCCCCAGCACATTTTTTGCTCTCTAAGGCGCGAAGGAGGGCTTCTTCATCAACTATACCGCCGCGGGCACAGTTGATGATACGAACCCCTTTCTTCATTTTGGCGAATGCTTGGTCGTTGATGAGATGTGTCGTTTCTTTGGTTTTGGTCGTGTGAACGGTAATAAAATCAGCCTCTTCGAAGATTTGATCCAACTCAGCTTGTTTAAAATCATGTTCTTCCATCTGTTCTTTTGACACGAACGGGTCGTAGGCCAATACATTCATGTGAAAGGCCAGGGCGCGTTTGCCGACTTCGGTGCCAACACGCCCTAAGCCTATGATACCCAGAGTCTTACGAAATAGTTCGGAACCGGTAAATTTCTTTTGATCCCATTTTCCCGCTTTCATGGAAGCGTCGGCGGCAGGGATTTTTCGTGCCAGACTGGCGATCATGGCCCAAGTGAGTTCAGCGGTTGAAGTGGTGTTTCCCCCGGGAGTATTCATTACGATGATGCCGCGGTTGGTGGCCGCATTTAAATCGATATTATCCACTCCAACGCCGGCCCGGCCGATGACTTTGAGTTTTGAGGCACAGGCGATGACATCTTCGGAAACTTTCGTCGCGCTGCGAATGACAAGCCCGTCGTAATTTCCAATCACGGTTTTTAATTCGCCGGGAGACATGCCGGTCTTTACGTCGGCTTGGAATGCAGAGTGGCTTTGGAGAACATCCACACCTTCTTGTGCGAGCGCGTCGCTAACCAGTACTCGAAATGTCATAGTGTATACCTGCCTGCTGTGAATGATTTACCCAACAATGAGACCGCATGAAACCGAATGTATTCAAATTCCAAAGATGATAGACTTTTATAGAGTTAACGCAAATATTCTATCCTGTGGTATGGAGTCATCAAGCAATAACAGTATTCTCTCAATGGAATTTATCGTGGATTTAAGTAGTAGGATAGTAAAGTAGCTCGATCATAACTCAAATTGTAAATCGATAGAATTTGAGTTGCTTTGTTGTCTGAAATTGCACCTTCAATACGAAACACATTCTTTTTGTTGATCTGTGGTATTTTTGTCCTATTTTCATGGGGTAGGCTTGAGGAATCAAAGCATGATAACAGCGACACTCATCCAATACAGTCTGCGGTTACCCCTCAATGCGGGGGGATGAAGTTGGTAGTGCGTTCCATCATTTTCAACGGGTTCATGTAGGCATACCTGACTCCTGATATTAGAATATAACTTTTCTCATAGATATATAGCCGAATCTTGCCGGGGACTCGCAATAAGCCCGATTGATTAGGATTTTTGCAAAATCAGCGAATAATATCGAAAGTATTAAAGGTATAATATCGTTACTATTTGTAAATAATATATTTTATATAAAAAGAAATGTTTCATATCTGCGATGCGATAGAAGTTTTTTTTTACCTTTTTTAAGTTTAATCAAATCAGTATTATAAATTGTTTTTTTAAAATTGATTTCCTTAATTTGACTAAGCGTATTGAATTTCACTGTAGGATAAGATTATAATAATCCCTTAAATAAACTGATTGGTTTTCACTATAAATCGAATGCCTGCAAAAAAAACGGCAAAAAAATCAACTATCAAAACTTCACCTGCTAAAGCAAAAGCGGCATTGAAAAAGACTGTCCAAAAAAAAACCACTGCCAAAAAAGAAGATGTAAATCAAACTACGAAAAAAAAATCGACCACGAAAGCGAGTGGATCATCCACAAAAAAAGCTACCATCAAAAAATCCACAGCAAAAAAATCCGTAGCAAAAAAATCTACAGAAAAGAAGTCCGCTGCCAAAAAATCTGCGGCAAAGTCGTCAAAGCCAAAGCGGATATCTTCTTCGAAACAGACGGCTGCCAAGAAAAAGACCGCCCAAAAAACCAAAGGGAACATTACCCTGAAAAAGAATGTAATTAAAACAACATCCACCAGCAGCAAAACCAAAACCAAGCGGGTGGTACCAATAGAGCCGCGGGTTAAGGCACGGGAATTTCCTCCGACCAAATGGGGCAGCAATTTAGAGGTGCATTTTGAAATTACAGAGCAGTTGCCTCCCAACCATTTAACCAGCATTGCGGGGGGTATGGTGTTTCATGACGATAAAGTGGTATTGGCAAATGTGCCCGGCAGAGGATGGGAAATCATTGGCGGCCGAATTGATCTGGATGAGCATCCAGAAGAGACCTTTCGGCGCGAAGTGGAAAATCAGCTTGGGATAATCATGTCACACACGAAATTGCTGGGGCTCATGAGAATTGAGCATAAAGGCCCCATGCCGCCGAATTGTCCCTATCCGTATCCAGTTGCGTATGGAATTCAATACATTGGAATTCTGAAAGAGATGCTTCCGTTTGAAAGCAGTGTAGACTCGTTGGGCCGGTCTCTCATCAGTTTTGAAGGACTTCCGGAGCATTATTACGGGTGGAACGCCTACCACGAAGCGGTTTTTAAGTACGCGTTTGAAGAATATCATAAGCTGCGCAAAAAAAATAAACTCTGACCGTTTTGAATCGAAAATCTCCAAACAAGTATAGAAAAATTCCCAGACTCAGAAAATTCTCTCGACTTCCGTGGAATTGATATTACAATAAATGTAATTGGACATTCGGTTTGTCTTTCGCTCTCTCTAATAGAACTTTTATTTTCGCTTTGTTTGGCCTTAAGCAACCGTGGGAAAACGATGAATTATGACCGATATACTCTCTCAAGAAGAGATCGATAAACTCCTAAAAACCGGATTAGGCGGTTCCGAAGCTGAAGAAGAAAAGCCGCAGTCATTTGACCACAGTCAATCCGAAACCAGTTCACAATCTGCCGGTTCTCATCCGTTTTCCGGTGGAGGACAAGATCTTCCTTCTTTTGATTCTGTCTTAGGCCTGAAAAAATCCGCCACGGTTAAGCGCTCTTCTGTTTTGGAAGACGAAAAAAAAACCAATGTTCAAATTGCCACATTTCCTTCTTTTGATATGGGTGAAGCACCGCCGGAAAGTACGGAATTGGGCATCATTCTTGACATTAAACTGGAGATTCGGGTGGAACTGGGGAGTACGAAATCCACCATTCGCAAGGTGCTGGATATGGGAACCGGATCGGTTATTGAGTTGGATAAACAAAACGGGGAACCGATTGATTTGGTGGTGAATAAAAAAGCATTTGCGAAAGGCGAGATGATTGTGATTGGGGAAAACTTTGGCGCGCGGATTACCGATATCCTTTCCGTGCATGAAATCATCGAAGCGCTCCGCTAGGGTTGGAAGGAGACCACGTTTTTATTCCCTTATGGCTTAAACCGATTCCACTAAAGATTCCGCCGAACCATTCGAGTGTTTCCACCAATTTGGGTCCCCAATCGGGAATAGATGATCCCCACCAGATTTCCAACATCTTTTGCAGAATGAACGCGGCCATAAACAATCCGGCACCAAGTGCAGTTTTTTTTCCGTTTAACCCTTTCCAAATGGTTTGCATAGTTCACCTCGGTTGTAATGGTTCTCTACCCTTAGTGAAAGGCATTCAAGATTGAGGGATTAAATGCAGATCGGCAGGTTGAAATGGATTGGATAACAGGATTGGATAACCGTTGTTGAATTCATTGCATTTTTCCAATATTCTGATTAGATAATTGGCATACAATAGATCCAAAACTAAAGGATATCAAAGTGGAGAATTTGATGACGGATAAAAAAGTGTTAATGATTGTTGGCGATTTTGTGGAAGATTATGAAGTCATGGTTCCGTTTCAGGCATTGCAGGCTGTTGGATATACGGTGCATGCGGTTTGTCCGCAAAAATCCGAGGGGAATTCGATTAAGACGGCTATTCATGATTTTGAGGGGGATCAAACTTATACAGAAAAACCGGGGCATAAATTTACCCTGAATGCTTCCTTTGATTCCGTTGATCCTGCAAATTACGATGCGCTTTACCTTCCGGGAGGCCGGGCACCGGAATATTTGCGTATGGATGATAAAGTCATCAAAATGATCCAGCATTTTTTTGAGGAAAACAAAGTCGTAGCGGCGATATGCCATGCGCTGCAAATCCTTTCCAGTTCCGGTCTTTTGAAGGGGAAATCGTGCACGGCGTATCCGGCGGTCGGCCCGGAAGTGAATGCTTCCGGCGGGACCTACGTGGAGACCGATATTGACGGCGTGCATGTGGATGGCAATTTGATTACGGCACCGGCCTGGCCGGCGCATCCCGCAATACTGGCAAAGATGATTGAGGCGATGGGGACAAAAATCGAATCTTAGGAATACGGTATACCGCATTGGATTGTTTACAAAAAACCGCGTCCTCTTTTTGGATGTTGTTCGCCCTGTGTATTGGGTATGTATCGGCTATTATTTTTTTCGGTCCTAGCGTGCAGCAACTTTCTCAAATTTCCTACGCGGTCTTTGCCATAGAAGTGTGTTGCTTTGTGCAGCTGAATTATGCCTGGTATTTGCAATGGAACCGGTTGCATAAGCCTATTTTGTTCGTGTTCACCGCGCTCTTTTTCTTGCGATTCATATACTTTTTGTCAGATTCTGCCGGCTTGCCTTGGTATTTGCGCTCGCAATCGTCACTGAACGCGCCGCTCTTGAGTTTGTTTTACATCATCG
>CAYVAZ010000215.1:0-5208 GCA_964449065.1 uncultured bacterium
TCGATCCCCCCTAGCCCCCCTTAACAAGGGGGGGGGGAATCTGCCTCATCACAAGCAAGAGCGCCGTTCCACCCCCCCCTTGCATAAGGGGGGGGAGCCGCAGGCTCCGGGGGATTTGCGCCGTTGGGATACGCTTCGATATTCATTACTTCGCGAACCCAATCGGAAATTGGTTAAGCCGCATAAAGCCGCATAAAGCCGCATAACCAGCGAGAGAAGTGACATGCACCCACACCATACCTTTCGGACTTACCATTTCAAATTCACGCTTCACCGCATATCAACCCCTGCCGGATGAATTAGAGATGAGTGGAACAAACACGCATTGAATTAAACGGTCCTGGCGTAAGCCGGTTTTGCTTTTGGTGACGCGGGTCAGGGTTTGCATTTGCGATTCTCCGATGGGAATCAAAAGCAATCCACCTTCTTTTAGTTGATCGGTTAACACCTTGGGGATGACGCGGCTTGCGGCGGCAACAATGATTTTATCGAAAGGGGCTTTGTCCTTCCATTCGGTCATGGTATCGCCGCTTTTGATGTGGACATTGAGGCGGGAGAGATTGTGTAGCGTGCGTTCCGCGTTTACCGCAAGGGTGTAATGCCGCTCGATGCTGTAAACTTCTTTGCATAAGTGTGATAGAATCGCGGTTTGGTAGCCGGAGCCGGTGCCGATTTCCAACACATTATCAGAAGGCTGGCACCGCAAGGCGTCCGTCATGTAGGCTACCATATAGGGTTGGGAGATGGTGGCACGGTCCTCGGGCAATACAATCGGCTGGTCCTTATAGGAATCGGCTTTGTGGGGTTCCGGAACAAAGAAATGACGGGGCGCGCGCTGAAAGGCTTCAAGAAGCCGGGGATCATTCACACCGCGTTTTATAATTTGCTGTTGCAGCATTCGCAGCAATTCTTTGTCATAATCAGTCATATAAATCTCGTTTAAAACTACCAATCGTGTAACATCTTAAATTGTATCACTCACAAAAAAAGAAAAAAGCAAACCGTATGGATCAACGTTTATTGCATAAATTCGGGTGGTGGCTATTGGCGGCCGGTATGTTGCTTTACGCGAAGAATATGATTTACGATGTCTTCTTGTTGAGCCACCGCAATGACTTTGGGCATTTGTATTGCGCGGGATTTTTGGCCGCCAGAGGAGGGGATATTTTTGATCCGCAATTGCTGCTTTCGGCGGCAGCGCAAAACGGCATCGAACGGGTGAATCCGTTTGTGTATCCGCCCTTCTTTGCCATCGTATTGATCCCCTTAAGTTGGGTGCCTTACAATTCCGCTTGGTTGCTCTTCAACCTTTTGAGCCACACGGCATTTATACTTGCGGTTTCATGCATCATCGGTTCCTTCCGAAAACAGCACGAACCGGCCGCGCTTTGGTGGGGCGGGCTGATCTTCGTATCGGCATTGTTTGCCCCCATGCAGAAAACCTACATGGCAGGGCAGATGAATACCTTTATGTTGCTGGTGATTGCCGCGGCGTGGTACTCTTGTGTCCATCAAAAGCATTACATTATGGGAGTTATTTTGGGCTTGGGGGCAGCGGTAAAAGTTTCACCCGGCTTCTTTTTCCTTTATTTCCTTTACAAACGGAACTGGAAAGCCGCTTCTGCTTTGCTCTTCACTCTGGCGGTTTGTTTTGGAATCTCGTATGCCTATTTCGGGCAGAAAATCCATCTCAATTTTATCAACGAAGTTCAGCAAATGTCGTATGGAAAGTCAACCTGGGCGCAATTTGACCAGAAGTATCATATCGAACCGCATAATCAAGCGCCTTCGGCATTGTGGTACCGCCTGCTGACGGATAACCCAACGACAACCGGGATTGTGGACGCGCCGGGGACGGCAAAAGCGTTGTCCTATTTCACCGCGGTATTGATTTTGGCGGTTTTAATCATTGGGTCGAAGTGGAATGCGGAAGCCAATGCGCGTGAGCTTGCGCTGTGGTCGTTTGGGATGCTGTGGATTCCGAGTTTGATGTGGGATCACTATTTGATTCAACTGCTGTTTGCGATAGCGGTTGGATTCCGAATCATTCTAAATGGACAAACCTGCCGCGGTTGGCTCTTCTTTGTGGGGATGGCGCTCATGGGGATGGATTATCCCTTCCATTTTGACTATGAACCGTTTAAAACCGGAAGCGGCGTGTTGATGATGAACCTGAAACTATACGGCTCAATCATGGTGTTTCTGTATATATTGCGGAATCAGGATCAATCCGAAACAATTTCCAATTCGTAGACGCTGCCGTCTTCGGGAATCTGAAAGCAGCGAACATGCGGTTCTTTATCCACCAATGATACAATGAAATAATACAAACCGGGGTAACCGTTCTCCGCGATGTCGGTTTCGGAGGGATAGGCCGGGCTGGTGGGGTGCGAGTGATAAATGCCGGTCATATCTTCACCGGTCTTACGCATGGCTTTCACGGCATCAAACAAATCTCTGGGTTTGCCGAAATAGCGCGTGGGTGAGGCTTGTTCGTTTTGCAGAGGGTAGAGAGTATCAAGACGGCTCTCTTGGCCGCCGATCACGCCGCAGCACTCGTTGGGCATTTCGCCGATAGCATGATCGATCATTTGTTGCAGCATTTGAATTGGAACAACTATCTTCTCCATAATTCTTACACTATTCGATTTCATGTATTATGGTTTTTATGGAAAAGACTTTATCCCCCTTATGAAAGGGGGCTAGGGGGGATCGAAATGCGTGATCACCACTCAAATCTCAAAGACCATGATTTCATCCGTTCCCGAAGGTAAACCATGCCCGAATCAATCCAAACGCGAATCTATCATCCCCATGCCGGTATACCGGAATTATTAGCTGATGATGCCGAAACGATGGGAGTGGTACGCGCCTTGCGCCTCCAACCGGGTGCCCATTTCGGATGCTTTAACGGGGACGGGATGGAGTGTGTGTATGCCATACAATCGATTGAGAAACGTCAGTTAACAGCCGGGTTGGTGTCACAAACACCGAACCCCCGCGACCCGCAACAAGACCTCACCATTTTACTCGCCTCCACCAAAGGCAAAACCAAAGACACAATGGTGAAAGAACTCACCGCGTTGGGTGCGACAAAAATTGTGTTGTATCACGCGGAACGTTCCGTATCATTACCGGATGAGAAACAGACCGAACGATTGCGGAAGATTGCGGTTGAATCATGCCGGCAGTGTGAGCGGTCCACGATTCCGAGGGTTGAGATAATTCCGCGCGAACTTCATCAATTGCCAACGAATACATTCACAAGTCCACTCATTTGTTTTTATGAGAAGGCGCAACCGGAAGCTATGCCCCGATGGGATAGCAGCGCTTCCAAAGCGACATTGGTATTTGGGCCGGAAGGCGGATTTACCGAAAAGGAGATTGCGTTTTTGAACCGGAAGGATGCACAGTTTTGTTCGCTGGGGCGCCGGATTTTGCGGGCGGAGTTGGCGGTGTCGGTGGGAACGGTGCTAGTGCAGTATCAGCGGGGGGGGATGTGATCGATCTTTTTATACCGATTTTCGTGATCTTCTTTTGCCTTTTCACTTCGAAGATACAACGATCTCCAATTGCATTGGTATAGTTGTATCAGTAAAATAGACAAAATTTTGATTGGGTTAGGAATTTAAAAATGGATATGAAAAACAGTATATTAACCGCCGGCCTCATTTTCGTGTTTGCTTCGGTTGGCATGGCTGAAGATTGGAACCAGTTTCGGGGGCCGGAGCGGGACGGCAAATCATCCGAAACACAATTGCTGGAATCGTGGCCGCAAGAAGGGCCTCCATTGCTTTGGGCTTATGAGGGACTGGGGCGCGGATTCGCGACGGTTTCGATTGTTGACGGCGTGATTTACACGACGGGAATGATCAATGAGACCGGATATCTTTTTGCCCTACACGAGAACGGCGAACTGAAATGGAAAAAAGCTTACGGTCCCGGATGGACGGGAAATTATCCCGGCACGCGAACCACTCCAACCATTGACGGCAACCGCGTTTATATTATGAGCGGGTATGGCCGCATCGCTTGTTTCGATAAAGAGAGCGGCGATTTGATATGGCAAACCGATACCTTGGAGAAATTTAATGGGGAAAATATTCGATGGGGAATTACCGAATCGATATTGATTGATGGGGATCAGGTGATTTGCACACCGGGCGGGAAAAACGCAAGTATCGTCGCGTTAAATAAACATACAGGTAAAACGCTGTGGACAACCGAAGCGTTGAGCAACCTGTCCGCCTACTGCTCCCCCATTCTGGTTCCTGAAGGGAATAAGCGCTTGTTGTTTACGATGGTCAGAGACTTGTTCGTCTGCGTCAATGCAGATAGCGGAGAAACGCTGTTCACGATTCCGCATGAAACGAGAAACAACATCGCCGCCATTACGCCTGTGTTGTGCAGCGAAAACCGGGTCTATTTCACAAGCCATGGTACGGGCGGCACCATGATCCGGTATGAAGACGGCGGCGAATCGTATACGGAACTGTGGACAAGCAAGGAATTGGCTTGCCTGCATGGTGGAATTGTGGTTCACAGGGACGATGAAACCGAAGAACGGCTTTACGGTTCGGATGAGAGAGGCTTTTGGGTAAGCCAAGACGTTGACACGGGCAAAGTGATCTTTAAAGAACGGATATTGAACGGAAAAGGTTCGATCACGTATGCCGGTGGGATGCTGTATTGTTACAGCGAAAATGGGCTGCTGGGTTTGGTGAACCCCACAAAAGATGGGCTGGAATTGGTGAGTTCATTTGAAGTTACCATGGGGTCGCACGAACATTGGGCCTATCCGGTAATCCATAATGGTAGGCTATACATCCGTCACGGCGAAGTATTGATGGCGTTTGATATTCAGAAGGATTAGCAGAATGGGCACGGACGTTTTGTCCCCATTATCCTTCACCTCTCATCTATATGATCCCGATGGGCAAGATACGGCTTTGCCCATCCACATTTACTGAGGAGTAAAACAGATGAATCCGCTTTTGCAAAAGGCTTTTGAGAAAGCTTCCCAGCTCCCCCAAGAAGAACAGGATCAATTCGCGCGTTTTGTGCTGGCCGAGTTGGAGTCGGAGACCGTGCTGGACCGGTCGGTGGAGTCGATCGAGGAATTTCTGGCCCGGCACTCGAAAACGGCCCGCAGCTCGGCCGACAACGTCAGGATTCTGAAATTGCTGGAAATGCAGCGCCACGCCATGC
>CAYVAZ010000215.1:5218-8770 GCA_964449065.1 uncultured bacterium
CGAGCTGGAGTCGGAGCAGCGGTGGTCCGAATTGTTTCGCCGTCCCGAGTCGGAGGATTTGCTGGAGAAGTTGGCTGATGAGGCTCTGGCGGCGCACCGGCCAGGACAAACGCGGGCCCTCGATACAGACCAATTGTAGACATGCGCTCGTTTACGCATTCGACCTTTTGGGACGCATATAGGCGTCTCCCGGAACACGTGCAACGGCAAGCGCGCCAATCTTACCGTTTCTTCAAGTCCGATCCCCGCCACCCCAGTCTTGATTTTAAGCGCGTGAGTAAAAGACGGCTGGTGTACTCGGTACTTGTGAGCATTGACTATCGTGCCCTCGGTGTTCTGGACGAAGGTGATATTGTATGGTTTTGGATTGATCCACACCACAAATACGATCAACTTCTCAAGCGAATATAGCCGGGAGAATGAGTACGCCCGTTTTATGCCCATCATGCTTCACCTATTCAAATTAACCATTGTAAATTATATTTTCTGGTTCTATCATCGTAACAATGAGGGTATGATTTATGAGTGAATTATTGATTCAAATGGAAGAAAGCACAGCGCGGCAATTGCATAAGTTGGCCGCTGCACAGGGGGTTTCTGTGGAACAAGAAGCCACCCGCTTGTTGGATGCCGCAGTAAAAAGAGCTGAACTCGTACACACTTTTTTGTCAGAGACCGATACGTTTGCGTCAACCCTCCCCCCGCAAACGACAGACAGTGCAGGGTTGATCCGGGAAGACCGGGATAGCAGATGAGTGCTTATGTTGTGGATGCCAGCGTCGCGGCAAAATGGTATTTTCCTGAAAAATGGCGGAAAGAAGCGCGTAACTATGTATCGCCCACTGTTTATTTGTTAGCCCCTGATTTTCTCCAAATTGAATTCGCAAACATTCTCTTTAAAAAAGAAAAACACAGAGAAATAGACGCAACGCAAGCGCATACGTTTCTTCAACATTTCCTTTCAAAGACAACTATCGAATATTATTCGACGAATGAATTGATCATACGTGCCCACCATCTTGCACGGGAAATTGGGCATCCGGTATATGATTGTCTTTATCTTGCTTTGGCAGAACAAGCAGTCTCCATTGTGGTCACCGCTGATAAAAAATTTCATGACCGGGTAAAATCCAGTCAATATGCCGGTTTCATCACATGGATTGAGATTCCCCCGCAAAACGACTGATTCAACGTATGAGAATGTAAATTCAAAGTGGACGGGTGGCAAAGGCAAGCGAAGTCTGCCTTGGATGAAGAGAGAGAACGACTTGCCGCCCACGGGTTGTTCGAGTTGACCGCCGGCGGGATTTTTGGGAAGATAGTTGGGTGTGATCGGGCGATTCGCCTGAACAGCAAGGAGAGACGAACAGCCTTCCCCTTGCCAGCCGTCCACCTGTAAAACCCATCCATCCTAAAAATGACAATGAATCTGCCATCACCGTCTTTAATACGCGTCATCATGATGCTCAAGGGTGATGAAATAAACCGTATTCTCTTCAACGGAAAACCGCAGTACTAACGGCCCCAACTGCGTACGCTGCTGCCCGGCAAGCACATTACGAAGATGTTTGATGTGGGAGGGGTCTTTCAATATGGCTCGAATCTTTTTCTCCAACCGTTCAAACAGCGGTTTATCTTTCTTCTTGATTTTCGCTAATTTCTTGGAAAACTCGCCGGAGAAAACCGCGGTATACATTTATAGCGTCTCGAAATATTGGTCTAACTCTTCTTGGGTTTCACAGCGAACCGTGCGGCCTTCGGCGATATCACGTTCTCCGCGCTGGATGCTGTTGTCCAAAGTTTGCTGTTCCTGCATCAAATCCGCTTTCACTTCATTCAGCATAGCCTGCGCCAGCTCAATCTTCTTAAGATATTCAGCCGTTTTGCTCATGGTAAATTCCTTTAAACCGACAATAAATAGTACTCCATTATAACAGAATTATTCTCCCTGAATCTACCGGTTTGATGACGGGTGGCAAAGGCAAGCGAAGTCTGCCTTGGATGAAGAGAGAGAACGACTTGCCGCCCACGGGTTGTTCGAGTTGACCGCCGGCGGGATTTTTGGGAAGATAGTTGGGTGTGATCGGGCGATTCGCCTGAACAGCAAGGAGAGACGAACAGCCTTCACCTTGCCAGCCGTCCGTCCATTCTCATCGCAGTTTTGAGGATGGCACAGCCGCTATGTACCCATCATGTTTAACTGCCTTCACTGGGGAGAAAATGAAGTACCAGGGATATAGGGTCTTTCAGGTCACCCCGAAAGACCACTCGGCATGGAGCCGAATTTCATCCGCTTGCTTTGCTTATATCATAACATAATAACTTTAAAATTCAAACTTATAATTGTGACAGATTTACTTTATCACACACCGGCTGGAAACCGATGCTCTCCAAAAAGGTCACTCTTTCGGGAAACACTCTACTCAAACGTCTTGTTATACAAATTCTCATCCTTATCGATGCAGCCGGTGAAGTGCAAAATAGCGTTCTCGTTCTCAATGGTCACGGGTGAATCCGAGACGTAGTTTCTCATGCGGCTGCCGAATACCGAGACCGTCAGTTTTTCGTTCCCCCGCACCAGCATGAAATCCCACGACTGATTTTCGGGCACGGTGGTCAACGCAGAGTTCCCGCCGGAAAAAGCTTCGACATTGCTGAGGGCGGTGTGTCCCTGGCCTTCAATGATGATGGGATGGATGTTTTCCACGTCTTCTCCGGTGTTGGCGATGATGGAGCCCTGCGCGATTTGCCAGTTGCGGTTTTTGGTGTTGTTCCCTTGTTTGAGGATGCCGACCGCGACGCAATCCAGGTTAAAGTTGGTGAGTTGTCCGTAGGATTCGCCTCCCAAATGAACGCCGCCGTAGGTGCCGAAAGTGAACACATCCATCAACTGGGCGTTATCGGTATGTTCGATGGTGAATGCGTAGGTCTTTTTGGCGATGACGGCATCGACTACTTCCCGGCGGACTTGCCCTCCAATAAAGCGTTGGATAGCCGGGTTGACGTGGCAATGCAATAGGCGGGGGATGTCATAGCAATAATCGATGCGGATAAACTCGCCGCTGAGCGGGTAGCCGTAGCAATGCTCGAAGGTCATCAGTTCGCACGCGTTTTGGCGGCTGGCGTTGAAATCGAAGGTCAGGTAACTGCCGTAGAATGTGAGGCAGGACATGTAGACTCCCTGCGTGTTGCTGGTTTGCGAAACTTGGATGGTTGCCGGATAGGGAATAATGGCATCGGGATCGGTTAGCGTTTGTTCGGGATACCAGAACTGTATTCCTTTGATCTGCGTTCCGGTCTCAACGGTGATGAAGGGATGGTCCCTGTCGGTAATCTTGAACACACTGCCGACCGGCTGCTTTTTGGTGGGATGGGAAGTCCCGCGTGGTGTGGGGCCGTGCACGCCGATGAGGGAAACATTCTTTTTGAGGATAATGCCGCCATCAATATGGTAGGGTTCGCTGGAGGTTTCAACCAGCAAAGCCGCCCCGCTTTGCGAAGCCCAGTCGATTGCCTTTTGCAGGTTCTCTTTATTCTGAGCGGCGCTGTTTT
>CAYVAZ010000216.1:0-8540 GCA_964449065.1 uncultured bacterium
CCCTTAATAAGGGGGGCAACAACGGCGGGGGCTTTTGGCTTGGCGGGAGTTTCGCGCTTTTAGGGATTGCGCTTGCTGAAGTGCGCATTCATTTACCGGAAGAAATGACACGCGCCCATTCATTCCTGCTCACGCCGGCTGATCGCCGCCATGCGCTGCCGCTTGGCTTTTTCTTCTTCCGGTGTGGCTGCCGGGGGAACTTCGGCTTTCTTCTGTTGTGGAGTGGATGGCTGCGGGCTTTCCCCTTTGGCTTCAGCCAGTTGTTCGGTGGTGTGAATCAAGCGGGTGCACATCACTTTAATGATAATCTCGGCAATATCCGGGTAACGCCGGATAATAGATTTGAGCCGGTGTTGATTCAATTCCAGCAATTGACTATCCTCAATCGCAATGACAGTTGCCGTGCGCGGTACGGAATTTAATATTGCAAGTTCGCCAATGATATTGACCGGAACCACTTCCCCCAGCGGAATCATCTCATTTTTCCCCTGGCGGTACACGCCCATTTTCCCTCCCAAGAGCAGATAAGCACAGTTTCCCTGTTCCCCCTGTTTCACCAGTACGGTTCCTTTTGGAATGGAGATGACATCACCCGCGGCAATTTGTGGGAATCCAGCCATATATATCCTCGGTCTTTCATTCGCATTGCATTTGCGAAAGTATAAAATACTATTGCCTAAAACACAACAACAGAATCGCTATCTATCGTAGATTGTTATAAAGATTGTCCCTTATGCAAGAGAAACCGTTTTATGCCGACATCGCGTTTCCAATCCCTGCCCGTCAGGAATTTACGTACCGGATCCCGAATGATTTGATGGATCTCACCCATCCGGGCTGCCGCGTTTACGCACCGTTTGGAAACCGGGAAGCATTGGGGTATGTCTCCCGGATACACCAAGACGAACCAACGCATATCCGTCATGTGAAACCCATTTTGCGGGTGATCGATTCAGAGCCGCTGTTCGGCACGGAACTGTTCTCATTTCTGCGCTGGGTTGCGGATTACTATCTGGTGTCATTGGGTGAGACCTGTTCCGCTGCTTATCCATTCTCTCCCAGTGTCAAACCGCGTATGGTTAAGGTTGTGATTTTGGACGATCAAATTCAGCAAAGCGGTAAAGTTCCGGCAGAGGTCAACCGGGAAAACCAGCGTAGTGTGTTGGAGTATTTGATCAACCGCAAAGCCCTGCTATCCCCATCCGATATTGTGCGCGAAGTGGGTGTGTCTCCCTCCACCATCAAAACGCTGGAGAAAAACGGCCTGGTAAAAATCGGTTCGATGGAATCCTTGCGCAATGTGAGAATCAATTTTTCTGAGACGTCCGCCGAAACGTTACGCCTAACGGATGAACAGCAATCCGCTTTGGAAACGATCGAACAATCCTTGCGGGAGAAAAATCCCAAACCGGTGCTGATCCAAGGCGTTACAGGATCCGGCAAAACCGAAGTGTATCTCTGCACGATTGAAAAGGCGCTGGAACAAGGCAAAAGCGCTTTGGTAATGATTCCAGAAATTTCCCTGACCCCCCAAACCATGAACCGCTTCCGTTCGCGCTTTGGGGATGAGGTCGGCATCCTTCATAGCGGGTTGGGGCAGGGGGAACGCTTTGACGAATGGCGTATGGCGAAGCAGGGCAAACGAAGGATTATTGTCGGGACACGGTCAGCGGTGTTTGCTCCATTGCAAAATCCTGGAATCATAATCGTGGATGAAGAGCATGAGAGTTCGTATAAGCAGTTTGACCCGAATCCGCGTTATCACGCCCGCGATTTAGCGGTCACACGAGCGAGTTTATGCGGGGCGTTGTGTATTTTGGGATCCGCGACACCGTCGGTGGAATCCACCTACAATGCGCGGAACCGGAAATACCGCAGTGTATTGATGACCAAGCGGGTGGCAGTGCATGGCATGCCGAATCTCAACTTGATCGACATGCGCGGCCGCACGGAAGAAGAAGAAATCCTCTCAGCCGAACTGAAAGAAGCGCTGTGGGATTGTTTTGACAAGAAACAGCAGGCTATTTTATTTTTAAACCGCCGGGGATACTCGACCAGCGTGATGTGCAAACACTGCGGTTACATTATGTCCTGCGATCATTGCAGTGTGCCGCTGGTGTTTCACCAAACCCGCATGATGATGCTTTGCCACCATTGCGAGTTTAAAATTGCCCTGCCGGAATATTGCCCTTCATGCAGTGAAAAGATGATTCAACACCGCGGTTTCGGCACGGAGAAAGTCGTGGAAGAAGTTGAAAATTTAATCCCCGCTGTTCGGGTTCTCCGCTTAGACCGGGATGTGACTGCCCGCAAAGGAGAGCATGACCGGCTGCTCAACTTGTTCAAAAAGATGGAAGCGGATGTGTTAGTTGGCACACAAATGATCGCGAAGGGACTCGATTTTCCATCGGTTTCCGTGGTGGGGGTCATCAATGCGGATAACGCGCTATCTCTGCCCGATTTTCGTGCCGCGGAACGTACATTCACGCAGTTGACACAGGTCGCCGGAAGAGCAGGCCGGGGGGATTTTCCCGGCAATGTGTTTATTCAAAGCTACTGCCCGGATCACTACAGCGTCCAGTTAGCGCTCCAGCAGGAATACGATCCGTTTTATGAACGAGAAATCAAATACCGCAAGTTAATTGGTTTTCCACCCTTCTCACGCTTGGTATTGTGGCGGATAGAAGGCGTAAACGAAGCCGAAGCACGGGGACGCGCATGGGAGTTGTACCATATCCTTACAGATGGCCTCAAGTATGAGACGGAGGTGACGATCTTACCCCCGGTTGAAGCCCCGCTATACCGCCTTCGCGACCATTACCGCTGGCAGGTAGCGTTAAAGAGTAAAGATCACAAGGCGTTTCGCCCGCTTCTAAAAAGCGACCCTTTGCAAAAGCTTTTGGGGCAGCGCCGCCAAGGGCTGCGAATCATCCAAGATGTTGACCCCTGGGATATGCTATAGCCGAGACCTTGCGTTTGAATGATAGCAATAGCCGAAAATGCTTTGATGCAATCAAGCGGTGCTTGCGGCCCGGTGGGAGTTTTGTCCTTCCAAGGTTTCGCTTTGTGAGTGGTGGGATGTGTTGATTCTTGAATCCCCCCTACCCCCCTTAATAAGGGGGGGGCAACAACGGCGGGTGCTTTTGGCTTGGCGGGAGTTTCGCCCTCCCAAACGAACATAAAGTAGATCACAGTTCTAAATACACTATTGTGAAGAAATCATAAAATCAGAAGATGAAGAGAGGGATTTTATTTGTGAAAATTCGGGTTTATTGGCGGTTCCTATTTTGCCAAGGATTGCAGCGCCGGTACTGGAATTGTAAATCGTCTAATTTCATGCGTTTCTAATGGAGTAGCGACTTCCGCATACACCCATATTTCATCATCTACAATCATCCAATGTGAGTAGCGCCAAGTAAAAAAGTGCTTGCTGGGGGTGCTGCTTTTTACCAACGGCTTATCTTTGGTGATATCGATGATGTTGTGTAGATCAAAGGTATAGCCTAATCCGGTCACGATATTATAAACCGGGTCGTACCATTTCACGTTAGAGCCTTCATAAAAGAAAAGATAGCCAATACCAAGCGGGATCACACCCGCCGGACGTACATAAAAGTCATGCCATCCGGTTAGTTTCATTATCGGCTCATAGGGGCTGCCGACCGGTTCCCATGTCTCACCGTCTTCGCTGGCAAAGTGAAACAAGCGTTCAATTCGCCGCATCACGCCGATGACATAGCAGTGATACTTTCCATCCGCGTATATTATGAATGGATCTTTATACTCATTCGGCAAGACATCCCGTGGATAGTTCTTTTCCAAGGCTTGAATCACCGGTTTAGCTGTAGATGGATCAAACTGTGAAGGATCATCCACGTCGTCAAACTTTATGATCGCCCAGGCTCCATCCCAGGGACCGCAGGCATAAAGTTTGAATTTTCCGGTATGGGGATCAATCAACAAAGCCGGGCGTTCAAATCCGGGGATGGGGACATCCTCCCGCTTGATCTTATGAACCCGTTCAAAATCAACACCGTTATCGCTGCGTAAGATTTGCAGCTCATAGCCGCGCAGTCCGCGCGGCAGGTCAGCGGAGCGCATGCGGCATGCCAGCCAGAATACCCCTTCTTGATCGCGCACGACACTTGGAGCTCCGGCCCACCATTCGGGTTTTTCTTGTTCCGGTTTCAGGATTACATCGTATGTTTGGAAACGTTCTTGCAGGAGTGGTTCCAAATCGTATGAATGAACCGGTAGTGAAACCCATATCATAATCATCAATATGATCAATCGCATGATAGTCCTCAAAAATTAGACGTTTTCATCTAAAACATGTTTGAGAAAGATAGATGTTTTAATCAATGGTATCAACCCCATCCTACTCTACGAAATACCGGCTGGAAGCCGATGCTACCCGGTTATTATGATACATGGCCTCACCCCCTCTGTCCTCCTTGCGTCGGACATCTCCCCCAAAGGATTTGGGGGAGACAATATCTTCGGGGGAAGACAATGGCTTTTGCAGGCTGGAAGCCTGCACCACATTTTTCAACCGCGAATGAACGCGAATTCACGCGAATAACGACGGGGGTATTTCCAGGTCTTAGAGTTTTATACCGGTTTTGTTTCGGATTATCGGGGAAGGATAGCGTGCTGCTAACTCGGCGGGAGCCTCTCCCTCCCAGATGTTTCGATGGGGCGGATCGTTGCGACCCATCCTACGGGCATTTGGCTCGGCGGGAGCTGTCCCGCTTGGGCGGATGGTGGGCTACGCTTCGCTTTGAATCCACAATACAGGTTTCATCACTAATGTAAAAATTCTTGGCTGGTTCATAATGAACTTTTCTATTTGCAATTGGTATTATTCTGTTTTGCGTGTCTTTTGCAGAGATGGAAATTTTGGAGTTCTACGTATAACTGATGATTCCCCTGACAAACACGGGATTTGAGAACGCCAGCAGTTCGTCATGGGGGCGGCCGTAGCGGTATAATTCCACGCGGTACCATTGGACTTTTGGTTCGGCGTAGTCGGTAAACTTCATTTGCACGGGATCTTTCTTTGCCATGAGGGGCATTTCGCAAAAGGGTCCGTCATTGGTGATAATGCGGAAGAAGCAGCGGTCCCCTGCCCCGGTTATATCCAAGCGCAGCGTGAAGACCGAGGTATCCGGAATCTGCAGTTCATCTCCGGTCAGCACGCCGCCGTATTCTGATTCCACCCAAAAATCAATACCCGGTTCCACTGTGCTGTAGCATAATCCCCGTTTAATGGCATTGAGCAAGTCGCCTTCGCTTTTACCGGAAGCGTTCACCAAAAGTTTCGGCAGCGCTTCAACATTTTTTTCTGTGGCCTCAATTTCGGTGCCTTTCCCACATACTCCCATCACGCGGATATCGCTATTTAAAAGGGTATCCCACAGGCGGAACGCTTTGGTAATTTCCGGGAACCGTTCGTTCCAAAAGCCTTCCCAAACTTGCAGCATATCGACATGCTCCCAAGGTATGTTGTTTGATTGCGTGTTCAATTCCTGCACACAATATGGGTTAAGTTTCACAATCAATCCTCCCTGCGCATGTACATCATAGAACAGTTCGGGCAGCGGGATGGCCGATTCATTTTGAATCCAATGAAGGTATTGGTTGACACCCAAAGCGTTAAACCATCCCTGGGGTGTAGGAATGATTTGCCCGCGGATCATGCTCAACTGCGGTTGTTCCGGTAAGGCGGAGAGCGGCTGCATATCCAGATCCGACAGGGCCAGAAAAGAATAGCCGAAATTCTGATAGGCTTGTACTGTTTCCTGCACACTCCTGTTTCCATTGCTGCGGGTGGTTCTTTCCAAAAGTTCACCGGCAAACCAGTGGGCGTCCGATTCCGGCGCGGCAATCTGGCAGGATAGGTCGAAGGGGATGATATCGGTTGGGGTATCCGGTTCTTCACTTCCTTCCACCTCGACTTCAATTAGCGGATTCAACAAATGGGGTGAAAAAACAACGATGACAAAGCGCCAAATCCCGTCTGGAAAAGGCCCGCCGACAAATCCTTCATCCGCAGAAAACTCTCGCACTTCCTTCCAGCCGGAAAAGGATGCATCCCAGCGGCCGCGGAAGGATTGATCCGCGTCAAACAGCTGAACCGCCCAGCCGGATTGCGGCAGTTTTTCGATTTGTTCACGAAGACGGGCTTCCATGGGTACCCGGATTGAAGAGTCGATATTCGTTTGTTCGAAGTAGCGGTTTAAATAGGTTTGATGAAAATTCGGTTCAAGAAACGGTTCCTTTGGATGGAGGCGGCATTGCAGGCGTAAACGCTTTGTGGACTGAGATACCTCAACTGACCCACTCAAAACACCGGGGATTTGTCGCGGTTTCAGTTGGTACGTTTGTTTGAGTAAAGGGATCCAAGGGGACATAAAATCGGTCAAGTTTAGTAACGAATCGGAAATTTTTATTCAAATATGCTGACAGTTCAGCTCATCTTGTGATATCTATATCTTTATACGGGCTCGATGCTATAATGAAAGCGTAGGTGAATTCAAGAAAAAATCAAAGTCTGTCAAGGAAGATTCTGAGAAAGAAATCCAGAAGAACAGTGAGTTGGGATGGTTCAACAAGATCAAACAGACGCTGCGTTAATCAAGCAGGTTATTTCTGGAAAGCAAGAGTGTTACCGTCCGCTGGTGGATAAGTACCAGAATAGGGTATATCACTTGGCTATCAGTATGCTTCATCACACCGCCGAAGCGCAGGATATCACGCAGGAGGCATTCTTGACAGCCTATAAAAATATTCGCCGGCTGCACAATCATGCCAAATTCGGCTCGTGGTTGTATGGCATCACCCGAAACTTATGCATGGAAGCGCTGCGGAAGCGGAAACTGGAACCGGAATATGTTGGTACGGATTTCGTAGAGATAGCGGATCGAGAGTTGGAAACGGAACCAAAAGTATCCGCGCTGAATGGAACCGACATCACGGAGTTGTTGATCGGGAAGCTGAAGCAGATGCCGGAGAAGTATCAAACCTTGCTGCGGTTAAAGTATTTGCAGGATTATTCATACCAACAGATTGCGGATATGTTGGATATGCCGGTCGATTTGGTACGATCCAGATTATTTGAAGGCAGAAAATTGTTACGCGATGAAGTTACCACGGAAATACACGACGATGAACGATACCACGACGCAAGGGATTCTAAATATGCCTAGTCACGGCTGCACACAAGAGTGGATGCAGGAAATTGTGCTTTTGATTGATAACGAGTTGCCTGAGAACCGCCGTCAGGCAACCGAATCGCACATTGCGCAATGCCGTGCCTGCCAAGTCTATTACCATAGCGCGTTGCGTGAAGAACGGCTGTTGGCCGGACAAGTGCAGCACGATTGCAATCCATTGCCGCCAGCGTTCGCCAATCAAATCATGGCGGAAGTGGACCGCCATGCGGTGCCTTCGTATCTGCAAATCTCATTCAATCATATGTATAATGTCTATGAATACCTAAAAGGCGAAGGCAAATGGCATGCGGCGGTAGCTGTATCTATTTTCGTTTGCTTTATTGCGACCTATATGTCGTTTCAAGTGAGAAATCCCGCCGATATTTACCGCGTTCCCATGTTGAAAAACGGGGAACCCTATACGGCTATTTTGCCCGAACGGTTTCATGTCAACTCCAACAAGGGCGAGTTTTTCTATTTTCCGGTGGATGGGAGCGTGGTGTATGCCACATCGGGAACGAGCTTTGTGTTGTCTGATTACCCTAAGAATATTGCAAACGCGCCAATAGACGCGGAACGCCGGTTGGAACTGCAATACGGTGACTTGTTTCTGGATGTCGCCAAAGCCGATCAGGGATTTACCGTCATTACATTAAACGCCGAAACCAAGGTGTGGGGAACCCAATTTTTGGTATCCGCTTCTAAAGGGAAAAACAAACACACCAGAGTGGCTGTATACGAAGGCAGTGTGATGGTGGAAAAACGCAATCATCATGGTTATACGGTTCTCTCCGACAATCTTATGACTCAAATCAGCGGAATAGCGAATTCAATTACCATGCTTCCGCCGCGGGAAATGGGTGCAAAATTGAAGGCGCATTTCCGCGTGTTCGATAACGCCATAGACAAAAAAACCTACCAAGTCCCTCAGAATGGAATTCCGTCTATTCAGCTTGATTCTCCGTTGGACGTATCTGTATTACTGGATTGATATCAAGTTGTTCATCAACCATCGATTGATAGGTGTCGATCCCCCCTTTATAAAGGCTAAGGTTTACTCAAAAATTCAGTAAAGCATTTGTTAACGATCTGTTCGTTGTGGGTAGCACCGGCTTCTAGCCGGTTCGTTAACCCCAACAACGCAAAATCTCCCGACTCCACCCTCTTATGCAAGGGGGTTGTGGCACTGCGCTTACACTTGTGAATGAGTGATCCTACTTATACCAAGTTGTAAAAAGAATGTGAGTTATGATGCCTTTTATTTTGAATGGATAATACCATTTCCAATTTGGATTGTTCACGAAAATCAAAACGGCTTAACAGATT